>NZ_RYDN01000017.1:0-61650 GCF_003968735.1 Flavobacterium sp. RSP49 | reverse complement strand
TCTTTGAAAACCCCTATTCCGATAGGACCTATCTAAATTTAAATATGTATCTGTCTTAAAGGAGATTAATACAAGTACGCTTTTCAAGGGCAGGAAGTCGACTCTGAAACTGGAATGGAGGCTTTTCCGCTGAGACTCTGGGATAGTAGGATTGGCAGGTGGTTAAGTACGGATTCTTATAGGCAATATGCAAGTCCGTACCTAGGGATGGGGAATAACCCGAATAGTAGGATTGATCCTGATGGAGGTTGTACAAAATGTCCTAAAAATGGAGTTGCAGGAGATACCTATAATCATTCTGAATGGGGTGCATTAACACCTGATAACCCCGGATATCTCGGGAACGATAGGCGGATTTCTAATCCGTGCCCACATAGTAAATCAACAATCTAAAACACCCGAGGCTTTAGCCGAACTGACGAAGTAAATCCAACATTACAATATCCAAATCATTTTCTAATCCTGCATAATTTCTTGCAGAACTAAAATAATAATCCTCTGGCAAGGTAACTACTTTATCCTTAACAGGATTAGGATTATTGTGTATATAATCAACCTTTTGTTTTATGAACCAATTGGTTTCTATTATCTCAGCGTGATATCCGTCTTGCCGTACTTTATAGCTTTGATCTCTTTTAAGATGCTCAAATGCTTTTTTAAAATTGTACAATAGCCTCTCCCTACTACTCTTTGGATCTTCCATTATAGTTTCAATAATTTTATTTGAGGTATATTTTTTAAAATCACGCATGACCTCTGATAGAATAAAGCCATTTTTGGCTTTGGACATTTAATGTATATTACCGTGCATAATACAATAGGCATAAATTTCAAGTACTTTTTTATCCTGACAATATTGCAAAGCATTAACGATATTGTACTTTTGGTTGATTCGCGTAAAAATATCAACCCAACCTTCCATTGTTATGGTTATAAAATATGCTTGATCTGTAGTTGTTGCTTTATATTTTGTTGATATTCTTTTTTATCTAATAATCTGTATCGGTTATTCAGGACAAGACAAATTTTCAAAGCGGAATTCCTGCATACAATATTTCCACTTTACTATCAATTCTAAATGGAGGATAGTAAAGTGGAGTAGAATTGTGTTTCTAATTTGAATTTTTTAGTTTTAGAACAAGTAGGTTATCCCAAATTGCGCTTGCCAACGAGAATTTATTGTATCTACTAAATAAGGTTTGCTTTGTGGGTTTTTGAATTGAAAAACGGGATTACCATTTTCAATTTTCACAAAATCCAATAAGGCATATCCTGAATTATTAATGTTAGGCACATAATGTTGTGCCCCAATATTCTTATTAATCAGGTTACCAAAATTGAAAATATCCAAGGAGAATTCCAGACTTTTTTTAGCTATTTTTTGTTGAAAAACAATTTTGGCGTCCACTTGATGATTCCAAGGTGTGCGAGCGGCATTTCTATCTGCATACTGACCTCTTCGGTCTCTTAAAAACTCATTATTGTTGATGTAACTGTCTAATTGAGCCCATTGTTGACCGGCAGTTGCCAATACAGTATTGTTAGGCCCTACAATATCTTGTAATTTAATTTCTGACTGGTTTCTTGGGATGTATAGAATATCATTTTTAGCTGAACCGTCTCTGTTTATATCGCCTTCGTATACAAAGGAAAACGGACTTCCGGAACGGCCATTATAAATTAGTCCAAAACGCAAGGATGCTTTCTTGAAAGCTAAATCATAGAAATGATACGAAATGATTTTGTGTCTTAAATCAAAATTAGAATAGGCCAGCTTCGGCGAATTAGCAACTAACGCTTGATTGAACTCGAAATTAGCGGCGTGAGAGTTTCTTACCGTACTACTAATATCTTTACTTTCACCATAAGTATAGCCCACAAATCCGTTATAATGTGGAGCTGATTTGGTTAAACTAACGGTTAAATTGTAACGGTAACCCTGATTGGTATTGGTCAACAGAAACACATTGGTAAAATTAGTGTTAATTTTTGCTGCATCACCACTTGTAGTATAATAAGGCCTGTTATCGGCTCCTGTAAAGTTCGCTTTTAAATCTTCTTTTCTGTTTATAGATTGAAATAGTAGCCCTTTTAAAACTTGAGTATAGGTAGCTTCTAATTGAATTCCGAAATTATGTTTTAATTTAATATCAAAATTTAAATTGCTTTTCCAATCCCGTGGTAAACTGAAATTATTATCGACTAAATTAATCTCAGTTAAACGCTTGCCTTGTTTAGCTTCTAATGAACTCAAATCACTCGTCAAATCTAAAGGGGTTGTAGGTCTAAAATCGATATTGAAATATTTGGTACCCGAGATATAGTGAGAATAAGCATACCATACAAAAGGCATCCTACCGGTGAACAATCCGGAACCACCTTTCAAAACATATTTCTCGTCTTCATCAAAGTTATAAGTAAAACCAACTCGGGGATTAATTACAGGAGAATTGTTTATTTTGTTTTTGTATTTAGCAAATTCTGGGGTACTTTGTATTTGTGAACTTACGGGGAAATTGCCTGAAAACTGACCATCAATTCGTATTCCGGCTAATAAACCTAATTTGTCATTAACTTTTATTTCATCTTGTAAATAAACACTTGATAAAACTACTTGATAATCGGCTGATGGTGTTTTTTTATTGTATTCAAAATCATTACCTTCAATGTTATACACCCCTCTTACTCGATTTGGTTTATCCATCAAAAAGTTATTTACAGAGCTGTATTGCCATCTTCCGTTAAAGGCAGTAAGGAATCGGTATTGTATATCATTGAATTCCGTTGACGTTCCTAATGTAAACGTATGATTGTTTTTATACCACGTCAAATTATCTGTAAATTGCGAAGTGTTCAAAGTCAGTCCGTAAACTGCTGCTTCTCTATACGTTCCAGCAAAAATAGTATTTGAAGTGTTGTCAATAATTTCGATATGTGGAAAAACTTTGCCTTTAAAGGTTCTGTCATCCTTAACTGTGGTGTGGGAAATAGTTAATTTATTCGAAAGATTGTTTGTGAATCTACTCTTTAGTTCAGCAACAATGCTGTTAGTGGTAGAATTATGTCGGAACCCTTGATTTCCAAAATTGAAGATGTTTTGTGACCATTCTAAGTTATCAGCAAAGCCAGTAACAAAATTGTTACGCAATGTAAGTTTGTGTTTATCAGAAATATTATAATCCAAACGTAAAAAAAGTTTCGTATTTTTTCTTTCCAAAGTTGCTCCTTCAGAGATTCCCGGATCATAATTATACTTCGTTTTTAATCGATTTGCTATTAGATTTACGGTTTCTTTTGAAATATTGGAATTAGCACTTCCTGGAGCATTTAATACAGGTTCAGAACGATCCGAAAATTCTGCATTAAAGTAATAAAATAATTTATTTTTTACTATTGGTCCACCTATACTAGCACCTGCAACTATATCATAAAAGGCTGCCGATTGTTGCTTAATACCATCTGAATAATTCCCTGTTAAAGATCTATTTCGTAAAAAGACGTAAACACTTCCATTCGTTGTATTGGTTCCATTTTTGGTAACTAAATTGATACTCGCGCCGGTGAAATTTCCAAAAGTCACATCAAAAGGAGCTGTTTTTACAGATAAAGCACTAATAGCACCGAAGCCAATAGGTTGAGTTCCTGCTAAGCCACCCGGCGTTCCAGAAGCTACTGATCCCGCTGCGCCACTTGCCGGTTCTTGAAACCCAAGAACATCATTAGTGGCACTACCATCAATACTTAAATTATTAAATCTATAATTAGCTCCGCCAAATGAATTTAAATTGACTTCTGGCAGTAGGCGAGTCGCATCCTGAATACTTCTGTTTAAGGTAGGTAAATTAATAATCTGATCAATTCGGATTCTTTTATCGTTGCTGTTTCTAGCTCCTTTTTGTATTACAATTTCAACCGTTTTTAGTTCTTCTGTTTTGGGAGCTAGATTGATTTTTAGATTAATTATTTTTCCTAACCGGATAACTATATTTTCTTGTTTGTAAGTTTCAAAACCATTAAAATAAACTTCTAAACTGTAGTTTGAATCGGGTTGTAATTGATTGAAAGCAAAAAAACCATTTTCTTGGGAAATAGCAGTGTATTTTGTTCCAGTTGAATTTTGAGTTACAGTAATAGCAGCTAATCCAATGGGATTATTCTGGTCATTATCTATAGTGCCTCTCAACACGCCTGTGGTTTCCTGTGCGTAGGAATTTGCAATTATAAAGAAACAGAACAAACAAAATAATTTTTTAATCATAGTTTTTTTGTAAAATGTTAAATAAATGTAAAAACAAATACGTAGTAAGTTTATTTTAAGTTTGTTTGTTAAATCGTATAGTTACGATTATCAATAAATTATTTTTTAATAAGTCATTGCTTTTAAGTTGTTTATGTTAAAATATAGTATGTTTGTTTTAATTTTTTTATTATCTAATAAATACGATTAATGCCAAAAAATAAAAATGTAGAGTTTCATTCTTTTGAAATTGAACTAGCTACTTTATCAAAATGTTTATCGCATCCCGCACGAGTTATGATTATTTCGATACTATCGAAACACAAGGACAGAACCTGTAAAGAGTTAGTAAGCGAAATCCCTTTATCACAATCTACGGTTTCGAAACATTTAGATGATTTGATAAAAGTAAAATTGATTTGTAGAAAAATTAGCGGTACCCAATCGCTTTATTCTTTAGAATGGAATCATATCGAGAGAGTTTTTACTCTTTTTAATCGATTGAATACTAAAATAATGCCGAATAGGCCTAAAAGAAATTGTTGTTAAATAGTGTAGAAAGACTTTTTTTATTGAAATTTTGAAAGCAAAATAATAGAAGTAGGCGATGTTTTTGAATTACAAACTGAAAAAGAAATGAAAATATATTTTCAATGTGTTCAAATTCCTGAAGATATTAGAAATGAAGTTGAACTGATAATAGTTTATATGACTATCCGTACCTAATACCAAATTGTTTCTAAAGCAGCAATCAAGAGTGTATCCGATAGTTTGTTTCCAAAATAGCCTCTATTAAATTTATAACAGAACTTATCAAGATAATTTTGTACATATTGCTGGTTTGCACAATTATGATGAATGCCTAAAAGTACTTTTTTAGCATTACTGATTGTTTTATTTACCTGAGGAAATATCTTTGCCGACTTTTTCTTGTCTGGTTCTACGACAACATATAATTAAATTATTATTTAATAGTTTGAGAATTTGTTCGACTTGTTTTCATGCTACTAGGATTGTAATGGTTATGTTACCGTTAAATTTATATGTAGATTTTCCTTAGTTAAGTTTTTTCGAAATCAAAAATGTACTTTTGTAAAATTAAAATTTTTATTATGAAAAAAATATTTTTGTTTTGTGTCTTTATTCTTATGTCAAATTTGCAAGCGCAGCAAAGACCCAAATTAGTAGTTGGTATCGTTGTGGATCAAATGAAAATGGAATATTTATATCGTTTTTCAGATGATTTTTCATCAAATGGATTCAAAAGATTAATGGATAAGGGGTACACATTTCATAACATGCATTATAATTTTGTACCCACCTATACTGCCCCTGGTCATGCCAGTATTTTTACTGGAGCTACACCATCTACTCATGGCATTGTAGGGAATGATTGGTTTAATAAAGCGACAGGAAAGGATTTGTATTGCACTGACGATGCCTCTGTGAAAACAGTTGGGGATGGTTTAGAAAATGAGGGGGCTATGTCTCCAAAAAACCTTTTAAGCACTACCATCACTGATGAGTTACGAATGGCAACAAATTTTGAAGGCAAAGTAATCGGGTTGAGTATCAAAGATCGTGGTTCCATTTTACCAGCAGGTCACTTTGCCAATTGGGCTTTTTGGTACAGTAAAACAGGAGCCTTTATTTCAAGTACTTTTTATGGTTTAGCATTACCGGATTGGGTTACAGAATTCAATGAAGAAAAACGATACATGAATTATATCAATAGAGGCTGGGATTTATTTAAGCCGGTTGCTACTTATAATGAAAGTCTTGCAGATGATAATCCATATGAAGGAAAATTGGATAAAACTAAAAGACCTGTTTTTCCTTATGATTTGAAAGAAATTTATAAAGAAAAAGGGGCTGATATTTTACGTTCTACTCCTTTTGGCAATGATATTTTAGCTGACTTGGCGATGAAAGCTATAGAAAATGAATCCCTCGGAAAAGATGATATAACAGATTTTTTGACTGTTAGTTTCTCTTCTACTGATTATGTTGGTCACACTTTTGGGCCTCGTTCTATGGAGTTGCAAGATACTTATTTACGTTTAGATGAGACTATTGCTCAGTTTTTAACCTACTTAGATAAAACGGTTGGAAAAGATAATTATTTGCTTTTTTTGACTGCTGATCATGCAGGCGCCGAAAATCCAAATTATTTAAAAGATAATAAATACAATGTAAAAAATATACCTTCTAAAGATATTGTTGCAGCATTGAAAAAGTTTTCTAACGAAAGTTTCGGTGCTGATTTAGTTTTGGATTATTCTAATTTTAATCTGTTTTTTAATACAGAAATTATTAAGAATAAAGGATTGGATATGAATGTTGTAAAACAAAGTTTTAAAACGTTTTTGATGACACAGGAGCAAGTTAAAAGAGTGTATACTGAGGAAGAAATTTTAGCTTCTTCCGGAGATGATTATTTTTTGAGTTTTATTTCTAAGGGATATGATCCGAGACAAAATGGTGAAATTGTGGTGTTAGATAAGGCGGGTTATATGCAGTATCAAGCTACCGGAACTACGCACGGAACACTTAATAGCTATGATACTCATGTACCGTTGCTTTTTTATGGTTGGAAAGTTCCTAAAGGAGAGTTGCATGCTAAAAAGTACATTACGCAAATTGCTCCTACACTTTCACAAATGCTAAAAATTCCTTTTCCAAATGGTACGGAATCTGAAGTGTTAGACACACTTTTAGATGACGATAAATAAACCTAAGTTGAGTTTAATAATAAAACGCCCGTCTTAGGATAAAGACGGACGTTTTTTATTTTACTTGGATTTTCAGAGTCTTGTTTATGCTAAAATTTATTTTCTATTTCAGCAGCTTCTAGCATTAGATGATGCAAGTCAGTGTTTTTTATAAATGGTTTTAGTAAATGGCTTCCAGGACCATATAGGGCTAATTCAGTATAATCAGCGGAATGATCCATACTAATCCAACCTACTGAATTGTGTTTCTTTTGAATTTCTGCCAGCACTTTGAACGGTAGATGTTTAGGATTATATAGGCCTTCTTCCAGTTTAATATTCGAATAAAAATTTAAAATTTCCTTAGCTTCATTTTCTTTTAGAATTGTTCTATTTGCATATTCAATTCTTTCTATCACTTGTGATACGGTAGTTTCCTGACCAATTCCATTTAAAATCCAATCGTTTGTTTGTTTGTACTTTTGAATGCTGTCAAAATTAGCATCAGCATCTTTTCCGTAAATAATTCCAGGATTAGCATTTCCATGATCTGTAGTAATGATGACTAGAGTATTTGTGTCTTTTTCTGCAAAATCAATTGCTACTTTCACCGCATCGTCATGGGCAACTTGATCATAAAGTAAGCCCGTGATGTCATTTCCATGTGCGGCCCAATCTACTTTTCCAGCTTCGACTTGAAGCACAAAACCATTGGGGTGGTCTTTCATTTTATCAATTGCACGTTCCGTCATTTCAGCTAAAGTAGGAATGGAACCCGATAATTCCTTGCTACTTTCTCTATCTTTTGAGTAAGGAAGGCCATCATTATGAAATAGGCCAAGTATTGGTTTACTGTTGTCGCTAGCCAGCATTTCACTTTTATTTTTAACTACCGAAAATCCGTTGTTAGAAAATTCTTGGTACATATCGCGTTTGTCTTTACGGCTTTCGGATGAAAAATAATTATTTCCGCCACCCATCATGATATCAAATTTCAAGTCTAGATACATTTCAGCAATACTTTCCTGGCTGTTTCTGCTTTTTGAGGCAATACAAAAACCGGCTGGTGTGGCATGTGTGATAGGTACTGTAGTTACACAACCAGCCATTTTTCCTGCTTTTTTAAATTTTTGCCATATTGGGAGGTATTCTTCTCCATTTATTCCAACATTTAACGAGCCATTTTTGACTCGGAAACCGCTTCCCCATGAAGAACTTGCAGCAGCAGAATCTGTAACGATGGAAGAGGCAGAAGCCATATCCATTAATGCGCGAGTTACTTTATTGTCTTTGTACAATTGAATCCAATTGCTTCCCTTTCCCATTTTTCTATTCAGGTACAGATCAGCCATATTTAGGGTTCCGATACTCATTCCGTCGCTAATAATCACAATGATGTTTTTGGCTTTTTTATTTTTGTTTAAAGTATCAAAATCTTGTGCATTGCCTTCAAAAGGATTTAGTACAGTTGCGCCAATTGCAAATAAAGAGCCATTCTTGAAAAATTTTCGTCTATTCATTGTTTCTTTTTTTTGTAAGAATTCCAAATGTAAAGAAACTACTTCATGCAGTATGTTAAGGATTGATTATTTTTTTGGAATGAAACAGGTTTCAAATTGCTATGGGTTTAATAATAAAAAAATCCCATTTGCATGGACAAATGGGATTCCTATTTTAGACTGTCGCTGCTATGGGTAACGGAATCTGGTTTTTAAGTAAATCTTCAAAACTTTCGCGGGCACGGATTAAATGGCCTTCTCCATTGAGCCATAAAACCTCTGCAGGCTTGTATCTGGAGTTGTAATTTGATGCCATTGAGAAGCAGTAGGCTCCGGCGTTTCTAAAACATAAAATATCCCCTTCTTTGATTTCTGAAATCCTTCTGTTGTTTGCAAAAGTATCCGTTTCACAAATGTATCCTACTACGGAGTAAAAACGTTCTTTTCCTTTGGGGTTAGAGATGTTTTCGATATGATGTTGCGATCCGTACAACATTGGTCTGATAAGGTGATTAAAACCACTGTCTATTCCAGCAAAAACAGTCGAAGTAGTTTGTTTCACTACATTAACTTTAGCTAAAAAGAAGCCAGCCTCGCTTACTAAAAATTTGCCGGGCTCAAATATCAAGGTTAATTCTTTTCCATATTCAGTACAAAACGCATTGAATCTTTTGGATAGTTTTTTGCCTAATTCTTCGATGTCCGTTTCGATATCGTCTTTTTTATATGGCACTTTAAATCCACTTCCAAAGTCTAGGAATTCAAGATTTTTGAAGTTTTTAGCCGCATCAAATAATATTTCGGCAGCATATAAAAAGACTTCGATGTCTAAAATATCAGAACCAGTGTGCATGTGAATGCCAACAATATTCATTTTGGTGTTTTCTACAATACGAACAAGGTGTGGCAATTGATGAATCGAGATTCCAAATTTACTATCGATATGTCCTACAGAAATATTTGTATTTCCACCAGCCATTACGTGTGGATTGATTCGAATACAAACAGGTACGTTAGGATGTTTAGTCCCAAATTGTTCTAATATTGATAAATTATCAATATTTATTTGAACTCCCATCGCGTTTACTTCTTCAATTTCTTCGAGAGAAACTCCGTTTGGAGTATAAAATATTTTTTCGGGTGCATAACCGGCATGAAGGCCTAATAGGACTTCTTGAATAGAAACGGTATCTAGACCAGCTCCCATATCCTTTAATAACTGGAGTATTGCAACATTTGACAATGCTTTCATGGCATAATTGATGCGTAACTTGTCTACTTTAGAAAATGCTTTAGTTAATCTATTGTATTGAGATTGTATTTTTTCGGCATCATAAACGTATATTGGACTGCCAAATTGTTCTGCTAATTGAAGTAAGTCTTTTGATTGCATGGTTATTAATTTTCAGCAAATTTATTACTCTTTATTTAGTCCCACAAGCTAATGAATGAATTCTAACAAATTCTAACAAAAAGTTATAAATTGAACATTTATTATTGATTTAAAAAAAATAACCCTTGACAAATTTTTCTGTCAAGGGTTAAAAAATGATAGCAAGAATTATAAGTTGGGTAAATCACCATTTCCTTTGGTAGGTAAATTGGTATACCCCATCAAGTATTTATCGACTTCTCTGGCTGCCTCTCGACCTTCAGATATTGCCCATACAATTAAAGATTGTCCTCTTCGCATGTCACCTGCAGTAAATATATGAGGAATATTCGTTTGATAATTGGTTGCTTTATAATTGCTTCGGATGTCAGTTTCTAATCCTAATTGATCACTTAATGTTTTCTCCGGACCCGTAAATCCAAGTGCCAATAAAGCTAAATCACATGGCCAAATTTTTTCTGAACCTTCTTTTTCTATCAATTCAGGTCTTTGTCCCGGCGTCATTTTCCAAGCCACTTCAACGGTTTTTAAACCTACAAGTTGGCCGCTTTCATTAGAAATGAATTCTTTGGTATTGATCAACCAGTTTCTATTACACCCTTCTTCATGAGAAGAGGACGTTTTTAATTGTAATGGCCAAAACGGCCAAGGGGTAGTTTCACTTCTTCCAACGGGTGGTTTAGGTAAAATCTCAAAATTAGTCACTGATTTAGCTCCATGTCTGTTTGATGTTCCCACACAATCAGAACCAGTATCTCCGCCACCTATAACGATAACATCCTTACCGGTAGCCATTATTTGACCTGGAATTACTTCACCATATAGTGATTTAGTTTGTTGTGTCAAGAAAGTCATTGCCTGCACCACTCCTTGACTTTCTATTCCTTTGGTAGGCAAACTTCTTCTTTCTGTGGCGCCACCGCATAATACGATTGAATCAAAAGCGTTCAATTCTTCAACACTATAGTTTACGCCAACATTTATATTCGTTTTAAAAGTGATTCCTTCAGCTTCTAAAACAGTAACCCGTCTGTCGATAATTCCTTTTTCTAATTTGAAATTTGGAATTCCGTAACGTAGTAATCCACCGATGGCGTTGTCTCTTTCAAAAACGGTAACGGTGTGTCCTGCACGATTTAACTGTTGTGCTGCTGCTAATCCAGCAGGACCGGAGCCAATAACGGCGACTGTTTTTCCTGTTCTAACTTCTGGAGGTTGTGGTTTGATCCAACCTTCAGCAAAACCTCTTTCGATAATATTTTTTTCAATATTTTCAATTGCTACTGGCTCACTTATAATTCCTAACACACATGACTTTTCACATGGAGCGGGGCATAAACGACCCGTAAATTCAGGAAAATTATTGGTTGATTGTAATATTTTCAAGGCACCTTCCCATTCTTCCTGATGCACCATATCGTTAAAATCAGGAATTAAATTTCCCAACGGACAGGCGCTGTGGCAAAAAGGAATCCCACAATCCATGCACCTGGATCCTTGTTCTTTAATTTTATCTTTTTCTAACTGAATTGTAAACTCATTGTAATTTGATACACGCTCTTCAACTAGTACAGTGCTTTCATCTGTTCTAGTATATTCTTTAAATCCTCCTATCTTTCCCATAACTATAGTGCTAGTAGTTCTTCAATTTTTTTTTCTTCGGCTAATCTTTCTAATGCCTTTTTGTAATCAGTAGGCATCACTTTGACAAAATGGTTGCGTTGGTTTTCCCAATCTTCTAAAATTCTTTTTGCAAGTGGACTATTGGTGTACAATGAATGATTTTTTATTAAACGTCTCAGTTTAGTAATGTCATCATCTTCTAATGTTTCAAAAGCGACCATTTCCATATTACAAAGAGTAGCATCGAATTTTTTATTTGGATCAAAAACATACGCAATACCACCGCTCATTCCAGCTGCAAAATTTCGTCCTGTTTTTCCTAATACAATTACAGTTCCTCCAGTCATGTATTCACAACCATGATCTCCAATTCCTTCCACAACAGCTGTTGCTCCCGAGTTTCTCACGCAAAAACGTTCTCCAGCCATTCCGTTGATATAGGCTTCGCCGGTGATTGCTCCATAGAGCGCCACATTACCAATGATAATATTCTCCTCTGGCTTGAATGTGGCAGCGGGTGGGACTTTAATAATTAATTTACCTCCGGAAAGTCCTTTCCCCAAATAATCATTACAGTTTCCATGTATTTTAAAGGACAAGCCATTAGTTGCAAAAGCACCAAAACTTTGACCTGCTGAACCTGTGAAATCTACCAATATGGTATCATCTGGTAATCCTTGTGCACCATATATTTTTGAAATTTCATTACTCAATATAGCGCCAACGGAACGATCTGTATTTTTAATATCAAATGTAACTCTCGTTTTCTCTTTCCTGTAAATGGATGGAATAGCGGCTTTTATGATGTCAAAGTCAAGCACGTGTTCTAGTGCGTGATCTTGTGTTGTAGTATTGTGGTTTGGAACCTCTTTTGCTTTTTCAGGTTTATACAAAATAGCCGATAAATCTAATCCGCTGGCTTTATAATGCTTGATGGCTTTATTGACATTTAATTTTTGAGATTGTCCCACCATTTCTTTTAAGGTTCTATATCCAAGTTGCGCCATGATTTCTCTTAACTCCTCAGCAATAAAATACATAAAGTTAATAATATGTTCCGGTGTTCCTTTGAAATTTTTTCTCAGTTCTGGATCTTGTGTCGCAATACCTACGGGGCAGGTGTTCAAGTGACAGGCTCTCATCATAATACAACCGGATGCGACTAAAGGAGCAGTCGCAAATCCAAATTCTTCAGCTCCAAGTAAAGCTGCAATAGCTACATCACGTCCTGTTTTCAATTGTCCGTCACATTCTAATACGACACGGCTTCTTAAATCATTCAAGATTAAAGTCTGTTGTGCTTCGGCAAGGCCAAGTTCCCATGGAATACCGGTGTGTTGTAGTGAAGTTAATGGTGCAGCTCCAGTTCCTCCATCATATCCTGAAATCAAAATCACATCGGCTTTTGCTTTGGCAACACCGGCAGCGATCGTTCCAACGCCCACTTCTGAAACTAATTTTACATTAATTCTAGCTTCACGATTGGCATTTTTTAGATCAAAAATTAATTGGGATAAATCTTCAATAGAGTAAATATCATGGTGGGGTGGAGGCGAAATTAATCCAACATAAGGAGTAGAATTTCTTACTTCGGCAATCCAAGGCACTACTTTTTCGCCGGGTAATTGTCCACCTTCTCCGGGTTTTGCACCTTGAGCCATTTTTATTTGAATCTCTTTGGCATTGGTCAGATAATTAATAGAAACTCCAAATCTTCCGGAAGCGACTTGCTTGATAGCACTATTTCTTGAATCTCCATTTAAGTCTTTTTGGAATCGTTTTGGATCTTCTCCACCTTCTCCAGAGTTGCTTTTTCCACCAATTCTATTCATAGCAATTGCTAGATTTTCATGGGCTTCCTGACTGATTGAACCATAGGACATGGCTCCAGTTTTGAATTTTTTTACAATTTCGGTCCAAGGTTCGACTTCATCAATTGAAATAGGATCCAGATTATTGAACTCAAACAAACCTCTAATTGTCATTAGATTTTCACTTTGGTCATTGACCATATCAGAGTATTCCTTATAACTTTCAGGACTATTTAAACGTACCGCTTGTTGTAATTTAGAAATCGTTGTTGGATTAAACATGTGTTTTTCTCCGGATCTTCTCCATCTATAAATTCCGCCAATTTCCAGAGGCAGTAAATTACTCACTTTCGAATTTGGAAAAGCTTTCTGGTATCTTTTTTTGATTTCTTTTTCGATTTCCATTAGACCAATTCCTTCAATTCTGGAAGGAGTGTAGGGAAAATATTTAGAAGTGAATGTTTTATTTAATCCCAAAATTTCAAAAATCTGTGCAGCTCTGTACGAATGTAGCGTAGAGATGCCAATTTTATTCATAATTTTCAGGATCCCTTTTGCAATCGCTTTATTATAGTTTTTAATGGCATAATCTGCTTTAATACCAGTAATAAAACCTTCATTTACTTGGTTGTGAATAATTTCATTCACCATATAAGGATTAATTGCACTTGCACCATAGCCAAATAATAAGGCAAAATGATGCGGCTCTCGTGGTTCTGCAGATTCAATGATGATTCCAAACTTAGAACGAGATTTCAGGATGTTCATCGAATGATGAATATAGGAACAAGCCAATAGCATTGGGATTGGAGCCATTTTTTCGCTCACGCCTCTATCCGAAATGATTACAATATTACATCCTTCAGAAACGGCTTTGAAAGTAGCTTGAACCGCGCGTTCTAAAGCGCGTTCTAAACCATTTACTCCTTTTTCGATATCGTATAAAGTTGTAATTGTTACTGATTTGAAATCAGCATGATCAATGTTTTTTACTTTATCTAAATCCTCATTTGAGATTACTGGATTTTGGATTTTTAGTTTCTTACAATGTTTTGGAACAATGTCAAATATGTTATAATCTCCCCCAATAGCCAGACTAATATCAGTTATGATTTCTTCGCGAATCCCATCTAGTGGTGGATTGGTAACCTGAGCAAATAACTGTTTGAAATAGTTGTACAAAAGCTGTGGCTGATCTGACAAAACCGCTAAAGGAGTATCATTTCCCATAGAACTTAATGCCTCTGCCCCTCGGATTCCCATAGGATTTATGATGGTCTTTAAGTCTTCTAGTGTATATCCAAAGAGTCTTTGTCTGGTCTCAAAATCAATATTTTCTACAGGAATTTGATTATGAGTATACGGTATTTGAGATAATTGTACTAAATTTTCATCCAGCCATTGCTGATAAGGACGTTTTGTGACAATTGCATTTTTGATCTCGTCATCTTCTATAATCCGGCCTTCATTCATGTCAACCAAAAACATTTTTCCGGGTTCTAAACGACCATGTTGCACTACATCTTCGGGTTTAATATCAAGAACACCAATTTCTGAAGACATAATTACGAAACCACTTTTAGTCAATGTATAACGAGAAGGACGCAATCCATTTCTATCTAACAAAGCACCAATAACATTACCATCAGTAAAAGGAATAGAGGCTGGGCCATCCCAAGGTTCCATGATGCAAGCATTGTATTCGTAAAAAGCTTTTTTATCGGCGGACATCGTCTGGTGTTTTTCCCACGCTTCAGGGACAACCATCATCATAGCTTCCGGCAAGGAGCGGCCTGTCATCAATAACAGTTCAATTACCATATCCATTGAAGCTGAATCTGATTTTCCTTCTAAAATGATTGGAAATAATTTTTTGATATCGTCACCAAAAACATCACTTTTCATCAATTCCTCACGAGCACGCATGCGACTAATATTACCACGTAGTGTATTGATCTCACCATTGTGGCACATGTAACGGAACGGTTGCGCTAATTCCCAAGATGGGAATGTGTTGGTAGAAAAACGTTGATGAACCAAAGCTAATCGGGTTACCAAATCGTCATCTAGTAAATCCGTATAATACCTACTGATGTCTTCCGGCATCAATAATCCTTTATAGATGATTGTGGTGGTGGAACAACTGGAAAAATAGAACATGTGGCTTTCTGAAATCCTTGAATTTTGGATCGCATGTTCTGCAATTTTTCTCGCTGCAAATAATTTAGCATTAAATTGTTGTTCCGTAAGGTCTAAGCCTTTTTTACCCACAAACACTTGTTTCACGGTTGGTTCTTTCTCACCGGCAATTCGGCCTAAATTAGTGGCATCAACCGGTACGTCTCTCCATCCTAATATTTCTAAATTTTGATCGCGTATCGAAGTTTCGAAAGTCGTTTTACAAAAAACAACTTGGTTTTTACTTTTGGGCATAAAGACCATTCCTACGGCATATTGTTTTGTCTCGGGGATTTCAAAATCACAAACTTTCTTAAAAAAATCATGAGGGATATCAAATAATATTCCCGCTCCATCTCCCGTTCTGCCATCTGAACTCACCGCACCTCGATGTTCTAATTTGATTAGAATATCCAATGCTTTGTGTATGATATCATTTGATTTGATTCCATTTAGATTACAAATGAATCCTGCTCCGCAATTGTCGTGTTCAAATTCGGGCAAATAAAGGCCTTGTTCTTTAACTTTCATGCTTAATATTTTTTATACAAAATTAAAGATTTAGTAACATATAATAGGGGTAAAAGTTAAAAACGGCTTGTTTTTACAGTTATAGTAGAAAAAGGTTAAATAAAACATAATAATAGGATTTTAACGCATTCGATTTGATTTTTCTACAACGAGAAAACCAAATAGGAGCCGATGGATTGATAGTTTTGAAAGAAATATTTTACCGATCATTTTGCTTTTGAATTTATAACAAATTTGGAGTTAATCTTTATATTTTTTTATTTTGAAAGGAGTTGTAGTTTCGTTTGGACTATTGAAATTTAGACTCCATTTAAATCAAAAAAAAAATAACAGTTACGTTTAATTTTGCTATTTTTGTGGCACTTTTATTCTGAAATAAATTCAGAATCCAGACAAATTCTATATTATGAACATACACGAATATCAAGGAAAAGAGATTTTAGCTAGTTACGGGGTTCGCATTCAACGCGGAATCGTTGCTAATAGTCCAGTAGAAGCGGTTGCTGCTGCCAAACAATTAACTACCGAAACTGGTACAAGTTGGTATGTTGTAAAAGCCCAAGTTCACGCAGGTGGACGTGGAAAAGGTGGTGGAGTTAAGCTTGCTAAAAACTTACAACAAGTAGAAGAAATTGCAACACAAATCATCGGGATGCAATTGATTACACCTCAAACTTCTGCAGAAGGTAAAAGAGTACATAAAGTTTTAATTGCTGAAGATGTTTACTATCCTGGGGAAAGTGAAACTTCAGAATTTTATGTTTCTGTATTATTAAATAGAGCAACTGGACGTAATATGATCATGTATTCTACTGAAGGTGGAATGGATATTGAAGAAGTTGCGGAGCATACACCACATTTAATCTTCACTGAAGAAATTGATCCTTCTGTTGGATTACAAGGTTTTCAAGCAAGAAGAATCGCTTTTAACTTAGGTCTTTCTGGTAATGCTTTCAAAGAAATGGTAAAATTCATCGATTCTTTATATAACGCTTATATTGGATCTGATGCTTCGATGTTTGAAATCAACCCGGTTTTAAAAACATCTGATAATAAAATTATGGCTGTAGATGCTAAAGTAAATATCGATGATAATGCTTTATACAGACAAAAAAAATATGCTGATATGCGTGACATTCGTGAGGAAAACCCAATCGAAGTGGAAGCAAAAGAAGTAGGTTTGAACTATGTAGATCTTGACGGTACTGTGGGATGTATGGTGAACGGAGCTGGTTTAGCGATGGCAACTATGGATTTAATTAAATATGCTGGTTTTGAACCTGCTAATTTCCTTGACGTAGGTGGAACTGCTGATGCAAAACGTGTTGAAACTGCTTTCCGTATTATCTTAAAAGATCCAAATGTAAAAGCTATTTTGATTAATATTTTTGGTGGAATCGTTCGTTGTGACCGTGTGGCGCAAGGAGTTGTTGATGCATACAAAAATATGGGAGATGCCATTAAAGTGCCTATCATTGTTCGTTTACAAGGTACCAATGCAGCTATTGCAAAAGAATTAATTGATAATTCAGGAATGCCAATTTTATCTGCTGTTGAATTTCAAGAAGCTGCAGATCAAGTAAAAGCTGCACTTTCTTAATTAGAAAATTGTTATAAATTTGAAATCCTGTTTGCTAAGGCGAACAGGATTTTTTTTGGATTAATTTTTAATTATTTTGACCGAACAAATCATAATAATAATCGAAAGTGCAAAGTTTTCTGGCTTATAACAATTATCTTTGTTTTTAATGTTTTTTAGTATTATGAAACTCCACATAAAAAATAATTTCACTTCTGAATTGCCTGCTGACCCCATTGAAATCAATACACCAAGACAGGTTCAGCAATCGGCATATTCGTATGTGTTGCCCAAAAAACCATCCAACCCATCACTAATTCATGCTTCTAATAAAGTGGCTCATGCCATTGGCATTTCTGATGAAGACCTACTTTCAGCTGATTTTTTGGACATTTTTTCAGGAAGCACCGTTTATCCGGAAACAAATCCTTTTGCCTTGTGTTATGCCGGACATCAATTTGGGAATTGGGCGGGACAATTGGGAGATGGTCGCGCCATCAATCTCACCGAAGTTATTCATGAAAATAAGATATATACTTTACAACTAAAAGGAGCAGGTCCAACTCCATATTCCAGAACTGCAGATGGTTTTGCGGTATTGCGTTCTTCCATACGGGAACATTTATGCGCTGAAGCCATGCATTATTTAGGTGTTGCCACAACACGTTCGCTATCGCTTATGCTTTCTGGCGATCAGGTATTGCGCGATGTAATGTATAATGGAAATCCTGCCTATGAAAAAGGCGCTATCGTTTGCAGAGTGGCTCCGTCATTTATCCGTTTTGGTAGTTTCGAAATGTTTGCTTCTCGAGAAGATTATGTTAATCTCAAATTACTGGCTGATTTTACGATCAAACATCATTTTCCTCACATTCAAGGGGAAGATATCGAAAAATATCTCGCCTTTTTTCAGGAAGTAACCCGAACTACACTTAAAATGATTGTACACTGGCAACGCGTTGGTTTCGTTCATGGCGTTATGAATACTGATAATATGTCTATTCACGGGATCACGATTGATTATGGGCCTTACGGTTGGTTGGAAGATTATAATTCCGGCTGGACACCTAATACAACGGACAGTCAACATAAAAGATACCGTTTTGGCAATCAACCTGAAATTGCACTCTGGAATTTGTATCAATTGGCGAATGCGTTGTATCCTTTGATTAAAGATGCAAAACCACTTGAAACTATTTTGGACGCTTTTAGTACGGAATACGAAAAGGAGTATTTGGATATGATGCGAAATAAACTCGGTTTCCAAATTAAAAAAGAATCCGATATTGTTTTGATTCAGAGTTTGACCCAATTGCTGGAACGGGTAGAAACAGATATGACGATTTTCTTTAGAAATCTGAGTGATGTTACTAAAGCTGATCTTGCAATTACCGCTTTCGATTCAATAAAAGACGCTTTTTACAATGAAAAGGATTTGGATGAAACGGTGTTGAAAGATTGGTACGATTGGTTGGAGAAATACAGCATTCGAATCAATGAAGAAATACTTTTGGATACAGAAAGAAAAAATCAAATGAATGCCGTAAACCCAAAATATGTATTGCGGAATTACATGGCGCAATTGTGTATTGATGACGCGGATACAGGAGATTATGCTTTGTTGAAAGAATTATTCGAAATGCTCAAAAATCCTTATGATGAACAACCAAATTTTCAAAAATGGTTTGCCAAAAGACCCGATTGGGCTAGAGATAAAGTGGGATGTTCTATGTTAAGTTGTAGTTCTTAAATTGAGATTAACTATTAAAAAAAGGAAATCTATTTTATGCCAATTGCTTCATGACCTCTTAATAAAATCTTATTTTTATTTTCTAAATTCTCTTTCGTTTTTCCCAAGATGTTGATAATGTCAAATTTTGTATCGCTTTTCCTTAAATTGTAAAATGCTTCTGAATTAGTGACTTCAACTTCTAAAATATAGTTGCGGTCTAATTTGAAAGTATCAATATTATCTTTTATAAATGTTCCATTTACCATATAAATGATATCGTTACTTTTTATATTGGTAAATTCAGTTTTGATTTTTTCTAAAGTTAGAAAGTCGTATTTCTTGGGTTTTTTTAAACTAATAAAAAGTTGACCTTGGTACAAAACATTATCTATTAAAGTGTCATTTTTAATAACATTTACAGATTCAATTTCACTTTGGTTAATATATTCAATTGCATTTCTTGCAATTAAGTTAGAATCAATAAACACCGCTGGTTCTTCTGTTTTATTGTTTTGTCCAAAAAATAGTGTTGTAAAAAATAATGTGTAAAGGATAAAGAGGCATTTCATATTTGAAGGTTTGAATTCATTGATACAAACAAACTTACAGAAAATCCTGAACTCTCATTCAGGATTTTGCTTTTGTATTACTTTCCAATTTCTTGAGTCACATCCGATTCATATATTTTGAAACCTATATTATTAGTTTGAGCAATTTTCAAAAGTGCTTTTGCTACTGTTTTGGCTTCAATCGCCTTATATTTTTTCAAGTTGCCTTGAAATACAAATGAAAACGTTTGCATGAAAAAGGCACCCAATCTTTCGCCAAATCTAAATTCTGCTCGGTTTCCTAAAAGTAGGGAAGGTTGCACTACAACAGCGCTTTTAAAATTACAATCCTTAAGAAAATTTTGAATTTCTCCTTTTGTTTTCAAATAGAAATTTCCAGAATTTGCATCAGCACCCAAAGAGGAAACAATCAAATATTGGTTGGCTTTATTGTACAATGCAATAGTGGCAAACTGGCGTGGATATTCAAAATCTACTTTTCGGAAGGCTTCTTTATTTCCTGCTTTTTTGATTGTGGTACCAATGGTACAAAAGAAATCATCGCCAATAACTAAATGTTTATACGTTTCCGGCTTGTCAAAATCAATAAGGTGTTGGGTTAGTTTTTTATGCTTTATGCCGGTATCTCTTTTTACGAAAGTGATTACTTTTAGATAGTCATTGCTATCTAAAAGTAAATTCAACAATTGAGATCCTATCAGACCGGTGCTTCCAATAACAAGGGCCGTTTTCACTTAGGATTTTTTATTCTTTCCGAAATTAAATTTCACTTTCTCCACTATTTGGACTTTTGAATTTCCTTTTGGATACTGTTTTTTAGAAGTGTTTTTTGTAGCAGGTCTTGATTTTGAAGGTGCTTCATCACCTCTTGATTTTTCTTCGTCTCTTGGTTTTGCCTTAAACTCGGGTCTATCTTTAGCTCCTTCTTTTGCAGGAATTTGAGCTTTGTGCTTGGCTAAAACATCATTTGGGTTTTTTGGATTTTCTTTGGTTCCACGCAAGTGAATAACCAATGCATTTAGAAAATTACGCAACACCTGATCACCACATTCTATGTAGTTTTCATGTTTTTCATCGCGAAAAAAAGCACCCAATTCGGATTTAGTGATTCTAAAATCTACCAATTCCAATATTTCAACTATTTGATCGTCACGCAACATTAAAGCGACGCGAAGTTTTTTAAAGATATCGTTGTTTGTCATCATATTCTAATTTTTTATAAAGGTACGGTTTAAAAGCAATTGCAACACAATTTTAGATTTAGAATTGGTTGCAATTCAAAATCTGAATTAGAGTATCTAAATCTTCTTTCCTATGATTGGCAGTAATTACAATTCTATTTAAATTTTGAGTATCTGTTGAGTATTTAAAATTGGTTACTATGATCTTATTTGCGGTCAAAATTTCAGTAAGTCCAATGATTTTCGGATAAATAAGCGGATACTTGGGGTCAAAATGAATGGCTTTGTTTTTAATTAAATGAGCATCTATATACTGAATATTTTCTTTTAGTTTTTGATGCTGTTGCAAATAAATTGCTGCTGCATCAGCCATGGTTTGTACAAATGCGGCATTCATTCCAGCACTGGAAATATAAGTATCACAAGTTTTTATCTGATTAATAAATTCAGAATCACTGGCAATTACGCCTCCTGTCAATCCAAAGGCTTTCCCTAAAGAGGCCACTATGATTTTTCTTTTGATGTTAGGAAGATTGATGGTCGAATAAATTCCGCAACCATTTGTTCCCAAAATTCCAAGCGAATGCGATTCGTCAATAACCAAAGTGATTTCTTTATTGGACGGAATCGAATTTAAAATCGAAAGATCAATTGGTCTTATCTGAAAGGATGGAACAGAATCCGTTAGAATCGTAATTTTTTCAGTTGCGGTATCCAGTAAACGAGGATTTAATTCATTTTCAGTAAAAACAGGTAAGCTGTTAGGAGCTTTGATGGCGGCGTGTGTGCCTGGAAAATGAAAAAAACAATTGGTTTGCGACTCGAGTATTTCAACAACTATTTTCCCTGCCAGCATACCGGACGAAAGCGTAAGTGCAGCATCTGCTTTGATAAAATGGGCTATAAAGCGTTCTCCGTTTTCATAAGCGGTCAGTTGAATATTGGCACTTCTGGAACTTCCGTAAGCCGTTCCCCATTGCAAAATATTTTTGATAATTAAGTTTTGAAATTCGGGATGCGTAGGCAAACCCAAATAAGCTGTTCCGCCAAAATAAAGATATTCCTCATTTTCTACTTCAATTATTCGATCTGGAAATTGATTGACTTTCATTTAAAACTACATTAAAGTTACACCGGTTCCATTCAAGTCAGAATAGCTTATTTTGCCGAAATCAATGGTAATACCAGTGGCAATATCCTCGGATAATAGTAGTGCGCCATCCATATCTACATAATCCAATTGCGGTAATAAGTGCGCAATTGCGGATATTCCAACTGTTGATTCGGTCATGCAGCCCACCATGGTTTTTAACCCTAATTTCTTGGCTTCCTGAATCATCCGTCTTCCGGGAGTTAGTCCGCCACATTTTACTAATTTGACATTTATCCCATGAAAATGATTGTGACATTTGGCTACATCTTCTTCTATAATACAACTTTCGTCGGCTATAATTGATAACACAGAATGTTTGAAAACTTCCTTGTGTCCTTCCCAATTGCCTGCCTTCATGGGTTGTTCCAAAAACTCGACACCTAATTTTTTTAGTTCAACGGCATTGTTTATGGTTTCTGCTACACCCCAGCCGCAGTTGGCATCAATTCTAAAAACAGCATCAGTATGTTTCCTAAGTTCAGTAACAATGGCAATATCTTCCTTTGTACCTAATTTTATTTTATAAATTGGCCAAGGTAATTCTTTCATTTTAGCCACCATTTTTTCTATCGATGCAATTCCTATTGTGTAATCCGTCAATGGATTTTTATCGGTAGTGTAATTCCACAATTGGTACAGTTTTTTTTCTTTTTTACGGGCATACAAATCCGTAAAGGCCATATCCAAAGCGCATAAGGCAAACATATTGTCTTTTAAATACGGATGAATCGCTGCCCAAAATTCTTCAGGGGTTTCATCTGTTGAGTTTTCAATTAGCATGCGGATTTTTTCCAAGTCCTGCATCATCACCGGAACAGTTGTCTTGTAGTACGGATTGGAAGTTGCCTCGCCAAAACCTGAATAACCATCACTTTGTAATTCCACAATCAAAGAAGGCTGAAAGTCTATCGATTCTCTCGAAATCGTGAATGTATGTTTCAGTTTAAGGTTGTATGCTCTTAAGATTAGTTCCATAAGGAATGTGATTTTAATGTTTGTTGTGTTTACTTGCAGCAGAATAATTTAGTAACCAAGCCATAAAACAGCTTTTACAAAACCATCACGCCATAATTTTTCATTGTGTTGTCCGCCTTTTACAATTTTCTTTTCATTCAAATTAAGGCAGGAACATCTATTGGAATTCAGTAAATATTCCATTTTATTCAAATCGGTCACCATATCTTCACTTTCATTGTCTCCACATAGAAAATAGATTTTAGACTTTATCTTTTTAGACTTTTCAGTCAGATCATAAATATCTTTGGTAAACCAAAAGGAAGGGGAGAATACTCCCGCTTTTCCAAATATCTCGGGGTATTTTAAAACAGCGTAATACGAAGTAAGACCGCCAAGGGAACTTCCCATGATGATAGTGTTTTTCTTGTCGGTTTTGGTTCTGAACGTTTTATCGATGTGCGGTTTTAAGGTTTTTACGATAAATTCTAAATAACGGTCTGCTTTTCCTCCTCCATATTTCTCGTTTTTAAAAGGCGTCAGTTCATCAATGCGTTTTTCATTTCCATGTTCAACTCCTATAACAATAACGGGTGCTTTTAGGCTATCCAGTTTTTCGTCTATATTCCATTCACCTGAATAAGAAGTTGTAGCGTCAAATAAATTTTGAGCATCATGCATGTAAATTACGGATAATTTTCTTTTGGATGTGGCATAATTTTGGGGTAAATACACCCAAATTTTCTTTGTCGATTGAAGCTGTGGAGCCTCGATAGTAAAAGTGGAAACTTGTTTTGATGCCGTACGCTGCTTCGAAGTTCTAACTGAAGGTCTTGGCTCTTGAGCGTTGATTTCTGGTATCAAAAAAAGGATAAACAGCAATAATAGGTATCGTTGAATCATTAGTTCGTTTTGTAATTCAATTTAAAAACAATATTTTAGCTAAAAATAATAATTTGATGGATACATTCGAAGAAAAGAGAAGTTTACTTTTGGAGATGATTGCTTTTTCTACAGTTGATGGTCATTTACACAAGAAAGAATATGATTTTTTGTTTATTGTAGCCAATGAATTGAATATAGAAAAAGGAGGTTTCAATGATTTGTTTCATTTAGAATTGCCACAGTTGCCCATTAAATCCGAATTTCAGCGGATACAGCAATTTTATAGATTGGCTTTACTGATGCATAGCGACGGAATTTTGCACAAGAAAGAAGCTGTTAACATCCAACAAATAGCAATTGAAATGGGACTTAATCCTGCTGCAACAAAACGAATTCTGAAGCTGATGGATGAAGCGCCAAACGCAATTATTAATTCTGAAGTCTTATTGACTGTTTTTCAAGAGCAACATAATTAAGTTAATTGTTGCTGCAATCTCTTGATGTCATCCCGTAATTTTGCCGCCTGCATAAAGTCCAGATCTTTTGCGGCTTTTTCCATCGATTTCCGTTTTTCCCGGATAAGTTTCTCGATTTCCGTTTTTGATAGATATGTAGTTTTCGGTTCGGCTGCGGCATTCAAAGTGAGACCCAATTCATAGTCTACCAAAGGATTTTTGGTAAATGCACTTTCTATTTTTTTGTTTAATGCCTGTGGTGTCTGATTGTTTTCAGTGTTATAATTGATTTGTTTGGTTCTGCGATAATTTGTTTCATCAATGGTTTTTTGCATGCTGGCGGTTATTTTATCCGCATACATAATTGCTTTACCGTTTAGGTTTCTTGCTGCGCGACCAATTGTTTGCGTAAGTGAGCGGTGGCTTCGTAAAAAACCTTCTTTGTCTGCATCTAAAATGGCCACCAAAGAAACTTCCGGTAAATCCAGACCTTCACGAAGTAAATTGACACCAATTAATACATCAAAAATTCCTTTTCGTAAATCTTGCATGATTTCTATTCGTTCCAAAGTGTCGACTTCAGAATGAATATAGCGACAGCGAATATTGACTTTCGTTAAATATTTTGCGAGTTCTTCTGCCATTCTTTTGGTTAAAGTTGTCACTAAAACGCGTTCGTCAATTTCTGCCCGAACCTGAATTTCTTCGATTAAATCATCAATCTGGTTTAAACTTGGTCGGATTTCGATAATGGGATCCAATAATCCTGTCGGACGAATTACTTGTTCCACAACGACACCTTCCGTTTTTTGTAATTCATAATCGGCTGGTGTTGCTGAAACATAAATTACCTGATTTTGCATGGCTTCAAATTCTTCAAACTTCAAAGGACGATTGTCCATTGCTGCAGGAAGTCGGAAACCATATTCCACTAAGTTCTCTTTTCGGCTTCTATCCCCACCATACATCGCACTAACTTGTGAAAGTGTTACGTGACTTTCATCCACCACCATCAAGTAATCTTTTGGAAAATAATCCAGTAAACAAAAAGGTCTTGTTCCGGGTAAACGACCGTCCAGATACCGGGAATAATTTTCAATTCCGGAGCAATAACCTAGCTCCCGAATCATTTCCAAATCAAAATTGGTGCGTTCTTCTAATCGTTTAGCTTCCAGATGTTTTCCAATTTCTTTAAAATAATCGACTTGTTTTACTAAATCCTGTTGGATTTCCCAAATCGCACCTTGTAAAACATCCGGTGAAGTCACGAACATATTGGCCGGATAAATCGTCAGTTTATCAAATTTTTCAAGAACTTGAGAGTTCTTGGTGTCAAAACTTTCGATCTCTTCGATTTCATCACCAAAAAAATGAATGCGGTAGGCTTCGTCAGCATAACTAGGATACACATCAACGGTGTCTCCTTTTATTCTAAAACTTCCAGGATTAAAATCGGCTTCCGTTCTGGAATATAAACTTTGCACCAGTTGATGTAATAATTTGGTGCGGGAAATAATTTGTCCTTTCTCAATTGGTATCAAGTTTTTCTGAAATTCGACAGGATTTCCAATACCGTACAAACACGAAACGGAGGCCACAACTAAAATGTCTCTTCGTCCAGAAAGCAAGGATGCAGTGGTTGACATTCGCATTTTTTCCAGTTCTTCATTGATGGATAAATCCTTTTCGATGAAAACGCCGGTTACAGGCATAAAAGCTTCGGGTTGGTAATAATCGTAATAGGAAACGAAATATTCCACGGCATTATTCGGGAAGAATTGCTTGAATTCCGAGTATAATTGTGCCGCCAACGTTTTGTTGTGTGCCAAAACCAAAGTGGGTCTTTGTACTTCCTGAATTACATTGGCTACCGTAAATGTTTTTCCGGATCCGGTAACACCTAATAAAGTTTGGAATTTATCACCATCAATAATCCCCTGAACTAATTTGTCAATCGCTTGTGGTTGGTCGCCTTTGGGCTGGTAATCGGATACTACTTGAAAATTCATTGGTGTTAAGTGGCAAAGTTTTAGAGCTGTAAAGATACAAGTTTGGATTCTTTTTTTTACCAAAGGATGAACCAAAAAAAAACCATTCGCGTGGGCGAATGGTTTTTAGTGTAAAACAGGGAGTTCTAGAAACTCAAGCTTAATCGAGCGAAAAGAAATCTTCCGTTTTGACCAAATTGAGAGGTGTTTCTTGAATATGCAAATTGATTTGCATTTGACAAGTCAATTGTTGTTGCATTGGCAGCATAAGTTACATTGCCATTTGTGTCAACACCATTTGCTCTTTTTGCAGTTTGTGTACCAAGATTTACATCAGGATAGATATCAAAAATATTGTTAGCCCCAATTACAACTTTTGTAGTTTCCGTAATTTTGAAACCAACAGATAAATCAGTGATTATTTTTGCGCCCCAGATTGGATGCTCAATTTCGACTGCTAGACCATTTATTATTGCTCCTTCAACTCTTCCATCTCCATTTACATCAGCCGTATTTGGATCAGTAACCTGGCCGAAGTAAACATTTCTCAAAAAGAAATCGAATTTTTTATAAGTAAAGGAGTTGGTTAAATTTCCTTTAACTCTTGGAATGGCTTCTTCTAGATAGACTCTGCTCATTTCAGAAAAATAGCGGTTGATTTGACCATTAGCAACTAAAGTAGGTGAACCTTTAATCGCACCCACTTGTCTTGTTTGAGAAAAAGTAGTAGCTAAATCAGATTTGATTACTATGGCTCCTAAATTTAGCTTATGTGTTATAATGATATCAATTCCTTTAGACTCTGTACTAATAGCATTGGCAAAAAAGGTTGCCGCATTTGCTCCAGCGAGATCAAATTGTTGTTGAAGTTCTCTCTGTGGTGTTCCGTCAGCAAACGTTCCCGATGGACGAGAAAATTGATCAGTCAAAGTTACTCTGTCATCTATTCTTACAATATAAGCATCGGCAGTCAAAGTAATGTTTCCTTCTGGAATTTTAGCGGTAAAACCAATACTAGCACTTTTAGATTCTTCTTGTTTCAATTGTGGGATTCCAAGGGCTTGCGCTGCCGGGGAATCATTACTAAATGTACTTACTTCAAATGGTACACCACCAACAAATTGAGTCGCTGTAGCATTAAAATTGATTTGATGTAAGGAAGGAGCGCGAAAACCTGTGGAAACAGCACCACGCAAATTAATGTTGTCTGTTAGTTTATAACGACTGGCAACTTTAAAATTAGTAGTGTTTCCAAAATCAGAATAGTTTTCAAAACGAACGGCTCCGTTCAATAACCATTTTTCTGTAACATCATATTCAAGATCTCCATAAATAGCGGTACTGTTACGACCTTTGTCAATAGCATTTGTTGGCCTGAAACCCGGAAATACTTGGGAGCCATTCCCTCTAATAGATCCAAAGAAATCAGTTACTATCAGATTAGCGGGCGTTACTCCAGGTAAAGCAACATTACCGTTTATATCATATAAATTATATGATTCAGGTTGTCCTGCACCAATACTATAGTTTTCATTTCGGTATTCAGCTCCAAAAGCAACGTTCAAATCACCAAATTTTCGGTTCATGTCGAAATTAGTTGTGTTTTGGCTAAAGGCTAATCCACCTGCGTCAAATTCAGTAGGAGAGTTTTCTCTTAGAGAGGCATTTACGGTATTTTCAACTCCATAATCAAATGCATTTCTTCCAAAAGTATTGCTTAAGTCAAAATTCCAATTTTCGAAAATTATACCTCTAAGACCCGCTGCTGCTGAAATGTCGTTAATTGTCGAGTGGATTTCAGGCAAAAAACCATTTGGATACAAACCGGTATACGATCTAGATTGATTTGGTCTTCTGTAAAAACCGGCAGCTTCACCAGTTCTGTAGCTGTTCCCTCCAAAAGCATACAGTTCTAATTTATCAGTTAAAGGATAGGCAGCATTTACAAAGAATTGTGAGCTTTGAAGTGATGATTGACCTACTCGCATATTAAAATCATTTCGTACTAAACCTCTAAAGGCTAGTTCGTCAGTTGTGGCATCAACTCCTAATAAAGTTCTCATCCCGGATAAATTTCCATTCGATGCGGCAGTTTGAATAGCAGTTTTTGTTGTTGCATCAAAATAACTTACTTGTTGCGCATACGTATTAATTGTGTTCAGCAAACCGTTGTAAAAGCCAGGGGTAGTGTTTAACGTATTCGCATACAAACTATTAATGTTAACACCTGCTATTCTGGCTCTTTCTTCAACAGCATTGTATCGGTTAAATAAATTTCCTTTAACTTCTTTAGCACGACTTGTTTGACCTCTCAATTGAGCACTTGCCGTAATATTAATGAAACTTTTTTCCTTTCCTAAATTTGTTCCGTAGTTCAAATCAATTTGAATGTTGTTTCCATCATTTCCACCGGTATGGTCGTTAGCATTTTTAGAAAAATGACTTCCTCCAAAAAGGTTTATTTCTAATTTTTTAGTATCTTTTTTCATGTTGATGTTGATTACACCAGCAATAGCATCTGAGCCATATTGAGCTGAAGCCCCATCTCTTAATACTTCAATTTTTTCGATAGCAAAAGCGGGAATGGAATTCAAGTCGGTACCTACAGCTCCTCTGCCAGGTGATCCATTGATGTTTACTAAAGATGACGTATGACGTCGTTTTCCATTGATCAAAACCAATACTTGGTCTGGTCCTAAACCTCTTAATTGTGCAGGGTCAATGTGATCTGTTCCATCAGCTACAGTTGTTGTATTTGAGGTAAATGATGGCGCAACCATATTTAAAATCTGATTCAAATTCGTTTGAGCACCTTGTGAAGCGATTTCTTTCATAGAAATAACATCAATAGGTACTGCAGATTCCGTTACGGTTCTGGTAGGATTACGGGAACCCATAATAACTATATTTTGTAATGTTTCGCCACTTCCCGTTAAAGTAATGTTTAGTGTACTTCCTGTGATTTTAACTGATTTTGTTTCTAAACCTACATAGGAGAATTGTAAAATATCTCCAATTTTTGCAGTAATGGTGTATTTACCCTCTATATCTGAAGTCGTGCCTTTTGCAATTCCTTTGATCATAATGGTTGTTCCAGGTAAGGTGGCGTTGGAGTCGTCAGTAACAACACCGGAGACTCTAATTTCTTGGGCAGTTATTCCTGCTGAAAAAATTAAAGTTAGAATAAAGAAAAGTTTTTTCATTTTTAGTCATTTAAAGTTAGATTCGTAAAAATACTACTTAAATAACGTTAATCAGAATAATAACAAGCAAGATATTTGTTAAATGGTAAATAATTATTATTTACATTTTTTTTTATGAAAAAACTAGTTTGAGTTCTTTTTGTTGAAGATGTACTATTTTTATTGATAAAGATCTTTCATTTCCAACCAGAATGAGGAGTAATTAGGATGATTTTTTAAAATTTCCAAGCTTTCTGTTGTGCTTTACTGAGGAAAGTCCAGGCTATGATTCGGCTTGTTTTTTGGCCTTGAGCCATATCGATTGTTTTAATTTCGACTGCACTTACCTTGTTTAATGTTTTATAAAGACTGGAAAGATTTTCTTTTTTAGAGACCAAAGTGGTAAACCATAAACACTGCATTGGATATTTTGCACTTTCGAAAATCATCTGGGTAACAAAACCTAATTCACCACCTTCACACCACAATTCAGCATTGTGACCACCAAAATTTAAAACAGGTTTAGCTTCACCTCGCTCGGCTGTACCGCGGGTAGTAGTTTTAGCATTTTCTAAATTGTTGATTTTTCGAACCGTGCTTTTCGTGGCTTCATCCTGTGATGCATGAAAAGGAGGATTACAAATAGTGAACGTGAATTTGTCTTCGGGAGTGATTATATTTTTAAAAATAAAACGCGATTCCGTTTGTTGCTGTAAACTTATGGCATCAATCAATTTTGGATTTTCTTCAATGATGGCACTGCAATTTTCAATTGCTTTTAAATCGGTATCAGTTCCTACAAAACTCCATCCGTACGCTGAATTACCAAGTATAGGATAAATGCAATTCGCACCCACACCAATATCTAAACCTTGAACAGTTTCTCCTTCAGGAATGATTCCGTTGTTGCTTGAAGCTAATAAATCAGCGAGATAATGGATGTAATCTGCTCTTCCGGGAATGGGCGGACAAAGATAATTTTTAGGAATGTCCCAGTTTTGAATGTCGTAATGGGATAATAACAAAGCTTTATTAAGTGCCTTAACCGCATCAGGATTACTAAAATCAATAGTTTGGATTTTATACTCATTGACAGAAACGAAATGCTGCAATTCTGGGAATTTTACTATTAATTCATCAAAATTGTATCCAAATCTATCCAGATTTCTAGGATGTAAATTCGTCTTTTCGGTAATCGTTTTCGCTTTCATTTTCTTTATTTCGATGCAAATATAGGCATAACTATTTTGTAAATGGATAAAGACGTTTTCGGCCTATTAAACAGATGAAAAATAAATCATAAAATTAGGATATTGTGTTTTTTCGAAAACTAAAAACGGTTACTTTTATAAAAAATACAGATAGTATGACTTTTAGGCTCACTTCATTTCATTTCAAAAAGAGATACTTAGCGTACAGTTTTGTGTTTTTCTATATTGTTATGTGTCAATCTTGTATGACGATGCGATTTTCCAATAAGGAAACAGCAAAATTTTTTGGTGCCTCTAAAACGGAATTTCAGGATAAAACAATTGCTTTTGAAGGTTATAAAATACATTATGTGGCAACAGGTAGTATGCAAAACGCGACCTTGTTTTTTATTCACGGCTCGCCTGGCAGTTGGAATGCCTTTAAAGAATATCTTCAGGATACTTTATTGCTTAAAAAATACCGAATGATCGCGATTGACCGACCGGGTTTTGGATTCAGTGGTTTTGGCGATGCTCAAAATTTAAGGGTACAATCTCAAAGAATATCAGAGTTTATAAAAAAAATCGATAATAAAAAGCCGCTGATTTTGGTGGGACATTCCGTAGGCGGGCCCGTTGTGGCTCGGTTAGCCGTGGATAATCCATCTTGGTACAAAAGAATGGTGATATTGGCAGGCTCATTAGACCCAAAAGCTGAAAATCCAGAGAAATGGAGAACGGTTATTAAGGCGTCGCCTTTGCGGTATTTGATTCCCGGTGCATTGCGTCCTTCTAATGATGAGTTGTGGTGGTTGAAACAGGATTTGGTAGACTTAGAACCAGCGCTAAAAAAAATCACATGTGATGTTACGATTATTCATGGAACAAAAGATGTTTTGGTGCCGTACAGCAATGTTGCCTTTATGCAAAAAAAGTTTGCCAATGCTAATTCAATCGATACAATAACGATCAAAAAAGCGAATCATTTTATTCCTTGGAGTCATTATAAAATTATAAGAAATGTATTACTGAATATACAATAAAACTAATCCAGGCATTCCATCATTAATAAATCACCTTCATTGTGTTCTATTGTTACGATTCCGTCTTTGAGGACGTGGTTGCTGCTGCCGGTTCTGTAACCAATAGTCAAACTATCATCTTTCAGCGGATAAAATAAATTATCAGAATGAATTCCAGTGACATGACCTACAGGGATTAATGAAATAGGAGTGTCTGCTGTATACCATTTTTCGAATTTTTTAGGCAAAAGGAATACTTTTGAGTGATCGTCCAGAATAACAATTTTCAATAAATTTCGATATCTCGTAATGTTGGTAATATTGGTTATGGTATGATCAGCTCTTCGTCCGGTGGCCCAAACGACGTTTACAGCAGGAATTTTTCTTTCGATTAAATAGTCAAAAGCTTTTTCTAAATCGGTTTTATTCTGATCTGGCGTATGTATAATTTCGATGGGATATTGAGATGTTTTGTAAATTTCAGGATCAAATCCTCGGTCAAAATCTCCTAAAAGCACATCGACTTTAATGTCTAGTTCCATAACGCGGACCATAGCCGAATCTAATACGACCACGAGTGGTGACCATTCCAGTAATTGGCCCAATAGTTCCGGGTTACAGGAAGCGCCGTTGGCAATGATTAAAGCAGGTTCTTGGTCGTCGCGAACGATATGGTGTGAAGACATTATAAATTATGAATTATGAATTATGAATTATGGTGTAAAAGTAAATAAAAGTTCTCGTTTTATCTCTCACGTACTAGCCCGGATGGCAATAAAAACCAAAACTGTTTAGAACCGGTTTTTGGTTGCAATGAACAGCCGGATTAGCTCCAAATTATTCAATTGTATAATTACTGACATCAACTTCGCTAAGCGAGAAATAACCCAAAGGATAATTAGCCGCATTTGTGGTGTTGATGATGTTTCCTCTTACGGTAGCAGGCGGAGATTGAAACGGTCCGCCACCATTATTTCCTGCGATACTCACTAATACACTCATATAATTGTAGTATGCTTTAGAAATTCCAAAGTGGCTTATTTCAATTTTATCGTCTTTTTTTAAATCATCATTTTGTGAGATACTGAAAAATTCGTTTCCGTTGAAAAACTCATCTTGATCTACATAAAAGTTTGATTTTACTTGGTTTGAATACACATATTTATAGAGGTAATAATTGGTTTCACCCGCTGGATCTTTGAAGAATGTTTTAATTTCAATGTCAGTCCCTGTAAAGCCGCCTTGATTGTTTTGAATAATTTTTGTAATTGGCGTAACGGGTTTCAGTGTTTCGGTTGCAGTATACGTATTACCATTGCTGATAACGGTCAGCGTATAGGTTTTGTTGATTACCGGTATAAAAGTAGCGCATTTATATTCGCCGGTATTCGCAATTTCCGAAAAAGCAAAAACCACATTAGCACTATTTTTTATAGAGACTGTTGCACCGGAAACTTTTGGAATTGTTGTACTATAAAACCCGGTTGTAGTGGTTAGTTTTATTTTTTGTTGACTTCCCGAAGTTCCTTTTTTCCAATTAATTACTGCTTCAATAACCAGTTTTGGTGGGGCATTGTCTAAATCTACTTCGACAACATCTTCGCAACTTGCCGAAAAAATAGCGATGAGAAGTACCAGATATAGTGTTGTTTTTTTCATGATTTTATTTTTTTATTTTGTTGCCTTATGGGCTAGTAAGCTTAAAATTTAAAGTTATAACTCACCGCTGGAACTACACCAAAAATCGAAGTTTTTACAGCTTCATTGGTTCCGGTATCTGCATTTTGTCTAAAATTGATAGAAGCGGCATTTTTCCGATTGTACAAATTGTAAATGCTAAAAACCCATTCGCCTTTCCATTGGCGGTCTTTGTTGCTTTTTGGAGTCAAAGTAGCGGCAATGTCAAGATGATGGTAAGCGGGGAGCCGATTTCTATTTCTCAATCCATAACTGGGTACATTGATCCCTAAGTATTCATATTGTCCAACAGGATACGTCACCGGTTGACCAGTTTGCAGCGCAAAATTAGCTCCAAAAGACCATTTTTCATTTAGATTGTAGGAACTGGTTATTGCAATATTATGCAGTTTGTCATATACGGAATTGTACCATTGGCCGCTGTTGATTCCTGTTTCTATTGGTGTTCTTCCGGGAGTTTGTTGCTCTGATTTGGATAACGTATACGAAATCCAGCCATTAAATTTCCCTTCGTTTTTTCGGAACATGATTTCTAAACCATAGGATCGTAATTGCCCATTCAGGATTATTTGTTCAATGGCTTTATTGGCAATCAAATTAGCACCGTCAATATAATCTAAGCGGTTTTGTACTTCTTTATAATACGTTTCTACTTCAAGGGAATACATGTTATCGTTGAAATTTTTAAAGTAACCTAAAGCCACCTGATCGGCAATTTGAGGTTTTATGAAATTATCGCTTGGCGTCCAGACATCAAGTGGAGTTGGCGATGTGGTGTTCGAAATTAGTTGTAAATACTGTACCATTCTGTTATAACTCGCTTTTATGGATTGGTTGTCTTTGATTTGGTAGGCTAGTGAAAAACGTGGTTCCAGATAATTATAACTTTGAATGACTTTGTTTTTGTCGTAGAATTTGGAGCCAATTGGAGTTGCTTTTTCATAAATCTGTAATTCTGAATTGAAGAGAACCGGATTGTCATTTTCATAAATATTCACTGTAGATTGACCTAAACGGTAAAACATACTGTACCGAAGTCCGTAGGAAAGGGCTATTCTGTCGGATATTTCGTGATCAGCGTTGATGTAAACCGCGGGTTCAAAAGCATATTTTTTATCCAATTGGTCGAAATTTATTCCGGAGTCCGCATCAGATGGTTTGATGGTTCCCGGATTGAATTCGTAATAAATCCCGTTTACTCCGTAATTCAATTTGAATTTATCCGAAATATAATTTCTGAAATCGTATTTGATATTGTAATTTTTAATGCCGGAATCCCATTTAAAACCTACGAAATCTAAATCCAAACCGTAATAGTAATCGCTGTAAATGAGCGATAAATTAGAAAATAATTTTTCAGAAAATAAGTGGTTCCAGCGCAAGTTTACTGTGGTGTTTCCATAAACATTGGTAAAACTTTTGTTCAGGCTGAACACATCTCGGCCAAAATAACCCGATAAATACAGACTGTTGTTAGCATCTAATTTATAACTCAACTTGGTATTTAGGTCATAAAAATAAGCCGTATTGTTTTTTTGTTCTTCGGAAAGCTTCAGGAATAAATGCGCATAGGAACTTCTGCCACCAATCAGGAAGGAACCTTTGTCTTTTACCAATGGTCCTTCGGCCAAAATGCGGCTGGAAATCAATCCGATTCCTCCATTGACATGAAAATTTTTGCTATTGCCATCTTTTTGATAAATATCCAACACCGAAGAGGCTCTTCCGCCATAGCGGGCAGGAATGCCGCCTTTGTACAACTTCAAATCTTTGATGGCATCCGGATTAAAAACAGAGAAAAAACCAAAAACGTGGGAAGAGTTGAATATGGTAGCTTCATCCAGCAGAATCAAATTTTGATCGGCACCGCCACCACGAACATTAAATCCAGAAGCGCCTTCACCAGCATTTGTGACTCCGGGAAGTAATAAAATAGATTTCAAAACATCAACTTCACCCAGCACAACGGGCATTTTCTTGATCGCTGAAATGGAGAGTTTATTGACACTCATTTCGGGTTTTTTGATGTCTATTTTGTTTCTATTATCCGTAATAATGACCTCTTTCAGTGCTGTTTCATCACTGAATAAATTGAAATTGTTTTTTAGGTTTTGACTCAAGTAGATTAACTCTTCCTTGCTTTGAAATCCCAAATAGCTAATTTGTACGTTATAGATTCCTTTTGGAACTGTGATGGAGTAAAATCCATATTCATTGGTAGTTACTCCGGTTTTGAGTTCAAGGATTACAATGTTGACTCCTATTAAAGTTTCGTTGCTGTTGGCGTCAATAATAGTTCCGCTTAGCGTAAATTTCTCTTGAGAGAAGCTTGAAAAGGAGCATAGTAATACCATTAAAAAGGGAATAATTTTCTTTGGAGTCATTGTTTAAGTTTTTCTAAATACAAAAATGCAAATTACATTAAACAGAACAGCATTTGACATATAACAACTGTTAAGGTATTGCTAAGGTAAAAAAAAAGACAACCGTTTCCAGTTGTCTTTTTAATATTATGTAGTAAAAAATTTAAGCTAGTTTAGCATCTAAATTTTCTTGTATCGCTGCTAAGAAAGCCTCGGTAGTCAAGTAATCTACGGCAGTCAATCCTTCAGGTTTTACTAACATAGCTAAATCTTTAGTCATTTTTCCGCTTTCAACAGTATCAATACATACTTGTTCTAGAGTATGACAAAAATCAATTAAAGCTTGATTTTTATCCAGTTTACCTCTGTGTTCCAATCCTCTTGTCCATGCAAAAATAGAGGCAATCGGGTTAGTAGAAGTAGCTTTTCCTTGTTGGTGTTGTCTGTAGTGACGAGTAACTGTTCCGTGAGCCGCTTCTGCTTCTAGAGTTTTTCCATCAGGAGTAACTAATACTGAAGTCATTAATCCTAACGAACCAAAACCTTGTGCAACAGTGTCGGATTGTACATCACCGTCATAGTTTTTACATGCCCACACAAAACCGCCACTCCATTTCATTGCAGAGGCAACCATGTCATCGATCAAACGGTGTTCGTAAGCAATTCCTGCTTCAACGAATTGTGCTTTGTAGGTAGATTGATATACTTCTTCAAAAATATCTTTGAAACGTCCGTCATAGGCTTTCAAAATAGTATTTTTTGTAGAAAGATATAAAGGCCATTTTTTTGTCAAAGCCATTTGGAAAGAGGAATGTGCAAAACCGTAAATACTTTCATCCGTATTGTACATGGCCATTGCGACTCCGTCTCCTTTATAATCGAATACTTCCCAAGTTTGAGTTTCTCCCTCTTCAGGAACAAAAGTCATAGTTAGTTTCCCTTTTCCTTTAATAACAGTATCTGTAGCTTTGTATTGGTCCCCAAAAGCATGACGACCAATAACGATAGGCTGTGTCCAACCCGGTACTAAACGAGGTACGTTTTTCATGATAATTGGTTCACGGAAAACGGTTCCACCTACAATATTACGGATAGTTCCGTTTGGAGATTTCCACATTTTTTTTAAACCAAATTCGGTAACACGGTCTTCATCAGGAGTAATTGTGGCACATTTAATACCAACATTGTATTTTTTTATTGCCTCAGCAGAGTCAATAGTGATTTGGTCATTGCTAGCATCTCTGCTTTCCATTCCTAAATCGTAATATTTAATATCTAAATCTAAATAAGGAAGAATTAATTTTTCCTTGATAAAGGACCAAATAATTCGTGTCATTTCGTCACCATCCAATTCAACTATCGGATTAGCTACTTTAATTTTTGTCATAATGTATTGCTATATGTAATTCTTAATTTTTAAACGTAGGTACAAAGGTAATAAAACGTTATCGTAAAAGAAAATGCGTTTTCACTTGTTTAAAATGAATTGTCAAATTATTACTTTAGGATAATCAAAATAAGAATATGGAAAATATATTCCTTATTTCTTGTCAAAAAATAAGTGCTTAAATCGCATTCAATTTTATAAAATTAGTAGATTAATATTGAGTAGCTTGACTTTAAACCAAAAAAAAGTCCTGACATCGTCAGGACTTTTATAATAGAGAGATATTTGACTATCTTCTTTTGTCTTTAATTTTAGCTTTTTTACCAGTAAGTTCTCTGAAGTAGAAAATTCTAGCTCTACGAACTGCACCTTTTTTGTTGATCTCTACTTTTTGTAAAGCTGGTAAGTTTACCGGGAAGATACGCTCTACACCAATAGCACCTGACATTTTGCGAATCGTAAACGTTTCTGTATTAGCAGAACCTCTTCTTTGAATAACAACTCCTTTAAAAAACTGAGTTCTTGTTTTTTCACCCTCTCTAATCTCGTAGTAAACAGTGATCGTATCTCCGGCTGCAAAAACTGGGAAATCTTTTCTTGTTACAAATTCGTCTTGAACGAATTTCATTAAATCTGCCATGATAATTTTTTTAATTATGGTTTGTATTAAATCAACATTCACGGATTTCGCCAGAGGTTGAACTAATGTGGGCGCAAAAGTAAATAAAAAAGTTTAAAGTTTAAAGTTTTTCTTGTTTAAAGTTTATAAGTTCTTGAATACCACCTTTAAACCTTTAACTTCAAACAAATTTTTAATCTTCCAGCAAATCCGGTCGTCTGTTCTTCGTGTGTTCGTAGGCCATATCCTCACGCCATTTGTCAATTTTAGCAAAATTCCCGCTGGTCAAAACCTCCGGAACTTTCCATCCGTTGTAATCTGCCGGACGAGTGTATATAGGACCTGACAATAATCCGTCCTGAAAACTATCCGTCAATGCAGAGGTTTCATCACTCAAAACGCCAGGGATCAATCGGATCAATGCGTCTGATAATACTAATGCGCCTAATTCACCACCACTCAAAACGTAATCACCAATAGAGATTTCCTTGGTAATAAAATGATCACGTACCCGCTGATCTACTCCTTTATAATGTCCGCAAAGGATAATAATATTTTCATACATAGACATCGTATTAGCCATTTTCTGGTTTAGGGTTTCCCCGTCCGGCGACATATAAATGATTTCATCGTAGGTTCTCTCGCTTTTCAAATGCGTAATACAGGCGTCGATAGGCTGTACGGTCATCACCATTCCGGCGCCACCGCCATAGGGATAATCATCTACACTTTTTTGTCTGTTGGTCGTGTAATCCCGCAGATTATGAAAATGAACTTCCACCAGACCTTTGTCAATAGCGCGTTTCATGATCGAAGCCTCAAACGGACTTCGCAATAATTCTGGCAGAACAGTAACAATATCAATGCGCATAATTTTAGATCTAAGTTTGAAAGGGGCAAAGGTACAAAGAAGCCAAGGTTTTCAAATAACCATTTAACCAATTCAGCTATTAAACTTTTCTTTAGGACTTATTTCCAGCTTTACACTGTATCTTTCCTTGCTTAAAGAAAGCAAGAAAAGGATGCCGTTTCAATCTGGGCTAGGTTTTTGTCCAAGTAGGATGTTTTTAATTCATAGTTGTGTCAAACATGGCAACAGTATTTTTTTTGTGGTGCTTTCTAAACGCTATCATAAAGGAAATATGTGTTAAACATTGCGCTCAAATATTTGAAAATGAATATTTGAATTCGTGTATTGTAAGCTATATTTGAAGGGGGTTATTACGCTTTGAATCATTAAACCCAACAAGTCACTTTTGTTTGTATCAAACGTTAGCAATTGTAGAATCTGTTATAAAACCAAACTTTATCTTTCAACGTATATAATTTAATATTTAATTATACAGTTTACGGCGATGGGTAAAAAAACAGATAAATGGATTTATGTTTCTGTAGTTGTATTGTTTTTTACTAAATCATTTTCTCAATATGAATTCAGTAATGGAACTATACCCAAAGAAGTTTCATTGCACAATTACACTACAGTTGCAGATGTTGGTCAAAGAAATTTAGATATTCACTATGTCGTTGCCAACTTTAATTCATTTGATCCTAAAAAACTTCAAACTGAAAATGATGATTTAGGTTTTTCTCAAAATAATTTTTGGTCAAAAACGGAGCTTATAAACTCTAGTGATCGGACTTTGAATTATTATTTAGAAACGGCCAGACCTATAACGGATTTAGTAGAATTGTATTTTATTGATAGCACTTCGGGAAAAATCACCAAAATGGTAAGCGGTGATAATATGCCCTTTGCTGAACGAAGTTTTGATAATCGTAAAACTATTTTTAAAATTAAAATTTTACCAAATTCGAGGCAGCAATTATTTTTGCATCTAAAAAGTGATGGTGAAGTTGTCAACATGCCGGTCATGTTGTACTCTTCAGAAAACTTTATAAAGTTGATCTCAAACGAGCAGTTATTTTTTGGTATATTCTATGGGATTTTAGCAACTGTTTCTGTTATTTATTTTTTCTTCTATTTTGCTTTACGCCAAAAAGCATTTTTATATTATAGCTTATACGTGGTTTTTATCGGCTTAATGCAGTTCTCTTTAGATGGTTATTTTTATAAGTTAATTACCCCTCAAGGCGGTTGGTTTTCGCTTCGTGCAGTGTTGTTTTTTGCGATGATCGCAGGTTTTTTACTGGGCAAATACAGTGAGGTTTTTTTGAATATCAAAAAACATAATAAAATAATTTACTTTTTATTTACTGTCCTTTATTTTTTAACTTTTGTTTTAATTGTATGTATTTTATTTGTCCCTAAGGCTTTAGCTTTGTGTTATCCATTGGCAAATGTGTTGGGATTGCTGATTCTTATCTTGATTATAAGTTCTGTAGTGTATTTGTATTGTAAAAAAATACATGTAGATGGTTTTTTTACAATAGGCATTTTCTTTTTGGTGCTCGGCTTTGGCATTTTTATTCTCAATAACTTCAGTCAAATTCCCAATTCGTTTCTAACAGAAAACAGCTCTAAATTAGGTACTGGTTTGGAAGTTATTTTTCTTTCCCTTTCTATGGCTAATTTGATTCGGAATCTTAAAAATGAAAAAGACAACCTCAATCGTCTTGCTTTGATTCGTTCTGAAGAAATGAATGATTTGAAATCTTATTTTTTATCAAATATTAGTCATGAATTACGTACTCCATTGAATGCTATTATGAATTTGATTGAGTCAATTTCTAATGAAGTTGAAGATGATACGATCAAACATAAATGCAAAATCATAAAGTATTCTTCGAATAGTTTATTGAGTTCGGTCAATGATATTCTTGATTTTTCTAAAATCGAAAAAGGGGAATTAAAACTGGAAAATAATCCATTTGATCCCGTACAGGTTTTAGAGTATTTAAAGAATAATGCAATCAATATAGCTAAAGAAAAGGGACTTGAGTTTCAATTCTCGAAATCAGAGAATATTCCTGATTTTTTGATTGGAGATGCGAATCGATTGGTTCAGATCGTTAATAATGTATTAAGTAATGCCATTAAATTCACCTTAAAAGGGAGTGTGAAGTTTACTATTGATGCGGAATTATTGCCCGGCAACAGGGCGAGCTTGATATTGATCATTTCAGACTCTGGGGTGGGAATTTCTCCTGATAAAAAGGAACGTATTTTTGATTCTTTTTATCAAAAGAGTAGTGATAATAAGAAAAAATTCAGCGGACTTGGATTAGGACTTTATATCGTGAAAACATTGGTAGATATGCAAAACGGAAGTATTAAAATGGATAGCGTGATTAATGTGGGAACCACCTGTGTCCTGACAATTGATTTTGAGGTCTCTGAACAAAAAAAAAGCATAGGAACAACTGCTAAAATAGGAATTGAAAATGATTTAGAAGGGAAAACCATTTTAGTGGTTGAAGACAATCCCATAAACCAGATGGTGATCAAAATGATTACTAAAAAATGGTTGAATACCACAGTTATGTTTGCTAATAATGGTCAGGAAGGAATAAAGGCATTAATTAAAAATCAATTTGATATTGTACTGATGGACCTTCAAATGCCAGTAATGGATGGTTATGAAGCTACAATTGCAATAAGAAATGGAGCGGCAGGTTTACGAAACAGCCATATTCCTATTATTGCTGTTACAGCGGATGTCATGGAGGCCACAAAACAGCGGGTTAAGGAAATAGGAATGAATGATTATTTGTCTAAACCAATCAAAAAAGAAGTGCTATATGAGGCAATCAAAAAATTAGTTAACTAAATCGCAATCGTACATAAACGTGTTTGATTCCTTTTTTATCGGAGTCTCTTTCGTCAATTTCTAGAATATCGGTCAATGATTTTAACATTGGAGTTAATTTAGAAAAGCCATAATTTCTAGGATCAAACTCTGGTTTTTTCTTCACAATAAGATTTCCTACGTCACCGAGAAATGCCCATCCACTGTCATCACCTATATCTTCAATGGTTGATTCTATTAATTCAATGGTGTGCAAATCAATTTTGTTTAACGTTTTTGGGGCAACTTTTTTAGGATCAGTGGCCGTTGGTTTTTTTGTTTTTTTCTTGATTGCGCCATCCAGAACCTCAATATAGATGAAGCGATCACAGGCAACAATAAATGAATTGGGCGTTTTTTGCTCTCCAATACCAATTACTTTCATACCGGATTCTCTAAGTCTAATTGCTAAACGGGTAAAATCAGAATCACTGGATACAATACAAAAACCATCCACTTTGTCAGAATATAATAAATCCATTGCGTCAATAATCATCGCTGAATCTGAAGAGTTTTTTCCTACAGTATAGCTGTATTGTTGAATAGGCGTAATGGCATGCTCTAATAAAACACTTTTCCATCCACCGGCATTAGGTTTCGTCCAATCAGCATAAATACGTTTAGTGGTTGGAGTGCCAAATTTAGCAATTTCTTCCATCATTCCCTTTACATTGCTGTAGGGAACATTATCAGCATCAATTAGAACCGCTAATTTTAACTCTTTTGTGTCCTGTGCCATAAACTTTAGTATTGAAATATTTATTCAAAGATACAATGTTTATTGATAAAACGATTTTGAATCAAGATCGTTTCAAAGTTTTGTGAGATATCCTTTTTGTTGTGTTATTAGCAGGAATGAAGCATTTTTTTTTAGATAGTGTAACAGATATCGTATATAGTAGGAAATTGTCAGGGATTATCGTTGTAATAAACTAAAAATAAATTTGTTTTCAAGTCCTTTATAAAATATAAATAATTATTTTTGCAACTTCTTAAAAATTAAAATTATTACTTCATATATTATGGTAAAAGATTTATTCGAAAGGATTCAAAACAATAAAGGACCATTAGGAAAATGGGCTTCACAAGCGGAAGGTTATTTTGTTTTTCCTAAATTAGAAGGTGAGTTAGGTCCAAGAATGCAGTTTGATGGGAAAGATATTTTGAATTGGAGTTTAAATGACTACTTGGGTCTCGCTAATCACCCGGAAGTACGGAAGGTAGATGCTGATGCGGCTGCACAATATGGAGCGGCTTACCCAATGGGAGCCCGAATGATGAGTGGACATACCAAATATCATGAGCAATTAGAAAATGAATTAGCTGCTTTTGTAAGCAAAGAATCAGCATATTTATTGAATTTTGGCTACCAAGGAATTATGTCTACAATTGATGCTTTAGTAACGAAAAATGATGTCATTGTGTATGATGTTGATGCACATGCTTGTATCATTGATGGTGTTCGTTTGCACATGGGAAAACGTTTTACATACCGTCATAACGATCTTGCTAGTATGGAAAAAAACCTGCAACGCGCCACAAAATTAGCTAAAGTAACTGGAGGAGGAATCCTTTTTATAACGGAAGGCGTTTTTGGAATGCGTGGACAGCAAGGGAAATTGAGAGAGATTGTGGATATGAAACAAAAATATAATTTTCGTTTGCTTGTTGATGATGCACATGGATTTGGGACACTGGGAAAAACAGGTGCCGGAGCAGGTGAAGAGCAAGGAGTTCAGGATGATATTGATGTTTATTTTTCCACTTTTGCTAAATCAATGGCTAATATTGGTGCTTTTGTAGCTGCTGATAAAGACATTATTGATTACCTTAAATACAACATGCGTTCTCAAATGTTCGCTAAGTCCTTGCCAATGATTCAAACAATTGGTTCTCTGAAACGACTGGAATTGTTGCGTAATCACCCAGAATTGAAAGAAAAACTTTGGGAGAATGTTAATGCTTTACAAAACGGATTACGAACCAGAAACTTTAATATTGGAGACACAAACACATGTGTTACTCCTGTTTATTTAGAGGGCAGTGTTCCGGAAGCTATGGTTATGGTGAACGATTTGCGAGAAAATTACGGAATTTTCCTTTCGATTGTAATTTATCCTGTTATTCCAAAAGGAATTATCTTATTGAGAATGATACCTACGACCTCACATGAATTATCAGATATTGAGGAAACACTACTTGCTTTTGAAGCCATTCGTGAAAAATTAGAAAATGGAACCTATAAAGAGATTGCAACTAAAACAAAAGTTGATTTAGACGCTTAGTCTAATGAAAAAAGTTATTCTAATCCATCCTGCTTTCTTTAGCAGGATGGATTTTTTTATACATAACAAAGAAGTGATATCTTAGTACAACAAAAACTAAAGGGTATGGTGATGTCATAAGTAAAGTATATCCTTTGATTTATAATTTCCTTCCAAAAAAACAGCATGCAGGCATTTAAAACTAAAAAATCATCAGCAAAACTGATGATTTTTTTTAATTCAATACATGTCAAATACTACAATTCTAACCGATACGTGCATCTTCGTTTGTGAATTAATGGATTAAAATGTTTCCACAAGTTTAGACTGGGAGCATTATCAGCTAATTCAGGGGTTCTAAAACAATTAATAATCCCTTTTTTTCGGAAAGTTTCATAGTATTCTTTAAAAATAATGGCGGTCACGGCTTTGTTTTGATATTCCGGCAATACGCCTATCAGATAGAAAATGACATCTTTGCTGTATTTTTTTGCCAGTAGTAAATGCAAAAATCCAAACGGAAATAATTTTCCATTGGATTTTTGTATTGCCTCGGCAAAAGAAGGCATCACAATGCTAAAGGCCACGATATTATGATCTTTGTCTTCTACAAATTTTATAAATTCAGGATTGATAAAGCTGATGTATTTTTTCTTGAAATACTCTTTTTGAGTGTCGGAAATAGCCACAAATGAAGATAGGGAAGCATAGGATTTATTAAATAAATCAAACATTTTATCCACATGAGGCATGACCTCTTTAGTTGTTTTGAAATTAAGCGGACTTAATTGGTATCTTTTTTTGACTAAATCATTTGCTTTTTCAAAAAATTGTAGTTTTACGTTTTCAAAAGGAAACTTACTCTCAATATATTCTTTCTCTTTTACATAGCCCAATTGCTCAAAATGACGTGCATAATATTCATAGTTGTACCAAGTAATCATGGTTCCTATTTGGTCAAAACCTTCGGTCAGGATGCCTACTTTGTCTAGATTTGAAAATCCCATCGGGCCTTCAACATATTCTAAATTGTTTTTCCTTCCTAATTCATATACTTTTTCTAAGAGTGCTTTCGTTACCTCGATGTCATCAATGACGTCAAACCAGCCAAAACGTACTTTCTTTTTTTGCTGATCATTTACCTCACTCCAATTGATAATTGCCGTAATTCTGCCTACTATTTTGGTATTTCTTTTAGCAACATAAAAATAGGCTTCAGCAGTTTCAAAAGCGGGGTTTTTTGTTTTATCAAATCCTTCCAGTTCTTCAGCGATTAGTGGTGGAACCCAGTTTTTATTGTTTTTGTATAAAGAAAAAGGGAATTTGATAAAATCAGTTAATTCGCTTTTTGTTTTCGCTTCTTGTATGGTGATCATTGCGTAGGATTGATTCAATGTATAGTTACTGTTTTTTTGAGGCACAAAATTACGAATATAATTAACTTATACATGAAAAAGAAAAAAAAGGGCTATTTTATTCCTTTGTGTGAAGGACTCGTTTTTTAGGTTTTGATTGGTCGGGAATATGTTATGGATATTTCTATCACTATTGCTGTATTTGAGTTTGTCGATGAAGAGCTGGTTTTTCCTTATGGATTGGCGTTGTATAAATAGTTAAAATAGTATATTTATAATTCAAAACTAAAACTAATATTTTATGGAATTATCCTGGACTGAATTCGAAAAAGTAGAGATGCGTATAGGAACAATTCTGGCAGTGAATGATTTCCCCGAAGCGAGAAAACCAGCGTATCAGCTCACAATAGATTTTGGCTCCGAAATTGGAATACGAAAAACATCCGCACAAATAACGAAACGGTACGCGAAAGAGGATTTACTCAACCGACAGATTGTTGCCATAGTCAATTTTCCTAAAAAACAAATTGGAAAATTTAGTAGTGAATGTTTAATTTTAGGAGCAGTTGGTCAGGAAGGGGATGTGATTTTATTGACCCCGGATTTCAAAATTGAAAACGGATTGCGAATTGGCTAATTTGTGAAAGTAATTCTTTTAATCAACTGTAAATTGATTTTCTAAAATAAAAAAGTCCAAAAATCAGATGATTTTTAGACTTTTTTATTGGTAAGTAAGGAACTAAATATTAAATATCATCAAATTCTATATCGGTAAAAGTTGATGTCTGCGGTATGATTTCATCTTCTGATTTCTCAGAGGCATATTCTTTTTTGAAATCTTTTTGGTGTCTTTCTGAAATTACTTCTTCGCCTTTATGGTTCAAAACATAAGAAGTCATTTCGCCAAGAATTTCTGCAAAAGCAGCAAAATCTTCTTTGTATAAATAGATTTTATGTTTTTTGAAATGGAAAGATCCATCTTCTTCCGTAAATTTCTTGCTCTCAGTAATAGTAATGTAATAATCATCTGCTTTTGTCGCTCTCACATCAAAGAAATACGTTCTTCTTCCAGCTCTTAAAACTTTAGAAAATATCTCTTCTTTTTCTAACATGTCATGTTCTCTCATAATCCTTTCTGTCAATTTATGGTTGTTAACTAGTATCCAAAAATCCATAAAAAATATGTATTATACAACAATTATAGCATTTCTTTTTCTGAAAGTTGTTTCAAATACAAAGCAGCATAATACCCTTCTTGATTTATCAATTGATTATGAGAACCTTGTTGGATAATTTGTCCTTTTTCAATAATGATAATTCGATCGGCATTTTTAGCTGATGATACGCGGTGACTCACTATAATCGTTGTTTTGTCCTTGCAGATTTCTTGCAAATTGTTTAATATCGCTTCTTCGGTCTCAGTATCCACTGCTGACAAGCAATCGTCCAAAAGTAAAATAGGGGGATTCTTGATAATTGCTCTGGCGATGGAAACTCTTTGTTTTTGACCTCCGGAAAGTGTAATTCCTCTTTCGCCCAGAACCGTTTCGTACTGTTTGTTGAAGCCCATAATGTTGTCATGTACCACAGCACTTTTGGCAGCAGATTTCACTTCCTCTTCTGAAGCATTTTCTTTCCCAAACATAATATTATTCTTGATACTGTCCGAAAACAAAAAGGCATCTTGTGGAACAATACCAATGCTGTTGCGTAAATCAAACAGATTAATGGCGCTTATTTCATTTCCGTCAATATTTATTTTCCCGGCTGTAACATCATACATTCTGGAAATCAACGATAAAATAGTCGATTTTCCGGAACCTGTTTTTCCTAAAATGGCTAAGGTTTCTCCTTTTTTTACTGTGAACGAAATATTTTGTAACGCTTTGATATTAGTGTCCTCGTAGGTATAACTTACGTTTTCAAAAGAAATAGAACCTTCAATTATGGATTTGTTTTCGTTTTTGTTTTTTATCTCGGGTTCAATTTTCAAAAATTCATTTAACCTTTTTTGAGAGGCTTCGGCCTCCTGAACCATTGACGAAACCCAACCTAGTGAAGCCACGGGCCAGGTCAGCATGTTGACATATAGGATGAATTCAGCGATGGTTCCAATGCTTTTGATCGTTCCATCAATGTACATCAGACCTCCAAAATAGATGACCACTAAGTTACTGATTCCTATAAGGGCAAGCATTAATGGTCCAAATAAAGATTGTACTTTGGCTAAATTCAAGCTTTTGCTTTTGCTTTCATGGGCTAAATTTACCATGTTTTTTTGGTGTTGATCTTCTAATGAATATGCTTTGATCACTCGGATTCCTGAAAATATTTCCTGCGAAAAACTGGAAACTTTAGATAAATATTGTTGAAAAATGGTGCTTCTTACGTTGATTTCGGAACTAAGTTTAAAAATGGCATAGGACAATAGCGGCAAAGGCAGCAAGGTATACAGAGTCAATCTTGGCGATACGTTATACATATACACAATTACAATAGCAAAACGAATTACGGTATTTATAGTATACATCACCGCAGGACCTACATACATTCTGACTTTGGATACATCTTCGCTGATTCGGTTCATCAAATCGCCAGTACGATTTTGTTTGTAAAAATTTTGAGATAAATTCTCATATTGCCGAAACACTTCGTTTTTTAGATCAAATTCGATGTGGCGCGACATCACGATTAGGGTTTGTCTCATCAAAAAAGTAAGAAAACCAGCAATGATTGTTGTGGCAATAATTAGTAAAATATTCGCAACTAATTCCTCGTGAATGACTGACTTGGCTACGGTTTTATCTTTGGCGAAAGCCTCAATTACCTTAAAAGACTTGCTGATCAGCTTGGGTGTAAAAAGCATAAAGATCTGTGCAATAATGGTAAAAACAATCCCCAGTAAAAAACTGTATTTGTATTTGACGAAATATTTATTTAAATAACGTAATTCTTTCATTTTTTATGATATTCTATGTTGAAATAGCTTTATTGACGGTGTAAAATTTTGCTTTTAGTAATTTTAATAATAATTTTTTGATTGTGTAAATTGCTGAATAAACAATTTTCCCATAAGATGTTACCTCATATTTATTTTTTGTGTAATTTTGGATCGTCTTTTTGACAAATTCATAATTTTATCATTATAAAAATTTCACGCTATGAATGCAGCTTTCACTACTGTAAAGGAACTTCAAAAAATGGATCCCGTTTTTGGTCAATTATCATTTGATGATCATGAACAAATTGTATTTTGCAACGACAAAGATACAGGTTTAAAAGCAATTATTGGTATTCATAATTCGGTTATGGGTCCTGCTTTGGGTGGTACGCGGATGTATAATTACGCGAATGAATGGGAAGCCCTAAACGACGTACTGCGACTTTCACGCGGAATGACTTTTAAAGCAGCAATTACAGGATTGAATATTGGTGGCGGTAAAGCGGTGATTATTGGCGATGCCAAAACACAAAAAACCCCGGAGTTGATGCGTAAATTCGGTGAGTTTGTTCATTCTTTAAGCGGAAGGTATATTACTGCTGAGGATATGGGAATGGAAACTAAAGATATGGATACAGTTAGAGATGTAACGCCGTATGTTACTGGAATTTCTGAATCAAGAGGTGGTTCCGGAAACCCATCACCTGTTACGGCTTACGGAGTATATTTAGGCATGAAAGCGGCTGCAAAACAACAATTTGGGTCGGATGTTTTGAGTGGTAAGAAGGTATTGGTACAAGGAATTGGTCACGTTGGCGAAACATTAGTTGATTATTTGACTAAAGAAGGAGCTATTGTCACCATTGCTGATATCAATGAAGAAAAACTGAATGAAGTAGGAGCGAAGTACCATGCAGCAATTTTCAGAGGAGACGATTTGTACAGTGCTGATGTTGATATTTACGCGCCTTGTGCCATGGGAGCAACGTTAAATAATAATACTGTTTATAAAATTAAAGCCAAAGTTATTGCTGGAGCTGCTAATAATCAATTAGCGGATGAGAATGTTCATGGCGCAATTCTGCAAGAAAGAGGCATTTTATATGCTCCTGATTTTTTGATTAATGCCGGAGGAATTATCAATGTGTATGCTGAATTAGCACATTATGATAAAGCGGAGATCATGCGTAAAACAGAAAATATTTACAACACAACCTTAGAAATATTTGATTTTGCCCTCGCAAACAAGATGACAACGCATCATGCGGCTTTGACTATTGCTCAAAATCGCATCAATCAAAGAAAAATAGAAAATAGTAAAAAGTAGTTTTTAAGGTTCAATTTTCAGTATTCAGTGAATATTTTTGTACCATTCACTGAATACTGTTGATTGAATACATTAAAATAACCGATTATATATTTTATTTTAAAAAATGAAATACTTATTTTTGCACGCTAATTAATAAAAGTTCTTACAAGGTGGTAAATAGAAGACACATTCGCGTCAAGGTTATGCAGTCCATTTATGCGATGCATCAAAGCGGTTCAGATAATCTGGAAAAAGAAGAAAAATTCCTTTTTTACAGTATCGACAATATTCAAGATTTATACCTTATAATGCTTTCTTCGCTGATTGAAATTTGCAAAACAGAAACTATTTTTTTGCATAAATCCAGTTTGAAACATCTTGCAACTCCTGAGGAACGTAAACCAAACGAAAAATTCATCAAAAATAGAATCTTTCAAATTCTTTCCGAAAATAATTCATTAAGTATCGCGCTGGAAAACCGTAAAATCAATAATTGGACGTTAAATGACGATTATATTTTATTGCTTTTGAATGATATTAAAGCCAGCACATTGTATGCGCAATACATGAATAATGCGGTGAACACCTTTGAGGAAGACCGACAGTTTATTGTTGATTTATTCATGGATGTAATTGTGCCTAACGAGAAATTGTATGAGTATCTGGAAGATGACAAATTGACTTGGGTGGATGATATTCCGTTAGTAAACACACATATTATCAAACAATTGAAAGCGATCAAATCTGGTGAAGATGATAATTTCAGAGTGCCAAAGTTATATAAAGACAATGAAGATAAGGATTTCGTGAAAGACTTGTTCCGAAAAACAGTCTTGAATGAAACGGAATTAGCTAAGGAATACGTGGATAAAACGCCCAATTGGGACAGTGATAGGATTGCCGAAATAGATACTATCATTTTAAAAATGGCAATTTGTGAGTTCTTGAAATTCCCGTCTATTCCCGTAAAAGTAACTCTTAACGAATATTTAGAGGTTGCCAAAGAATATTCTACACCAAAAAGTAGTATTTTTATCAACGGAATTTTAGATAGTCTTGTAAAAGAGCTTCAAGCCAGTAAAAGAATTATAAAAGCCGGTCGTGGCTTAATGTAATAATTAACAAATAAAAATAAAAATAAAATTATGGAACAATTAACTCAATTTGCACCCTTTATATTAATGTTTGTGGTGATCTATTTCTTCATGATTAGACCGCAACAAAAAAGAGCGAAAAATGAAAAAGAATTTGAAAGCACACTTAAAGTAGGGGATAAAATCATTACAAAAAGTGGTCTTCACGGAAAAGTTTCTGAACTAGCGGATACAACGGTAGTAGTAGAGACAATGTCTGGAAAATTGAAAATGGAGCGTTCTGCAATTTCTATGGAAATGAGTGCAGTATTGAACAAAAAATAATTTTTGGTTTCAGAAATTAAAAAAGTCCCATCCGGTTTCGGATTGGGACTTTTTTGGATAAAAAATAATCGGATTATTTTTTGTTTTTCTTTGCTTTCTTTGCTTTTTTAGATTTTGCTTTTGCTTTCTTCGCTTTTATTTTGACTTTTACTTTTGCTTTTTTTGCTTTATCTTTTTTTGCTTTTTTTGCCTTTTTTGCTTTCGCTTTCGCTTTTTGTTTTGCTTTCTCTTTTGCGTTCGCTTTTTTAGCCTTTTTCTTGTCTTTGTCTTTCATGTCTTTTATTTTTAACTTCTTTTTAATATCTTTTTTGTCGTCTTTTTTATTTAGCCCTTCCATAGTTGTATCGTCTTTGTCTTCTAATGAAATTTCTATGGTTTCTTCTATTGTTTCAGTTATTACTACTTCATTAAGTGGTGCTATAGTTTCTTCAGAAGGTTTGATAACTTTGTTTTTGGATGCTCTTACAGGTTTATCAATTTCAGGCTTTACTGAAGTAGGGACTGTTGAATTTTCTTCTTTTTGTATCATAGTGAGTATTATTAGTGTCGTTTGGATTTTATTTAAAATTTTTAATGTTAATAAATAGTTAAGTAATTGTTAGCAAATATAGTGATTTAATTTACTTTCCAATGTTAAGCTTTTCAATATTCTAAATTGGAAGGTTTGGGTATGCCATAAATAGTGCGCAAGAGACAGTTGTATATGAAATACAAAGAATAAGATTTTAAAAGTAGTTATTCCGAATGATTTGTAACTTAAGGAAGTCAAAAGTTTAAACATAATAAGGTGAAAAGTAGTAATATTGTAAAACAGTAGTTTAAATTCAGTCTGTTGCGTTATTTTGTCTAATGGTACTACACGAACTTATATAATGGTTGTTAGCTATATTGTTTTCGAGGTGTTTTTAAAATTAAAAAGCCCCATTCTAAATTCTTAGAAATGGGACTTAATGTTATTGGTATTTGTCATTAAACTTAATGTTTTCTTAAGGTATTTGTATTCTTTTTTCAATACTGGAACTTCTCTTTTTGCTGTTTTAATATACTCTAAGAATTCTTATTGTTTGTAAGGATAGAATCTCTGAATTTCTGCTGTTAATTTTGTTGTAGGAATAATTAATTTGAGAAATTATAATTAGGCATACTAATTATTATTTTTATCTCAAGAATAGGTATTGGTTTTTGAATATTCTAAATTAGGCTTGTTTTATAATTGAATCTCCTAATGCTGTCAACTCAGCAATTTTTACGATTACTTCAACTGCTTTTTGCATGCTTTCAGCAGGAACGTATTCGTATTTTCCGTGAAAGTTGTGTCCTCCTGCAAATATATTAGGACATGGTAATCCTTTATAGGACAATTGTGAACCGTCTGTTCCACCACGAATAGGCTTAATAAGCGGTTTGATTCCTATTTCTTTCATTGCTTTTTCAGCAATATCTACAATGTGTTTTACAGGCAGAACCTTTTCTTTCATATTGTAATATTGATCTTTAATCTCAGTGATAACTATGTCTTCACCAAATTGTTTTGCAAATTTCTTATTGATTTTTCGAACAATTTTCTCGATTAATTCTTTACGCCTTTCGAACTTTTTCTTGTTGTGATCCCGAATAATAAGTTCTAAAACGGTTTCTTCGATGCTTCCTGTTATGTGATGCACGTGAAAGAAACCTTCGTATCCTTTAGTTTCTTCAGGTGTTTCTCCGGAGGGGAGTTCATTGATAAAATCATTGGCAATCAGCATAGAGTTGATCATTTTCCCTTTGGCATAACCAGGATGTACGCTTTTGCCTTTGAAAGTGATTTTGGCACCAGCTGCATTAAAATTTTCATACTCTAATTCGCCTACCTGGCTACCATCCATAGTATACGCCCATTCAGCTCCAAATTTATCTACATCAAAATGGTGGGCACCACGACCAATTTCTTCGTCTGGTGTGAAACCAATTCGTATTTTTCCGTGTCTGATTTCCGGGTTATTGATCAGAAACTCCATTGCGGTAACAATCTCTGTAATTCCGGCTTTGTCATCAGCTCCTAGTAATGTTGTGCCATCTGTAGTGATTAGTGTTTGTCCTTTATACTGCAGTAAATCTTTGAAATAACTTGGGGATAATACAATGTTTTTATCCGCATTTAATACAATATCTTTTCCATCATAATTGCGCACAATTTGAGGTTTTACATTGGCTCCACAAAAATCCGGAGAAGTGTCAAAATGAGAAATAAACCCTATGATTGGCACTTCATGAGCCACATTACTGGGCAAAGTAGCCATAATATATGATTTGTCATCTATTGTTACGTCTTGCATTCCTATAGCTTTTAATTCGTCAACCAGTTTATGGGCTAAAGTCCATTGTTTTGGGGTGCTTGGAGTAGTTTCTGAGTTTGAATCAGATTCGGTATCAATAATTACATAACTGATAAAACGGTCTATGATATGTTGCATTTTTCTTTGTTTTATGCAAATATAATCATTTTTTAAGGAGCATTTTTAAGTAAATGTTGGTGTGAATTTTGTTTATTTTAATCTTTTGAAATAACAATGCCTGCACTATTATTTTCGTGTCGGTATAGGGAAATAATGAACAATTATATTTTGCCATTGGTATATCAGCGTAAAAACAGTCGCGGAAAAGTTTCCATTTTCCATTTTTTTTGTCCAAAGTTCCAGTGATTTTCCTCCATCAATATAGGTACTATTTTTATATAAAGGTTGGTGATTCCGTCTTTTATTAAACCACTAAAAATAGGAATTAGATTTTTTCGGACTACTATTGCTTTACTGTTGGGCATCATGAATTAAAAGCATTACAATTTGTAATTCCTGCCGAGTCACCATTTTTACGGATCAGTAACTCTAATACGCGTTGTACTCCCGGATATTTTTAGTAATCAAAATGATTTATATAAATTATTTTCTAAATATTTATTTATCGGTTAGATAATTCTATTTTTGTACTCCATAACAACGCACCCATGTACAAATTACTTTTACGTCCCATACTTTTTTGGTTTGATCCTGAAAAAGTGCACTATTTTACTTTTTCATTAATTCACTTTTTGTCTAAAATCCCAGGGTTTTCCTCTCTTTTTGAACTTCTTTATGAAGTCAAGGATCCCCGACTAGAAACAGAAGTTTTTGGACTAAAATTTAAAAATCCCTTAGGACTTGCGGCTGGATTTGATAAAGACGCCAAGTTGTATAAAGAATTGTCCAGCTTTGGTTTTGGTTTTATCGAAATAGGAACACTTACCCCAAAAGGGCAGGAAGGAAACCCTAAAAAACGCTTGTTTCGTTTGAAAGAAGACAGCGCCATTATTAACCGAATGGGTTTCAATAACGGCGGAGTTCAAGAAGCGGTGGAACGATTAAAAAATAATAAAGGCATTTTGATAGGTGGAAACATTGGAAAAAATAAGTTGACACCAAATGAAGAAGCGACTTCAGATTATGAAATATGTTTTGACGCTTTGTATGATTATGTGGACTATTTTGTAGTTAATGTGAGTTCGCCAAACACGCCTAATCTCCGTGCTTTGCAAGACAAAGAGCCATTGACGCAACTGTTGCAAACGCTGCAGAATAAGAATTTGGCAAAGCCAAAGGAAAAGCCAATTCTGCTAAAAATCGCTCCCGATTTGACAGATGAGCAGTTACTTGACATTATTGCTATTATAAAGGAAACTAAAATAGCAGGCGTTATTGCTACTAATACTACAATTTCCCGTGAAGGATTGCAATCCGAAAATAAAGCCGAATTAGGGGGTTTGTCAGGAAAACCATTATCAAAACGGTCTACTGATGTAATCCGTTTTTTAGCTGAGAAAAGCAATAAAGCCTTCCCGATTATTGGAGTAGGTGGAATTCATTCAGCCGAAGATGCGATAGAAAAATTAGACGCTGGTGCAAGTTTAATTCAGTTGTATACCGGTTTTATTTATGAAGGACCAGCTTTAGTGAAAGCCATAAATATGAAAATTTTAGAAAAATTCTAATATCCCATATTGTACTAAAAGCCCTGTCAATAAAGCAATTCCAAAACTTAATAAGGTTCCGATAAGAACATATTCAGTAAGTTTACGGTCCTTGGCTTCTTTTAAATCTCCAAAACGGAAGATAGATTTTGCAGCCAATAGAAAACCGATGGCTTCAAAATGGGCACTAATTACAAAGTAAAAGACAAATAAGCGTTCTAATATTCCGATGTAATTTCCAGCATTGGTTAGAGAATCATCGTTTTTTTTTGTTTTCTGGAGTCCAAATCGAAATGATATTTTTTATCAGTATCGATGTAGGTTGTGTCAGTAAAAGTATTCCGGTTGCAAAGATCCAAAATTGATTGTCAAATGATGCAAAATCGATACGGTCGTTATTGTAAAATAGTGTAATTGCTATGAGCACGATAAGATGTAAAAGTTGGTCAATTAGGAACCAATTGCGTTTTGTTTTGTCTTTTTGAACGTGTAATTTCATAAAATCAATTCCTCCATGTGTTACCGCTAGTACAGTCGCAAACCAAACAAAATTAGTCTTACCAATTAAAATCCAAGCCAGAAAAAAGTGAATAAACGTGTGGATATAAAGATAAATACTTTTATGTTTCCTGTTTTCTTTATCTAAAACCCAAGATGTGGGTTGTAATAAAAAATCACCAAGTAAATGGGCCAATAGTAGTTTTACAAAAATAATCATACACGGAGGTTTTTAATTTTTTTTCGGAAATGATTATCTAATTCCAATACCAGATCAAATTGTGCTCGTTTTCGTCTCCGACTTACAGCGGCTTGATTGATACCTAATTTAGTGCCTATTTCTTCTTGAGAAAGCATTTTGTTTGCCATAGAAACCACAATAAATTCAGCCGATTGCGCCAGCCAATTGTCCATAAAGGTCAATCCTAAACGCAGCATTAAATTTATTTCAGTATCTAAATCGCTAGTGCCGGAATTAATGGCTAAGGTCGTTTTTAGTTTTTTTAAAGTTTCAAAAAGTTCCCCCGATCGAACGAATGCAGTTTCGTTACTTTCGGAAATTGTTGCTCCAGAATAGGTTTTATCACCAAAACCAATACTCATTCTCGCATCGAGTTTCAGCGTTTTTAGATACGCCTTAATTTGCAAAGCTGTGAGTAGTGCTTCTTCAGGATTTGTAATTTCTATTTGAAATTCGTCACCCCGATAAATTTCCCATTCACTCGGATTTTTACCTTTGGTATTCAATAGCTCTTTCAAGCCATCAATCCATATTGCAGAAGGTAGTTTTCTCGAATTAATAATGTCTCCTGTGATTATACTTATCATATTTCAACTGTAATTAAAAAATCAAATTCAATTTCAAAAGGTTAGAATCAAATTATTACCAAATTACGTAATAATATTTATTATTACCAAATTACGTAATATTTTAATTTATTACCAAAATAGGTAATAATATCAATTTTAGAAATTTTAAAAATCATAATTTAATAATCTTAATTGTTTTTCTATCTTTGGCTTTCTATGGAACCAATAAAAATTATAGAATGTCCACGGGATGCCATGCAAGGCATCAAACCTTTTATTCCTACGGCAAGAAAAGTGACTTATATTCAGTCTTTGTTGCGTGTGGGTTTTGATACTATAGATTTTGGAAGCTTTGTTTCACCAAAAGCAATTCCGCAAATGCGGGATACAGCAGAAGTTCTGGCACAACTTGATTTATCTCAAACCAAAAGCAAATTATTGGCTATTATTGCCAATACACAAGGAGCAACTCTTGCGGCTGTTCATCCTGAAATACGCTATTTGGGCTTCCCATTTTCGATTTCTGAGAATTTTCAAATGCGGAATACCCACAAAACCATAGCTGAATCGTTAATTACCTTACAGGAAATTCTTGAAATTGCAGCTAAAAGCAACAAAGAAGTCGTGGCGTATTTATCAATGGGTTTTGGAAATCCTTATGGTGATCCATGGAATGTTGAAATTGTTGGCGAATGGACTCAAAAATTAGCCAGTATGGGAGTCAAAATCCTGTCGCTTTCGGACACAGTAGGAAGTTCTGCCCCTGATGTAATCTCGTATTTGTTTTCAAATTTAATTCCACAATATCCAGAAATAGAATTTGGTGCTCACCTCCATACCACACCTGATAAATGGTTTGAAAAAATTGATGCCGCCTATAAAGCAGGATGTCGCCGTTTTGATGGAGCCATTCAGGGTTTTGGTGGTTGTCCAATGGCTACTGATGATCTGACTGGGAACATGCCCACGGAGAAATTATTATCATATTTTACTGCCCAAAAAGAATATACAAATAGCAGTCCAATGAGTTTTGAAAGTGCTTATAATGAGGCTTCTAAGTTGTTTGGAGAGTTTCATTAGAAATAAAAGAAAGGAAACTGGAGTGGAACTCTTTTATTTTGGCAATAATAAGTTTATCATTGATGCGTTAATCATACGAATCAAATTTTTTTCTTTAACGAATCATACCATGAGACTACTGGCTTTCAATAGAGTTATAGGAATACTAATATTGTTGTTGTTTTCTTTTTCATGCGCGAGTGATTTAGATTATGATCAGGTGGACACTTTAAAGTTAGAGCCTGTTTTTGTATCTAATTTAGCACATTTTGACATTCTGGCAAAAGATTTTGTCACTAATGGAGTAGAGCAAAGCGTGATCTTTGATGCACCCGTATTGGATGTGTTTAATGATGATTTTTTTAGACAGCGATTAAAAAAAGTGGAACTTTCATTTGAAATGGAAAATACCATTAGTAGAGCATATTCAGTGGATCTAGTGTTTTTGGACAAAAATTACCAACGCGTTCACGCTATAAATTTTACTGTTCCGGCTTATACCGGTTCGGAAAACAAAATGACTAAGACAGAAACTTTCGAAAACTCCCAGCTTGATTTATTAAAAAGAACTACCAGAATTGCTTTTACACTGACAATGTCGCCTGGTGCACCATTGAACGAGGATAGTGCTGGGAGTTTGAAACTGCGTTCAGGTGCAACCGCTTATTTAGTGCTGGAATGAGAAAAGTAATCTTAATTTTTATTTTATTTCTAGCTGTAGATGGCTTTTCGCAAAACAAACAAATTTTATATAATTTCACTTCAGTTCCTCAGTCTTTGATGACTAATCCGGGAGCAGATTTCAAATATAATTGGTATTTTGGAGTTCCTTTATTGTCCGGAATTTCTGCAAATGTAGGCTCAAGCGGATTTTCGGCGTATGATTTATTTGCGGATAACGGAGTCGATTTTAATGTAAAATTACGCAATGCAGTATTCTCATCTTCTAGAAAAGACAGAGTAGCAATCAATGAACAAATAGAACTTTTTAACGGAGGTTTTAAAATCAAAGGAGAACAAAATGATTCTTATATTTCGTTTGGGATGTATCAGGAATTTGATATGTTAAGTTATGTTCCTAAAGACATTGCCATTTTAGCTTTAGACGGAAATGAAGGTTATCTGGGTAAAGTTTTTAATTTAGGAGATCTGAATGTCAAAGCAGAATTGCTAACGGTATTTCATGTTGGATTTCATAAAAACATCAATGAAAAGTTTATTTTAGGAGTACGAGGTAAAATTTATTCGAGTATTTACAATGCTAATTCTACCAAGAACTCAGGCTACATTTACACTATTCCTTCCACTACAGGAGCCTATGAACAGATAATTTATTCACAATTACAACTCAATACGTCTGGAATTGCTCAATATAATGATGAGAATTACGAACCTAATGTGGCGAAAGACATTACTAAAAGAGCTTTTTTAGGAGGTAATTTAGGTTTGGGATTTGATGCTGGTTTTACCTATTATCCAAAGAAAAACATACAGCTTACGGCCAGTGTTATTGATGTGGGTTTTATTAAACACAGCAAAGAAGTAGAGAGTTTAACATACAAAGGAACCTATAAGTATGAAGGTGTGATTCCGAATTTCAGCTCCGGTAATTCACCAGGAAACGGATACAAGGAATTCAATGATGCCATTCCTTTGGACACCTTATATGCTGATTATACGACTTGGCGCCCGGCAAAATTCAATACTTCGGTTCAGTATTCGTTTGACGAAGAAAGACCAGAAGATTGTAATTGTCTTAATTATGATCCGGAAACTATTTATAAAAGTGCAGTTGGCGCCCAATTATTTGTTATGTCTACACCACGAACTCCACTAGTCGCTTTTACCACCTATTACAGGCGAAAACTCTTCAAGGCATTGCAAATGAAAGCCACATACACCATAGATTCGTATTCGTACAAGAATATAGGATTGGGATTGTCCAGTCATTTTGGACCAGTAAATTTCTATATTCTTGCTGATAATCTTTTGGAATACCGCGATGTTACCAAGGCAAATAGTCTTTCTTTTCAACTGGGGTTAAATGTTATTTTCAAAAACAGTAAAAGATAAAGTACTATCTAACATTACTTCGTTAGTTTTTAAGTTGCTATTTTTTCATAATTCAAGAGTTGCCGAATGATTGCCCTATTTTATGCCTAGTTGCGTTTTGTTGCCAACAACTATTTCCTCGCTTGAAATTTCAATGATTTAGCCGTTGCAAATGACTTTGCTTTTTGGTCGGGATAATTTTTTAAGGCTTCAATTGCTGTTCTGCTTTTGGATTCCGGATACAGTGAAATAGTTGAAACTAATACAATTGCTACACTCATCAAAATTCAGTTTCCATAATCACTAATAATGAAATAAGCACTAGTTGCGGAGAGTAATAGTAAGAACATTAGTTCCTTTACCATTTCGAATAGGGATTTCAAAAACTGATTTTTATTCTGATTCACTATTGTATTCGAGCCTAATTTTGTTCTCGAAAGTAAAACGGCTTCATTAGAAAGTCCTTTTAATTGGTGTGGGTTTTTGTCATAGCAAAATAAATTAAACCTATTTTTTGGATTGGAAACTAAGACGTATTTTAGAACCAAAGAATTGACTTTGAACTGCAATTTAATTATTTATTGGGAAATGATAGCGATTTTTTGCTTAAAATTATCTATATTTGCACGCAATTAAACTCCAACTACAATTGCAATGATCGCACACAACTCTAAGATTATCGGTGAAGGATTAACTTACGATGATGTTCTATTAGTTCCCAACTACTCAAATGTGCTTCCTCGCGAAGTGAGTATTCAATCCAAATTTTCAAGAAATATAACGTTAAATGTTCCTATTGTATCCGCTGCTATGGATACCGTAACCGAAAGCGCGATGGCAATTGCGATGGCTCAAGAAGGCGGAATAGGCGTTTTGCATAAAAATATGACCATCGAACAGCAAGCTGCGAAAGTTAGAAAAGTAAAACGAGCCGAATCCGGTATGATTATCGATCCGGTTACTTTGCCATTAACTTCAACAGTAGCAGATGCCAAAAATGCCATGAAAGAATTTGGTATTGGAGGTATTCCGATTGTAGATGAAAATCAAATATTAAAAGGAATCGTTACCAATAGAGATTTGCGTTTTGAAAAAAATAGTTCAAGACCTATTGTTGAGGTTATGACCAGTGAAAACTTAGTAACTGTTGCCGAAGGTACCTCTCTGGAACAAGCAGAAGTAGTTTTGCAAGGTCATAAAATTGAAAAACTTCCAGTAGTAAATGCTGATTATAAATTAGTGGGTCTGATTACTTTTAGAGACATCACTAAATTGACTCAAAAACCAAATGCAAACAAAGACAAATACGGACGTTTACGTGTAGCTGCAGCGTTAGGTGTAACTGCCGATGCTGTTGAAAGGGCTACTGCTTTGGTTAATGCCGGAGTAGATGCAGTTATTATCGATACTGCTCATGGACATACAAAAGGAGTTGTCGATGTACTAAAATTAGTTAAAGCGAAATTCCCTAACTTAGACGTTATTGTTGGTAATATTGCCACTGCTGAAGCAGCCAAATATCTAGTTGAGAATGGTGCAGATGGAGTAAAAGTAGGGATTGGTCCAGGGTCTATTTGTACGACTCGTATTGTAGCAGGCGTTGGTTTTCCTCAGTTTTCAGCTGTTCTTGAAGTAGCTGCGGCGATCAAAGGTTCTGGAGTTCCAGTTATTGCTGATGGTGGAATTCGTTACACTGGAGATATTCCAAAAGCTATTGCTGCAGGAGCTGATTGTGTAATGTTAGGATCATTATTAGCAGGTACCATGGAATCTCCAGGAGAAACTATTATTTTCGAAGGCAGAAAATTTAAGTCGTACCGTGGAATGGGTTCTGTTGAAGCAATGCAAGAAGGTTCTAAAGACCGTTATTTTCAAGATGTAGAAGATGATGTAAAAAAGCTGGTTCCGGAAGGAATTGTAGGAAGGGTTCCCTACAAAGGGGAATTGAACGAAAGCATGCAACAATTTATTGGTGGTCTTCGTGCCGGAATGGGGTATTGTGGCTCTAAAGACATTCCAACTTTACAGGAAACCGGTCGTTTTGTTCGCATAACAGCTAGCGGAATCAATGAAAGTCACCCTCATAATGTAACCATTACAAAAGAAGCGCCTAATTATTCAAGATAATTTTTAGTTTTTTTAAACAATAAAAAAAGGCATAATTAATTCCGCTTAAGGTTTTAATTATGTCTTTTTGTCCCGTCCTGAAATAGCGATACACAAAAAGTATCCTAATGGAAAAACATGAAGAAACACGCTATGTGAAGCGG
>NZ_RYDN01000016.1:0-65126 GCF_003968735.1 Flavobacterium sp. RSP49 | reverse complement strand
ATAAATGGCGCACTTTGTTGCGGAATCGTGGTGTACTTTGCTCCGGAATGGGTGGTGTACTTTCGTCGGAATATCTATATTTATATCTATTTCAGAAAAAAGGGTGTCTGTAGATTTCGCGTGCTACTTTTACACTTGATTTAAAATTTCTGATGCAGTAATAGAGCAAGGTGTTGTAATTGAAAGTCTTTCCTGATTCTTTTTCAATCCAATCTTTAAGTTCAACATAGCCTTGAAGTCCATTTTGAGGGTCGTTGAGTTTTGCTTCCAACATATTGTGTTCAATAGCATTAAAAGCCGATGGCTTAAAACCTGTTTTTTGATGCTTCATCAAACCCTCAATTCCAGCATTAAGGTATAATGTTCTCCAGTTCTGAACGCTATTAGGATCAACCCCCGCTAATTTAGCAACCTCACGTTTAGAAATCCCTGCTTTTTCGTTTTGCTTCAAAATCAGCAGAACTCTCAAGCGTTGACTAATAAATGCAATAGATTGTTTGAGCAGCTTTTTTATTTCTTTTTCGGTTTCCTTAATAACCAAAATTTTCGCATGTGCCATAATTACTTTTATAATATAGTCCAAATATAATATAAAAAAAAAATTATCAAAATTGGCCTATATTATAATATCGTTTGGCATAATTTAAAAAGCCGATAAATTTTGGATTTATGGGCTTTTTGCTTTGGTGCAAATACCAAATTATCCATTCAGTCTGGTAAATTCGAGACCTTTCTAATGGATCACTTCTTTGTAATTTCAAAATAAAAGCGTAGCTAATTTTTTATAAGTTAACAAACAGATTGGATGCCTTAGTTTTACCTTTTTACTTTATTACAAATACATTTTATTTTTAATTTATAAAACGATTCAGCAAACTTAATCACAAAGCTTTTAAAATAGTTTGTTGTACAACCCAATTATAGTCATTATAACAAATTATGTTTAATTCCGTGAACTAATAATTACAGCAAGTCAGGTTTATAAACACATAGAGAATTTAGGAAATTGAACATACATTTTATTAGGCGCATTACAACGTATCATTTTTATATAATTTTCTGCGAATCCATTTTTCAACGCTAATAATTATTAGAATTGAAAAAGCTACCATGGCAGATATCCCCCATGCCTCAGCTTTTAAGGGAGAGGAATGAAACCAACGATTCATAAATGGAAAATAAACAAAAGCGGTCTGAACAATCAGTACGGTCGCAATTCCAATATAAATAAATGGATTGGAGAAAAGTCCGATTTTATTGACTGAAAAATTAGGAGATCGGCAATCAATAAGATAAAATACCTGAAATAAAACCATTGCAGTTACAGCCATGGTTTGAGCTTCCGAGATGGCCAATGAGTGTGCAGTTCCCTTAGACAGTTCAATATTATATTCCCAAAGAAACAATCCAATTGTTCCCCCGGCCATTACTAAAGAAACCAGTATCATCCTAAAAATTATCAAGGAACTTAACAATGGTTTATTAGGCTTACGTGGAGAACGATTCATTAATTCAGGCTCCATTGCTTCAAGCGCGAGCGGCAATGAAAGCGCAACGGCAGTAATAAGATTGATCCATAATACCTGAACAGGTTGCATTGGGATAAGTAGAATTCCCGATTCTGAAGGAAAAAACAAAACAGCAATAAAAATAACCAATCCCAATCCTATGCTTGTAGGTAAAAGAAATACAATAGATTTTAAAAGGTTATCAAAGACTCTTCGTCCCTCTTCAACAGCTGCTTTTATACTTTCAAAATTATCATCTGCCAGGATCATATCTGCAGCCTCTTTTGCAACAGCCGTGCCAGTGATACTCATAGCTACGCCAATGTCTGCACGTTTAAGTGCGGGTGCATCATTTACACCATCTCCCGTCATGGCCACCACTTCTCCGTTGGCTTGAAGCGCTTTCACAAGATTTAGTTTGTCTTCGGGCGATACCCTTGCGAAAATATTGGTGTTTTTTACTACCTCCTGAAGCTCTCGTGTGTTCAAATTATGAAGCTCCTTTCCGGTGACCACTCTTTCTGCATTTATAAATCCAAGTTTACTGCCTATTGCTGATGCTGTTGCCGGATGGTCTCCGGTAATCATTTTCACCGTAATACCGGCATTATGACACGAATCTATCGCTTCTTTTACTTCCAATCTTGGCGGGTCGCTCATGGCCTGTATTCCTAAAAAAGTAAATTCGCAAAGATCATCTTCCGAAATGAGTGATAGATGTTCACTATTCAACTGTTTGGAAGCGAAAGCCAATACTCTCATTCCTGTTCCTGCCATTTGTAAAGCCTCCTCACGTATCTGCCCTGTATCAAAGACAATGGATGATTTTTCGCTATTTAATAAAAGTGGAATAACGGATTCCGGTGCTCCTTTGAGGTAAATTATTTTTTCTCCGGAAGGAGACTGATGGAGCGTAGCCATTATTTTTTTTGTAGAATCAAAAGGTAATTCATCTAACCTCGGCCATTTGTTTCTTAATTTGTCTTCATTTATTCCAAACTTTCCAGCTGCAGCGATAAGAGCAATCTCTGTAGGGTCTCCTATTGCTTTCCAATGCCCCTCTTTTTTCTGAAGTGTTGCGTCATTGCAGAGTGCTGCAGCTCTAATAAGTTCTCCAATTTCGTCCTCAGTTCCTTCTCCTTCGGAATCTTTATTTAAAATTTTACCATCAGTATTGATGCCTACTCCTGTAACAATGAATTTTTGATTTCCATTCCAAAGTATCTTTACGGCCATTTCGTTGAGGGTAAGTGTTCCCGTTTTGTCTGAGCAGATTACAGTAGTGCTGCCCAAAGTTTCTACAGCAGCTAAATGCCTGATAATAGCTTGTCTTTTTGCCATCCGCATGATACCGATAGTTGATGCGATAGTAATTACGGCAGGCAGCCCTTCCGGGATCGTTGCTACCGCAAGTGTAATAGCAAAAAATATTGCATCGATGAATGTATAATTACGAAATATTCCTATTAAAAAAACTAAAACACCAACAAGTATGATGGCATAGGTAATTCCTTTTGCAATTTTTTCAAGAGATTTTGTTAGTGGAGATTTGACCGATATAGTAGTTTGAAGAAGAGCGGAAATTTTACCAATCTCGGTTTTAATAGCTGTCAAAACAACAACACCTTCTGCTGTGCCGGAAGTAATCAATGTGCCACTAAAAACCATGTTTTTACGATCAGCAATTTCTGCATCTGCGTCAATGCTATCCGTATTTTTTTCCACAGGCAAGGATTCACCCGTAAGAATAGATTCATTGCACTGCATATTTTTTACGAAAGTAAGCCGCATATCTGCTGACACCTGGTCGCCAGCCTGAAGCAATACATAATCCCCAGGAACGAGATCAGCAGCTGGGATGGTTTTTTGCTTTCCATCTCGCATCACTGTAGCATTTTCAGGCATTAATTGCAGAAGTCCCTGAATGGTTTTTCCTGCCTGATATTCTTGAATAAATCCAATAATAGCATTAATGACTATTACACTAAACACCACTATTCCATCGGTTATTTTACCCATGGCTACAGCAAGAATGGTAGCAGCAAGAAGAACATATATTAGCGGGTTAAGAAATTGCCTTAGCAAAATTTTAAAGGCATTTTCTCTAGTCTGCCGGTCCAGTATATTTGGTCCTGTTGACTTCAGTCGCTTCACCGCATCTACTGTACTTAGACCCTCGGAAGAGGAGTTAAGACGCGCTAATACATTATTACAAGAGGCAGAATGCCATTCATTATTTTGTAAAACGTTATCCATTATCTTTACAATTTATAGTTGTTAAATTTTTTAAATACAATTAAGTAAGTCGAAAGTTTAAAAGTCGTAAAGTCAAAAGAATTAACTTTAAGTAAAACAGCTTTAAATCAGATTGTTATGTAATTTTATCTTGATTTTAAAATACGACATTATACCATGGTTATTACTTACATCATTTATGAACATTATGTCATTAAATTCCTTTAGAGTTTGTTTTGTGGTGTCGCAAAGTATTTCAACAAAAAATAATCAAGACCGAGCACAGTACGGCGACTAATAAAGCTGAACTAATAATAACATTACTATTTGTTTGTTTTACATCTAGTGTCGTTATTTTAGTAGAAATAGCAATAATTGAAATTTCGACAATTTAAACAGTAGGAATTGTTTCGGATGAAATAATTAATACTACTGCTTTTCTAAGTTCATATCCGACTGCAATAATTTAAAATAAATACTTCTAATAAACAGGAAACATCAAGAAATAAATATGCGGGAGTGATAATTTTTTAAATTCTAAATCGATAAAACGTAAGGCTCCTAGTACTAACATTAAAGTGATTATAACGATAAAAACACGACTTATATTTTTACTAATGACTATAATTTTTGTTAAAAAATTATCTTCGCCACTCATGTTTTTTTGTAAAAAGATTAAAGTCACATTTTAATTAGTCATTTTTTTACAAGTTAATTTTTTAAAAATAAAAATAATCTGACCAAAAATTGACATTAAGCTTCTGATCTTTAATAATTGTTCTTAGTTTCTATTTTTAATTGGGTTGTCTTTTTTTATGAAATTTCATTTACGTCTTGGTAAATTTAGTAATAAAACTGTATCCTTACCGATATAATGGGTTTTTTAATTTATTTCAAAAAAAATAAGAGCATCATATTTTTGGCGATAAAAAAGTTTAAGTGGATTTTTTTATTTTTATTATTCTAAACTATTTTACACCTTAGAAAAAAATTCTTAAAAAATAAAGTAACTTTTATCTCTGCTAAAATCCCTCGAAAACCCCCAGTCCAAACAAAGCAAAATCATATTTAACAGGATCTATACCATCTAATTTACGAAGGTTTGTATCTAATTCAGACAAGGCTTTTCCATCATTTTGTTTGCGTGTCAAGAGACCCAATTTTCGGGCTACATTACCGGAATGTACATCCAAGGGACAAGATAATGAAGCTGGTGAAATGCTTTTCCAGATTCCTAAATCGACTCCCTTATTATCTTGACGAATCATCCACCTGAGGTACATATTGATTCTCTTTGCTGCTGAATTGTTCAGCGGATCGGAGATGTGCTTTTGGGTCCTGTGCTGATGCGGAATTTCAAAAAATATTTTCTTGAATTCATGGATGCTTTTTTGCATCGAATGAATTTCCTGATGTTTGCTGAAAACCGCTTCTAAACCACCATGATTGGCATAAACGTGCTGTAAACTTCGGATGAAACTAGCAAAATCCTGTCCGTTGAAAGTGCGGTGTACAAACAATTCCAATTGTTCCAAATTATTTTCAGTATATGACATGACAAAATCATAGGGCGCATTTCCCATTAAATCCATCATGCGATGTGAATTTTTGATAATCATCTTACGGTTTCCCCAAGCAATAGTAGCGCTGAGAAAACCGGCAATTTCAATGTCTTCTTTTTGTGAAAACAAATGCGGGATTTGTACCGGATCACTTTCTATGAAATCAAGTGTGTTGTATTGTAGGACTTTTTCGTCGAGGAAATCTTTAAGTTCTGATGGATTCATTATTGAGGATGACTTTGGATACTACTTTGTTTTAGGAAGCACAGCTAGTTCTTGCAAGGTATAGCCCAGATAGAAACGGCATCCTTTTTATTTTTTCTTTAAAAATAAAAAGATAGAGTGTATAGCTGGAAATAGCTCCTAATTACTAATCAAACCATCTACCATTATTAGTTTTCTGTCGGCCATATTGGCTAATTCCTCGTTGTGTGTCACAATTACAAACGTTTGTCCCAATTCATCACGCAGTTTGAAAAATAATTGATGTAGGTTTTCAGCAGAAGCCGTGTCTAGATTCCCGGAAGGCTCATCAGCAAAAATGATAGCAGGTTTATTAATAAGCGCTCTGGCCACCGCCACACGTTGCTGTTCGCCGCCGGAAAGCTCGTTGGGTTTGTGATTCATTCTATGGGAAAGACCAAGATAAGTCAGTAGTTTTTTAGCTTCAATTTCCGTTTCAACTTTGGGCTTATTAGCAATGAAAGCAGGAATGCACACATTTTCTAATGCGCTAAATTCCGGTAACAATTGGTGAAATTGGAATATAAAACCTAAATTTAAGTTTCTGAATTTGGATAAGTTTTTGTCATTCATCGTCAGAATGTCCTCATTGTTGATGCGCAATTCAATTCCGTTTTCAAGGCTTGGCTTGTCTAAAGTACCAAGAATTTGTAAAAGTGTTGTTTTTCCGGCTCCTGAAGCACCAACGATAGAGACAATCTCTCCTTTTTGAATATGTAAATCAACTCCTTTCAACACATGGAGTTGATCGTAATATTTATGTAAATTTTTGGCTTGTATCATAATAATCGATTTTTACAAAGAAACAAAGATTTTCATGATTATGAATTGGAACACCGTTTATTTTCCTTTGACAAACTATAAACTTTAGTTAAGAGTGGATATTCACAACGATTTAATGAATAAATTTGATCTTAAATCATAGGTTATGAATAAAATAATTGGGATTTTTTTAGCACTATTGCCTTTTTCATTTTGTGCAAAAGAAAAAAATAGTACTTTGCCTAAAAGTATAGAAACAAAAAATATGGAAATACAAAACAAAATGGAAGTTGCAACCTTTGCGGGAGGTTGTTTCTGGTGTACCGAAGCAGTTTTTTTACAACTAGACGGCGTGAGCAAGGTAGTTTCAGGATATATAGGCGGAAACACAGTAAATCCTACATATCAGCAAATAGGTACTGGTGACACTGGTCATGCCGAAGCGATTGAAATTACGTTTGATCCTAATAAAATAAGTTTTGGGGAGCTATTGGAAATATTCTTTGCCACACATGATCCTACAACTTTGAACCGTCAGGGGAATGATATTGGGACGCAATACCGAAGTGAAATTTTTTACCACAATCCTTTCCAGAAACAGTTATCCGAGGATTATGTTGCTTTGATGACTACGGAAAACACATTTGGAAAACCAATTGTTACTAAAATTTCATCAGCAACAAAGTTCTATGTAGCGGAAGATTATCATCAAAACTACTACAATCAGAACAAAACACAAGGATATTGCAGTTATGTGATCACACCTAAAATTGATAAATTGAAAAAATTATATCAGGAAAAACTCAAAAAATAATTGGCGTTAGATTTGTACACTTTCTGAAATAAAATTTAAATGCTATGACAGAACAAGTGTCCGTTAGTGCAGCAGATAACAAGACTAGAAATCTGGTATTGGGAATTCTGTTTGATGGTATAGGAATGCTTTCGTTCGCCGTTCCTTTTATCGGGGAGTTTTCAGATGTAATTTGGGCTCCTTTAGCCGGTTTTTTAATGACTTGGATGTATAAAGGAACAATTGGACGGGTAGGAGGAGTGGTTACTTTTCTGGAAGAAATTTTACCGTTTTCGGATTTTATTCCCACCTTTACCTTAACTTGGATTTACAAGTATGTAATTAAAAACAAAAACGCCTAGTAATTCGAGGCGTTTTTAGTTATTTCTTAAAAATAAATTCTAATCCCATGCGTTTAAGCATCTTTTTTTCGAAAGTCCAAAAGAATTTGAACTGTCCGAACAAAAAGCCTATTAACACTAATAATACTTGATAGATGGGGAAAATTAGAACTAACCGAACAGGAGTAAACCAATGCCCTAATTCTTCGGAAGTAATTCCCAGCCAAATACAAAAAGGTTCGGACAACCATGCCGATGCTGATCCGGTTATTGCAAAAACAATAAATATAAGGGTAAGTTGGAAATTAGTTTCAATCCCCCAACGCTGTTTCAGTTTGTTCATTTTTATTTAAAATCAATACAAAGATAGTGACATTATCTGATGGGGACAAAACCAAAGAATTTTTGTTTATGCGTGTTTTGAAAATAAATCATATAATTGTAGATCAAATAATTTACTTCATACCCATAATCAATGTTAAGGTCATAATTGATTGTCAATTCATACAAATTGGGATCATAGCGTTGTGGTTGCAATACCCGACTGTTCCATTCCATCACATAAAGTTGGTTTTTGCTTTCCAAAAAGGGTTGGGAATGATAATTTCTTGGAAATGCCCTTGAGTTAAGCCACATGCTAAAACCGGGATCAATAATTATCACCTCGTATTCCAGTTCCTCATTTGCAATACGAACCGTGTCGCCTTGGGCGGCAACAGATTTTTCAGTACTTGGAAATGCAGTTTTAGAAGATGTGCAGCCCAAAATCACACAAAAAATGACGATAATGATGCAGTAACTTTTTTTCATGATAAAAAATTGAAGTATAAAGTTACGAAAAACAAATCATTGATTGGTAGGATTTTAAACAAAAAAAGAGGCTGTTTGTATCAAACAGCCTCTCATTAAATATTTAATTTGAAAATACTAACCTAATATACTAATAATTTGGGAAGCTAATTCAGTACCAATTCTATCTTGTGCTTCTCCTGTAGCCGCTCCTATATGTGGAGTCAACGAGATTTTATGATGCATCAAAATAGCCATTTCGGGAGTTGGTTCATTTTCAAAAACGTCTAATCCTGCAAATAATACTTTTCCGCTGTCTAATGCTTTTACTAATGCAACTTCGTCAATAACACCGCCACGGGCACAGTTTACAATTCCTACACCCTCTTTCATAATAGCAAGTGCCGCCTCTCCAATGATGTAACCATCTTGAGCAGGAACGTGTAACGTAATGAAATCAGCTTCTTTGAATAAAGATTCTAATGATTGAGAAACGATTGTGGTCGTAATAGCTTGTCCGTCAAAAAATTCGACTTTAACATCTACTTGCGGGATAAAACTATCGGCAGCAATCACTTTCATTCCTAGTCCTAACGCCATTTTAGCGGTAGCCTGACCAATACGGCCAATTCCAACAATTCCCAGTGTTTTTCCTCTTAGTTCAATTCCGTTCGCATAAGCTTTCTTCAAACCATCAAAGTTGGTATCTCCTTCAAGCGGCATATTTCTGTTGGAATCATGCAAGAAGCGAACGCCAGAAAATAAATGTGCAAAAACCAATTCAGCCACTGATTCTGAGGATGAAGCTGGAGTATTAATCACGTGAATTCCTTTGCTTTTAGCATAATCCACATCAATATTATCCATACCTACACCACCACGACCTATGATTTTCAGCCCTGGGCAAGCGTCAATGATATCTTTCCGAACTTTAGTTGCACTTCGTACCAAGACCACACTTACATTATTTTCGTTTACAAAATTAGCCACTTGTTCCTGTGCTACTTTTGTTGTTATCACTTCAAATCCACCTTTTTCTAAAGCTAGAATTCCACTTTTAGAAATTCCGTCATTGGCTAATACTTTCATTTGTATTTTATATTTAAAGATTGAAAAATTTAAAGATTCAATCTATGTTGTTTAATGTAGTGATTGATTAAAAATTGATTTTTCAAATCTTTAAATCATTCAATATTTTAATTTTTAAATTCCTTTTTCCAAAGCCTGCATTACATCCACTAATACTTGAACACTTTCTAACGGGAGTGCATTGTACATAGAAGCTCTGTAACCACCTACTGAACGGTGTCCAGGCAAACCTGAAATTCCCGCTGCTTTCCACATTGCATCAAACGTGGCAGCATGTGCTTCATCATTTAATAAGAAAGTAGCATTCATGTTCGAACGATCTTCAACAGCTGCAGCGCCTTTGAATAATGGGTTTCTGTCAATTTCTCCGTAAATCAAAGCTGCTTTAGCATTGTTTATTTTTTCAATAGCGGGTATACCACCAAGATTTTTCAACCATTGTAAGGTCAACAAGGAAGCATAAACCGGAAAAACAGGGGGTGTATTGTACATACTTTCTGCTTTGATATGTTTAGTGTAATCCAACATGCTTGGGATTATTCTACCACTTTTACCCAAGATTTCTTCTTTTACAACAATCAGGGTAGTTCCTGCTGGTCCCATATTTTTTTGGGCTCCGGCATAAATCAAATCAAATTTAGAAAAGTCTAATTGTCGTGAAAATATATCAGAGCTCATGTCACATACAATTGGCATGTCCAATGCCGGGAATTCCTTCATTTGTGTGCCAAAAATAGTGTTGTTACTCGTGCAGTGAAAATAATCAGCATCTGCTGGTACAGCGTATCCTTTTGGAATATGATTGTAATTTTCGTCTTTTGAGGAAGCAACAACTACTGTGTCACCAAAAAGCTTAGCTTCTTTTATAGCGCCAGCTGCCCAGGTTCCAGAATCAAGATACGCCGCTTTTCCGCCCTCTTTCATCAAGTTATAGGGAGCCATAATAAATTCTAGACTCGCTCCGCCTGCCAGAAATAAGGCGCTGTAGCCTTTGCCTTCAAGTCCTAAAAGTTCAATAGCCAGTGTTCTCGCTTCGTCCATAACGGCAACAAAATCCTTGCTTCTGTGTGATATTTCTAAAAGGGATAATCCGGAATCATTAAAATTTAAAATAGCTTGTGCTGATTTTTCAAAAACTTCTTGCGGTAAAATACAAGGTCCTGCGCTGTAGTTGTGTTTTTTCATGGTGTAGTTTATGTCCAAAAAATTAAAGTGCAAATTTCGACAATCGGAGTTTAAAAAACGTTAATTAATTCGGAATAATTCTACTTTTTTCTGCTATATTGTTAACAAAAACGAAATAGTATCGGTATTATCTGCATAATTCCATAATTGGGGATTTTGAGTTTGTCCAAAAGCCACATTGTCATCAATCGTTCTATCCGCAACAACACATTGTATTCGCTCACTTTCTAATTTTAATTTTGTTTTTAATTCATTAATGTCGTTGTAAAACTCATAAAAGACACTTGAAATTGGTGAGGCATGACTTTGATCTTCTTTTAAAGTCAGAAATCCATTGTCCAGTAATTTGAAATTACTCATCAGAAAAACCGCTTTATTGTAATCGTAATTGTTAGCATATTTTTCGTAATGAATGACGTCTTGGTACACAAATATGGCTTCAAAAAAAGGAACAAACGAATATCCTTTTGGCACAAAAAGTTTAGAGACATTGCGGCAACCCAATCCAAAATAGCGAAAAATATCTTCGCCTAAAGCAGTAAGTTGTTCCTTGGTTTCATTTCCGGTTAAAACAGCTACTGAATTTCTGCTTTTTCTAATAATAGACGGTTTGTCTTTAAAATAATATTCAAAATAACGCGCTGTGTTATTGCTTCCTGTGGCAATAACGGCATCAAAATTCTCTAATTTCCCATCTACAAAAGTAATATTTGTAGCTAATTCTGGCTGTACTGCAATGATGTATTTAGCTAAAAAAGGTAATAAATGCTGATCATTTGACGATGTTTTAACCAATACATTATTTCCAGTAATTAGAACCGATAGAAAATCGTGAAAACCCACCAACGGAATATTTCCGGCAAGAATTAAGGCGATGTTTTTAGATTCTTGTATTGGAATAGTATAACTGGAAAGCCATTGGTTTAAGTTCTTTTCTGTCAGAGCTTCTGCCCAGGAATGTATCGAGAAATAGACGTTTTCGGGGGTGTACCAGCCATTATGCGATTGCGATAATTGTACCAAGTCAACAAAAGCATCAAAAAACGCTTCGTTGTGCAAAACAGTCGGATTTTTTAACGTGTTGTTTTCGGAAAACTGACTTAAAAATTTCCCTAATTCAACAAAAACACTTTTTTTTGTTTCTAATGTCATAATGTTTGCTTATGAATAGTTTTGATTGTAATTTTGCACAAAAATAAGCATAATTATGTCGAAAGTCAAAAGTCAAAATATCAAAAGAAAATTTGATATTTTACCTTTGATATTTTGACTTTAAAACAATAAAAAGATGGCAATTATTATAACAGACGAATGTATCAATTGTGGTGCTTGTGAGCCCGAGTGTCCAAATACCGCAATATATGAAGGAGCAGACGATTGGAGATACAAAGACGGAACAAAACTGAAAGGGAAAGTGATTTTGCCTGATGGGTCCGAAGTAGATTCTGATGAGGCTCAAACTCCAATTTCGGACGAAGTGTATTATATTGTACCCGGAAAATGTACGGAGTGTAAAGGATTTCACGATGAGCCACAATGTGCGGCCGTATGTCCGGTAGATTGCTGTATTCCGGATGACAATCATGTAGAAAGCGAAGAGACTTTACTGAACAGACAAGCGTTTTTACACAATGAATAGCAAATAATTCTGTATTGATATAAATCCCGAGTCTGATGCTCGGGATTTTTTTTTCTATTTTTTTCGTGCAACAATAACATACGTATCGTAAGCGTAGGTTTTTCTATCGATGGTTCGAATGATTTCAAAGTCGTTTAAATATAAAAATAGTTGTATTTCGTTTAAGGTAAAAACACGAACGGTAGAAAAATCATCGGCAATTATTTCTTTTTTATCATTTTTCATGGTGTAATAAAGTGCTGTCCAATCCAGCATGAAATTTTCTAAGGCAGTTGCTCTCCACTTGCTGTTGCGATAGTAGTCTATTCCTAGGTAGGTAGCTTCGTGAAGTGTCACAGGATTTTCTTTAATAAAAGGGATAAATCTATTAGCATCTATAAAGTCAAAAATAAGAATTCCTCCTTTACTCAGATTTTTATAAATAGAACAGAACGTATTATTTAGATCTTGATTTGTTATCAAATAACTGGTAGAGCGTCCCGTAATTAATACGGAATCAACTGGTTTTTGTAGTTTAAAATCCCTCATGTCTCCCAGAATAAAAATCCCGTTTTCATTTCTTTTTTTGGCAATTGCAATCATACTTTGGCTGTAATCCAAACCAATATAATCGATGTAATTTTGTAAAAACCGTTTGGCTAGATTGCCTGTTCCACTGCCAATTTCCAAAACTGTTTTGTACTCGTGTTCCTTAATTAAATTGGTGTAGAATTGATATTCTGCATCATAATCAATAAAAGTTTGGTACATGGCGTCAAAAATTGAGGCCATTTTTCCATCATAAAGATTTGCCATGATAAGATGTTTTAAAGACTAAATTTAGGGAGAATAAATGATATAAAAAAAGAGTTGTCTCAAATTAAAAAGGAGCCAGTCACTATTGTTTGTATTTCCAAGAGGGAAAACCTATGATTCTCAATGACCTATTTCACTCTCAAGATGGTGAGTTTAAAAAACTAAAAATCAGCGCATTAGGCTTTCTTTGCGTAATTTTATCTAAATGGGCTTCACAGAGGATAAGATGTATAAACATAGTGGTTTTTTGCGCATAAAGGCAGCGATGGAATAGGAATTTCTTTCTCCAGGAATACCTTCTTGTTTTTCGTATTTGGTTGTGCTTTGAGGATAATTTGATGTATACGCACTTCAATTACTTCGTGAAATAGATGGACTAGCGGCACTAAGTCTTGTCTTGAAGAAGGCTAAAGCTTTATTTGCTTTTGATGAAAGGCTTTAAAAACAGGTTTTTGAAATTACATAGTATGGATTAAAAACCAGAAAATCGTAAAAATAGAATGCTTATTCTGTTAATTTGTATATATAAATAGGCTGTCCTTTTGAGATAGCCTATTTATATTGATCCAAGAAAGGAATTAGTTATACTTTTCCTAAGGTGTATAATTGTTCCATTGTAGGAGTCAAACTTCCGCCTGCGGGTTCTAATGTAATTCCAAAGGCTTCCGCTTCATTAGCATTATTTACTGCAAATAATTTTTGTTCATTTACATCAAAATTTTCTAACAATCCAATGCTGGTAGGAGTCAGTGGACTTAATTTTAACGCCCAAACCTGATATACCATTCCTTCTGGCGGTTCTGGCAAGCCTGCAGCATCAATATAAACCACTTTGGTGTCTTGATTCCAGTATACTTTTGCAAAGGATTCCGGAGCTACAGTTTGCCCTCCAAGAGCTACTACCGTATTTTTAGTATCCCTTACAACGGCTAAACTCGTTTCAATTGTTGTATTTTTTAATTTTAAGACATTAAATTCTTTTTCTAATTTAGCTTTCTCAATTGCTGTAGTAGCAACTTGTGTATTGGTCTGATCCAGTTGATTGTATTGGTACCCAATACCAACTAATAATAGTATAGCTGCAGCCCAACCAATGTACTGAGCCCTGTTATTAGTAGGTTCTAATGGTATGACTTGAGCATGTTTAAGTTCTAGCTTTTCTTTTATTTTTTCGAAATTAGCTACAGAATGAAAAGGTGAAAAGCTGGATGATATAGCAATAATCGCCTTCTCAATGGCAATAATTTCTGCATTTATTTCCGGATTGTTTTTCGCCATAGTGGTAACTTCTTCGTTTTCGGGTTCACTCAATAAACCGTAAACATAAAGTTCCAGAATTCCTGATTCGATATATTCTTTTATTTCCATTATACTTTCAAATAATTTCGTAGGTCATTAATACAATTTCTATTTTGTGTTTTTACAGTTCCTAAAGGTATTGCCAACTCATCCGAAGCTTCCTGCTGGGTGTAACCTTTAAAAAAAAGTAAATCTATTATTTGAATACATTTTGGTTTTAGTCTTTTTACAAATTCCTGCAACCCTATTGTATCCACTTTGTCAGACAGTTTGTTGCTGTCTTCAAAATGATTTACGAAATTATCTGAAGAAAGGTTTTTTTGACTGTTATTAAAATTTTTAGAGCGTAATTTATCAATAGAGGTATTTCTGGCAATGTTTAGAATCCATGTGTAGAACCGGCCCTTACTTTCATGATAGGAATCAATGTTTTTCCAGATTTTAACAAATACATCCTGAAGTACATCTTCAGCTTCTTCTCGGTTTTTTACGAGAACATTGATCACGGAAAATAAGCTTTTCGAATACATATCATATAGATGTGTAAATGCCCTTTCATCTTTCTTATAAATTAATACTAATAATTCGTCTTGGCTCATACTATTTTTTATTTATCTCTTACAAATCTATACAATCTTATTTTACAATTGACCTTTTTTGTGATTAGTAACATTAAAAAAAACAAATTTTAAAATAATTGAATTTTATTTAAGTATTTAAAATATTGATTATAAGTAACTTAATTAAAAATTTATTTTTTTTTATGGTTTAAAAAAACCAAATCAAGTACTATCCCGTAAATGCTTGTATAACTTTTTAAATTTATAATAAAATGAAAAAATCAAAAATGATTTTAGGTCTTTCGCTAGTGGCGGTTTCAGGCTTAATTTTAGTAGCTGCGGATCACATTGATGCTCCTGCTACAGCATCTGGTGGTGCAAATGATATTACTGATGTGTACGCTTTTCAAGGGCAAGACACTAATAATTTAGTTTTTGCTGTAAATACGCAAGGCTTGTTAAGTCCAAATGCTACTGGTGCTGCAAAATTCGATGAAAATACAATGATCGAAATTAATATTGACAACAATGGTGACAATGTTGAGGATTTAGTGATCCAAGCTATCAAAAGAGATGACAAGATGTATTTCTTTGGTCCGGTAGCTCCAGGTACCCCAGGAACTTCAAGCACGATTAAAACAGCTGCTGCCTCAGGAAGTGTTACCATATCTTCTTATGGAGCTGCTGCATTAACGGCACAGAATAATGGAATGAAATTTTTTGCAGGACCAAGAGACGATCCGTTCTTTTTTGACTTAGGTCAATTTAAAGCTATTCTCGCTAATACAGCAACTGGATTCAAGAATCCTGGAACAGATACTTTTGCCGGGACTAATGTGCTTTCAGTAGTTGTAGAAGTTCCTAAAGCAATGCTAGGTACTTCAGGAACAGTAAATGTTTGGGCAGAAACCAAGAAAAAACAATAACTATTTTAATTTTAAAGTATGAAATCGGAATCTACGATTTTTAAAATAACTAAATACAAACGTCATGAGTAAAACAAATAAATTTAAAATTATAACAATCGCATTAATAACTGCAGTTGTTTCAGTAAATTGTGATAATAATGATTCAGATTCTGTTTCTGAACCAAGTATTAATTTCACAGGTACTTTTGTACAGCAAGATCAAATGGCCAGACCGGCAATAAACACTGTATTTATTGCTTCAGGATCTCCTAAAGATGAATTTAACGGTACCACTCCTTCAGCAATGGGTGCTAAATATCAATCTGTTTTTCAATCTAGATTAATGGCCTTGAATCCAGGGTATACCACTAATGCATTAGGACAAACGGCTGCTCAGTTTACCGGTCTTTTAGCTACAGATGTATTAGGAGTTTCTAAAACAGCAAAAACAACTTTCTTTGATGGAACTAATATTTTGACAGGAAGAGCTTTGGCTGATGATGTAATCGATGTGGAATTATTATTGATTTTTGGTGGATCAGCGGGTACTTCAAATCCAGGGCTTACTAAAGATAATGTGAATTCAAATGATAAAACATTTAGCACAACTTTCCCATACCTAGCTTCTGCTTGGTAGTATTTCCTAAAAAAAACAGAGCGCTTTATTTAATAATCTTCGCTCTGTTTTTTTATTTTTAAAGCAAACAAACAAACAAACAAACAAACAAAATAATTAGAGTATGAAAACTTTAAAAATAATTCCATTTTTGGTTTTCACAATCCTATTAATATTCGGTTGCGAGACTAAATCAGAACAAATTACAAATGCAGATGATTACACGAAATATCTGGGTTTAAAAGATAATAAATCAGTCACTTTTGCTCAGAATGAAATTGATTTTTGGCAAAAAAAATTCGACGCAGCACCCAATCAAATCAGTTATTTAAGTCAGATAGCGGCTAATTATAGTACCCTTTTTGAATATACAGGCGATATTAAAAACTTATATAAAACGGAAGAATTATTAGTACAATCGAACGAAGCCTATGATTATTCCAGAGTGTCAACAGTTCGATCTTTAGCAAGAAATTATATCTCTCAGCATCGTTTTAAAGAAGCATTGGTATTAGCTAATAAAGCATTAGCAATCGATGAAGGAAAAAAAGAAACTCAGAAATTACTTTTCGACGTTCAAATGGAACTTGGGAATTATCCGGAAGCAGTCAAAAATTTGAATGTGATTAGGGATATGAATAGTTTTGATTATTTGATTCGCTTGGCAAAATGGAACGATCACAAAGGCGATCTTGAAACAGCTATCACTTTTATGGAAAAAGCCAGAGATATTGCTGAGAAAGAAGATAATAAGGTGCTTAAAATTTGGTCCTATTCGAACTTAGGTGATTTTTATGGTCATGCTGGCAGAATTCAGGATTCGTATGACAGTTTCTTAAAAACAGTAGCACTAGATCCTAATTATTCCTATGCTTTAAAAGGAATTGCCTGGATTGTTTTTTCGAAAGAAAGAAACACTGAAGAGGCGAATCGAATTATTGATGCTATTGCCACCACACACAACACCCCAGATTTTTATTTATTAAAATCTCAAATTGCTCAATTTGATGGAAATAAAAGTGAAGAAATAAAAAATAGAAACGCTTATTTTTCGATGATGGAGAAAAATAATTATGGTGCAATGTACAACAAATACAATGCTTTGATTTATGCTGAGAACAAAAATACGGCGCAAAAAGCAATAGAAATTGCTAAGATTGAAGTAGCACACAGGCCCACTGCTGATTCTTATGATTTATTGGCCTGGGCGTACTTAAATGTAGGCGATAATAAAAAGGCTTTAGAAATTGCTCAGCTTCATGTAGCAGGAAAATCCTTTGAGCCAAAGATTCAATACCATTTAGCGATGATTTATAAATCGAATAATTTACCACTCAAAACCAAACCTATCAAGGACGAATTACTGTCTAGTTTGTATGAATTGGGGCCTAACTTTGAGAAAAAGGTAAACCAATTATAATTCATTATGAAAAATATTGTTTTAGTATTGATATCCCTTTTTGGGCTGTCTTCTTACGCCCAAATTCAAAAGGGAAAAATTTTGGATCGTGATGGAAATCCAATTGAAAATGCCTATTTAGTCAATACAAATTCTGAGAGTCATGCCCACACCAATGAATTTGGATTGTTTAGTTTGGATAAAACGATTTTGGGGGATGTAATCAAAATAACTGCTTTAGGGTACAAAAAAACAAATTTCATCCTGAATTTTTCCGAGGAGGTAATTGTGATGGAAGATGATATTTTTAGATTGAATGAAATTGTTATCCAACCAAAACTTTCGGCGATGAATGTCATTTCAAAAATAGATTTAGAAACCACTCCTGTAAATTCGTCGCAAGAAATTCTTCGAAAAGTTCCGGGATTATTTATCGGACAACATGCCGGTGGGGGAAAAGCAGAGCAAATATTTTTAAGAGGTTTTGATATTGATCACGGCACAGACATTGCTATTTCAGTAGACGGAATGCCGGTTAATATGGTGTCTCACGCTCACGGTCAAGGTTATGCCGATTTGCATTTTGTAATTCCGGAAACAGTAGAAAAAATAGATTTTGGAAAAGGAACGTATTATGCCAACAAAGGGGATTTTGCTACGGCGGGATACGTTGCTTTCCAAACTAAAGACAAAATTGAAAAAAGTAGTATTGGTATCGAAGTCGGACAATTCAATACCTTAAGAACAGTTGCGCTTTTTAACCTTTTAGGGAATCAAAAAACACAAAGTGCTTATATTGCCACAGAGTATATCCTGACAGACGGTCCCTTTGAATCTCCTCAGAATTTTAACCGAATTAACATATTAGGAAAATATTCGGCTATTTTGAAAGATAACAGCAAGTTTTCCATCTTGGCTTCTCGCTTTTCCAGCAAATGGGATGCTTCAGGCCAAATTCCGCAACGGCTGATTGATGATGGAACGATTTCAAGATTTGGCTCTGTTGACGATACTGAAGGCGGAAATACATCCAGAACGAACTTCAATGCCAGTTTGAGTAAATCTATTGACGAAAATACATTTCTGAAAGCAAATGCTTTTTATTCAAAATATGAATTTGAATTGTATTCTAACTTTACTTTTTTCCTAAATGACCCCATCAATGGGGACCAGATTAAACAGAAGGAAAACAGGGATATTTATGGAATGAATGCTGAGTTGAACAAGAAAACGAAATGGAATGATACCAATGTTTTGTTCCAATTTGGAGCGGGTTTCCGTACGGATGCCACAACTGATACGGAACTTTCGCATACGTTGAATAGAAGAACTGTTCTTGAAAATATACAATTAGGAGATATTGATGAGTCTAATTTGTTTACGTATTTGAACTCTGAGTTCACTTTTGGAAAACTGATAATTAATCCGGCCATTCGATTGGATTATTTCAAATTCAATTATCAGGATAAATTGATGGAAAATTATAAAACAGCATCCGAATCGAAAGTAAAGTTTTCTCCAAAACTGAATTTTATTTATTCACAAAATAACAATTTGCAGTTTTTTATAAAATCAGGAATGGGTTTCCATTCGAATGATGCCCGTGTGGTGGTTCAAAACAATGGGAAACAAATACTACCAACTGCAATAGGAACGGATGTAGGGACCATTTTTAAACCATTTCCAAAATTGATTGTCAATGCCGCTTTATGGCATTTGTACTTAGAACAAGAATTTGTTTATGTGGGAGATGCCGGAATTGTTGAACCAAGCGGACAATCAAGACGCATGGGTGCTGAACTGGGATTGCGGTATCAATTGAACGATTGGTTGTATTTTGATGCGGATGCTAATTATACTTATGCCAGAAGTATTGATGAGCCCAAAGGGCAGGATTACATTCCGTTAGCACCGGATTTTACCACAACTGGAGGATTAAGTTTCCAAAAAGTGAATGGTTTTTCGGGAGGAATTCGGTATCGGTATCTAAAAAATCGCCCGGCAAATGAAGATAATTCGATTGTTGCCAAAGGCTATTTTATATCCGATTTGAATGTTAATTATCAATATAAGAATATGAATTTTGGAATTTCAGTAGAAAATATTTTTGATACTGAATGGAACGAAACTCAGTTTGCCACTGAATCCAGATTACAAAATGAACCACAAAGTGTCGAAGAAATTCATTTAACTCCAGGAACGCCTTTCTTCATGAAAGGAAAAATAACGTATACTTTTTAAATACCACAGTAAGATTTGTTGTTTATTTGTTTGGGAGTCTAGCATTTTTATAATGTTAGACTCCTTGTTTTTTTAACTGTTGTTTAACAAAAAATTACTTTAACAAAACAAATATTTATCTACTTTTATAAAAAATTTCAATTATGAAAAATAGTGTATTTATAGCTACTTGCGCTTTACTGTTATTTAGTTGCCAAAATCAGGCACAACCTAAAAAATCTGAAATAAATATGAACACAGCTCCAATTGCAAAAGAAACCATTTATCAGTTTAAAGTAGAAGATTTATCAGGAAACAGTTTTGATTTTGCTTCTTTGAAAGGAAAAAAAATCATGATTGTGAATACGGCTTCAAAATGTGGACTGACACCTCAGTACAAAGATCTTGAAGCTACATATAAAGAATACAAAGACAAAGGGTTAGTGATTATCGGTTTTCCTGCTAATAATTTTGCGTCACAAGAGCCAGGAACCAATGACGAAATTGCTACTTTTTGTCAAATGAATTACGGTGTTACGTTTCCTATGATGGATAAAGTTTCTGTAAAAGGAGAGGATATGGCGGCTATTTATCAGTTTTTGACTCAAAAATCTAAAAACGGATTACAAGATTCCACTGTAGAATGGAATTTTCAAAAATACCTAATCAATGAAAAAGGTGAATTAGAAAAAGTGATCGCTCCACGAACATTAGTAACGGATCCGGAAGTATTGAATTGGATTAAAGCATAATTTTTACCGCTAATTTGCTAATTATTATAAAGTAAATAATCAAAAGAGATTTTCAGTCAAATGAAAATCTTTTTTTTTTTGCATTTTGAGTACGTGTCGAATATTTTCTAAAAGTTGAACCATTAAAATTAAGTTACATTAAGTTCCAAGGCTTAATTTTTCTTAATTTTAATGGTTTATTTTTTAATTTAGAATTTTTCATTTTTGAAAATTTCAGCTACAGCTGCTTCGTAATTCCGAATACTCTGTGCTTTTTTTATTTTCTTTAAAACCTTGTGCGGATTTGAAAACGTAGCCGAAAAGTATTCCCATAAATGGTACATTTTTAATAAAATATGGGTTGAGCCAGAAAGGGATTCGCTGTAAATAGCATACAAAGTATCGTGAAACGCACTGAACAGTTCCATTTTGTTTGCAGGATATTCTGAAGTATTGTTTTTTATCATACTTGGTAAAAAAGGATCTGATATTAATCCTCGGCCAATCATCCAATGGTCAATGGTTGGAAAGCGTTGCTGCATTTCATGAAATTTAGCCACGGAGGTTATGTCGCCATTGTAATATAATTTATGCTTGGTGTTGTCAACACAATGCTGGAATGCATCTAGATTTACGCCACCTTTGTACAATTGCTTGCCAATACGCGCATGAATCGCTATGTTCTTGATTGGATAGGTATCTAAAATAGGTAAAACATCCAGTATTTCTTCACTGTTTTCATACCCCAAACGCATTTTCATAGAGACAATAATATCCGATTCAGTATGCGCTCTGTGAAGGATAGTATTTATTTTATCGGGATTGCTGATCAAGCCGGAACCCATACCAGACTTAGTAACCATAGGATACGGACAGCCTAAATTCCAGTTTAATTCTTTATATCCCAATTCTTGAACGTACTTGGCCACAAATAAAAATTCATCGGCATCGTTTGTTATCACTTGCGGAATAACTTCTAAATCAAGATTATTTTCAGGAAGCAGGTCTCGTTCATACGAAGGTTTTATTACCATCTTTCCGTGCAATCGAATATAAGGCGAGTAAAATGTATCAATTCCTCCAAAAAGTTTGTTTTGGGCATTTCTAAAACGAAAGTCGGTAAATCCCTGTAAAGGCGAGGAGAGTAAGGTGTAGTCCATGAAATTTTTAGTTGTGCAAATATACTATAAAGTGGCAAGTCTTAAAGTTATAAATTTTTTAAAGCCTAACATGTTTAATAAATAAACTATTATATGCTGGTACAAATTCAATTATTCTAAAATTAATTGCATAAAAACGGAACTCAACCAACGATCAAATTTATAGCCGGATTCTTTAATAACGCCAACGGTTTCAAAACCATATTTTTTATGAAAAGCGATACTTCCTTTATTTTCGGAGTCAATAACGCCAATCATTGTATGGTATTTTTGTTTTTTTGCCAATTGAATTAGTTCAGCCAGTAATAATTTCCCAACGCCTTTTCCTAAAAACTCCTCCGCAACATAAACAGAATGTTCTACCGTAAAACGATATCCTATTTTATGACGAAAAGTTCCGTAAGTAGCGTACCCGATTGTTCCATTTTCAGTTTCAGCAACAATAACAGGTAAGTCATTAGTTATTTTGTCTTCAAACCACAATTTATGGGTTTCAAAATCACGGGGCTCATAATCATAAATCGAAGTACTGTGCAGTATTTGGTGATTGATGATCTCCAATATTGTATCTAAATCGGTAAAAACAGCCGGTCTTATTTTGATTTCCATAAAGAATATATTTTGCTTCAAATTTAAGAAAAGTATTTAAGATTAGAAAAAAACCTTCACAACTTTGTATCTTTGTTTCTTTCAAACTAAAACAATGATTTACCCAAAAATACCTTTAGCACAAAGCATTATTGAAATCTGTTTGGCCAAAGGAATTACTACTATAATTATTTCTCCGGGTTCTCGTAATGCCCCGCTCACAATTGGTTTTGTAAATAATCCCGCTTTTCAATGTTACAGTATTGCTGACGAGCGTTCGGCTGCTTTTTTTGCATTGGGAATAGCACAACAAACCAAGCAACCAGCGGCTTTAGTGTGCACTTCTGGGTCGGCTTTATTGAATTATTATCCGGCTTTTGCGGAAGCATATTACAGCCAGATTCCTATGATTGTGATTTCGGCAGACAGGCCCCAAAGCAAGATTGATATTGGTGACGGCCAAACGATTCGGCAAGAAAATGTATTCGAAAACCATTCGCTATACAATGCTAATTTGCATGAGGATGTTTTGGTGGCAAATAATTTAAAAATCAATGCGGCGATCAATACGGCGATCACTCAAAAAGGCCCCGTTCACATTAATGCGCCTTTTGAAGAACCATTGTATGAAACCGTTTCGGAACTTTCAATAAAAGTGAATAGTATCGCTTCCGCAAAAGTGACTCAGACGATTTCCATTGAAGACGTTTCGGAATTTGCAACAATTTGGAACAACTCCACTAAAAAAATGATTTTGGTTGGTGTGAATGCCCCAAATGCTATCAACCAAAAAATAATTGAGGCTTTCGCCAAAGACGCTTCGATTGTAGTTTTGACCGAAACGACTTCTAACCTGCATCACGATACTTTCATCAATACTATAGACACAATAATTACGCCTTTTACGAATGCCGATTTTGAAAATTTTAGTCCGGAAATTTTAGTCACTTTTGGAGGAATGGTCGTTTCAAAACGAATCAAGGCTTTTTTAAGAAAACACAAACCAAAACACCATTGGCATATTGATTCTTTAAGAGCTTACGACACGTTTGGCGCTTTGACCAAACATTTTGAAGCAGATCCAAATGTTTTTTTTGATACTTTCTTACCACTTACAAAAGCAACAAAAAGTAATTATTTTCAGCAATTAGACGCGGTGAAAGTGCTGCGAAAGTTAAAAAGGGATATTTATTTAAACAAAATTCCTTTTTCGGATTTTAAAGTTTTCGAAAAAGTGATGCAATGTTTACCAAAAAACAGTCAATTGCAAATCAGCAATAGTTCAGCAATCCGTTATGCGCAATTAGTAGCTGTTGATCCTTCAATTGAAGTATATTGCAATCGCGGTACCAGCGGAATTGATGGCAGTACCTCTACGGCTATTGGTGCGGCTGTTGCCAATGAAAAACAAACGGTTTTTATAACAGGTGATATAGGATTTTTGTACGACAGCAATGCATTATGGAACAATTACATTCCAAAAAATTTCAAGATTATATTGATTAATAACGGTGGAGGAGGAATATTTAGGATTTTACCCGGACACAAAGAAACACCGGTTTTTAATACCTTCTTTGAAACTTCACATTGTTTAACTGCGGAACATTTGGCTAAAATGTATGGTTTTGAATACTGTATTGCCAGTGATGAGGCGAGTTTAGCAATAAGTTTGACTGCTTTGTATGCTCAAAATGAAAAACCAAGTATTTTGGAAATTTTTACACCAACCTTGAAAAACGACAGTATTTTACTGCAATATTTTAAAGAGTTGATTTAATTATTTTCGGATCATTGATATTTAGCATTTATACTTAATTTATAAATGGGAAACAAAAAAAAACGTTTGCATAAGCAAACGCTTTTTTATTTATTGTTGTGTTGAACCATCAAGTACGATTCATTAATAAAAACGTGACTATAAATAATTACTTTAATTGTTTAAAACGTTCTAGTGTTTTAACGAATTGGCAAAGGGAAAACCGGTAAACTGGAATGTCCTAATGCATCAACTGCTTGAACAGCAAAGAAAAAATTGTCTTTAGAATATGGGATTTCAGCTTTAGTATCTTGTACAAAAATTGTTTTTTCCCAATGTTGTGATGCCGTTTCTCTGATAAGAATGTTGTATCCATAAACCGATTTCCCTTCAGGTGCGGTCCAAACTAACGTAGAAAAATTAGTAAGTTCCTTTACTTCAATTCCTACGTTTGTAGGCGCTTTAGGAGACCAAGCCAAATTACTGAACGTAGCCAAGTTAGAACAGGTTACTTTCTTCATGTATTCAAAGTCCATAAATTCTGCAAGATCGCCGTACTGGATGTTGTTTTCTTTTCGAACATCTTGATGTTGGTGGTCGTAGTTTTCGTTCATTTCACAAAAACGAACAGCTGTAAATCCATTTTGACTGAAAGGAGTATGATCCCCACCACGTAAGAAACGGTCGTTGCGATACACTAAATTAATATCCAGTTGCTCCACATATTGATTGGTAACCGTTTTGATGTATCGCGCTAGTTGTCTGGATGGACTGTCATTATCACGATTGGTCGATTTACGCATTTTTGACTCAGCTTCTGTCTCTAAGAATGGAATTGTTTCACTGAAAACGCGCACTTTAGTATTGTCTCGTAATAAAGTACCGCTGGATAAACTGTTTCCAATCATATCATTGTTGATCATGGCAATAACATTCCATTTTCCCTCTTTGGCAACATCCGCTAAATGCTTAGCTCCGTATAATCCTTGTTCTTCACCAACTACAGCCACAAAAATCAGTGTAAAAGGGAATTCTCTTTGGCTCATTATACGGGCCAGTTCCATCATGGCGGCTACTCCGGAAGCGTCGTCATTAGCACCTGGCGCATCAATTTTAGCATCCATGACATCCGAAGCACGGGAATCTAAATGGCCGCTTATAATTAATACACGATCGTCCGTAGGATCAGTTCCTTTTAAGGTTGCCATGACATTACCCAATTGGCTGTCGGTGGCAATACGTCTTCCATCTGCTTTGATGGTGAAAAAGTCAATAACCGAAGTTAGTCTGCCGCCAGAAGCCAAAGCATATTTATCAAATTCCGATTTTACCCAGCGTTGTGCCGCGCCAATACCGCGAGTGTTACTTTTTGTGTCGCTTAGGGTATGTCTGGTTCCAAAAGACACTAGTTTTCGGACCGTAGCTTCCATATTTTCCGATTGTACCTCAGCCACCATTTTTTTTATTTCGGGATCATCGACGGTGGTTTGTGCGTAATTGGCATGAGTAATGAATAATAGTAGGAACAAACAGAGAATTGAGGTTGATTTCATCTAATTTTTTTTAGTTTTCTCAAAGTTAGGGAAAAGGAAAAGATTTTAGGCACAAAATTGTGCTTTAGTGTTTCATTGCTAGAACTTGCGCAATCGCTTTTTCAGCCAGAGGCGCCATTACCTGATAGCCCAATTTATTAGGATGTACTCCATCACCGGAATAGGCAGCTTTTAATCCGTTGCTCTCATCGGCCATTGCCGAAAAATAATCCAGGTAGATAATTCCATTCGCATCAGCATATTTCTTTAGTAATTGATTAAGCTCCATAACCTTTTCAGCCGGATTTTGATTGGGTTTCCAAGGAAAATCAAAAGCGGGTAATACGGAACACAAAATAACTTTGATCTGGTTTGCTTGTGCCAATTCAACCATCGAAATAATATTGTTTTCAATCCTATCTAATGTTGTGGGGCCTGTATTTCCGGCAATATCATTGATTCCTGCTAAAATGAGTACTGCGGCTGGCTGTAAAGCAATAACATCAGCTCTGAAACGGATGAGCATTTGCGGGGTTGTTTGACCGCTAATACCCCTATTTATATAGGGTTTTCCTGAAAAGTATTCAGAATTGATTGCACTCCAGAATTCGGTTATGGAATCACCCATAAAGACAATTCGTTGTTGTCCAGCTGCTGGTGGTTTCAGCGAAACATTCTGCTCTTGGTATTTGCTTAAATTTGGCCAGTCCTGCGCCTGTATTGTTTCTCCCATAACGATTGATAAAAATAAGATGCTGTAAATAAATTGGATGTTTTTCATTTGTAACCGGATTAGAGATTTTGAAAACAGTAAATAAGTAGTAATGCAGTAAAACGCAACAACCTTCCATTCTTATCCGAAAGATAGAGAAAAGGAAGGTTGATTTTATAGTGCATTGGTAATTAATCAAATAAATCGGAAGACAAATACCGATCGCCTCGGTCGCAAATGATAGCGACAATCACACCGGACTCTATTGTATTTGCTATTTTTAGTGCTGCAGCCACGGAACCGCCACTGCTCATTCCTGCAAAAATGCCTTCTTCAAGTGCCAAACGTTTGGTCATAGCACGTGCTTCCTGTTCCGAAATTTCAATGATGGTATCTACTTTTGAAGCATCAAAAATTCTAGGTAAATATTCTTGAGGCCATTTTCTGATTCCCGGAATCTGCGAACCGTCGCTGGGTTGCGCACCAATAATTTGAATTTCTGGATTCCGCTCTTTCAAATACGTTGACGTTCCTATAATTGTCCCTGTAGTTCCCATTGCTGATATGAAATGGGTTACCGTTCCTTCCGTATCATTCCATATTTCCGGACCTGTGGTTTTGTAATGTGCTTTCCAGTTGTCATCATTAGCAAACTGATTGAGCATTATGTATCCGCCTTCGGCTACCTTTTTATCAGCATAATCTCTGGAACCAATTATTCCGGTGTCAGCAGGCGTTAGAATGACCGTAGCTCCATAAGCACGCATAGTAAGCGTACGTTCTATAGTGGAATCTTCCGGCAGTATCAATTCGATTTCGATATTGAATAATTGGGCAATCATTGCCAAAGCAATTCCGGTATTGCCGCTGGTTGCCTCAATTAACTTGTCTCCTTTTTTGATTTCTCCTCTTTCTAATGCTGATTTGATCATGTTGTATGCCGCACGATCCTTTATGCTTCCGCCTGGATTATTTCCTTCGAGTTTCAGTAAAAGTTTTACCTTGTCATTTTGTATCAAATGGGTAGATTCAACTAAAGGTGTATTGCCTATTAAATCTAGTATTGTTTGAGATTTCATGCTATTGGGTGTGTTGTGTTTGATTTGTAATAATCCGAGTATTGACTAAATTTGATAAGTATTCGTTTATAAAAACTATTTTTAACAAGCTTATTTTAAAAATAGCAACAACAATAGCAGAAAGGAATATTTTTATAATTCAGTGGCATTTTCATGGTTTTTAAAACGAATGGTAAAGGTATTGAACAATTTTGGATTATTTGTTTTTAGTCAATAAAGCTATCTTGTTTATTGCTGCATTTTTGTTAAATTTATCGCTTTTGAATGCAATTGAAATTATTGTTATATCCGTTAATTGGAATTAATAAAAATTAAATCAATAGCTTTTTTTACAATTTTAAGATATAAACAGCTATTGCTAGACTGTTTATATTTTCAAGGTATACAAATTGATTATTAGTTTCGATAGAAGTGTTTTTTAAATTAGCCAATAAATAACTAGCTATGAAAAGTAATTCGACTTTTATAAGTGACATTTCTAAAAAGGTATTGCCAATAGCGGATAAAGTAGCTGCTAAGACCATACGGAACCCAATATTAGCACTTATTCAAAATGATTATCCTGATTTTGATGCCAATAAATTATTAGCAATAAGTGAACTTAATAGGTATCGGGAAAAATATATTTCGAATTATTTATTGGTCGAAATAGGGGAATTGTCTAATCTGGAGGCTAAAGTAATCGGTTCCTTAAGCGAAGATAAATCGCTGGTGAATACTGTAGAGGATGAAAATGGTGATAGAACCGTAGGGCAAAAAGTGGCAGACAAGGTAGCTGCTTTTGGCGGAAGCTGGAAATTTATCATTCTTTTTGGGGTGTTTATTTTATTGTGGATTTTGGCTAATATTTATATTCTGCTGAATAAAGGTTTTGATCCGTACCCATTTATTTTATTGAATTTAATTCTGTCTTGTTTGGCTGCACTTCAAGCACCGGTAATTATGATGAGCCAAAACCGTCAGGAAGAAAAAGATCGGGAAAGAGCTAAAAAAGATTATATGATTAATTTGAAATCAGAACTTGAAATCAGAATGCTTCATGAAAAACTGGATCATTTGATTATGCATCAGCAAGAAGAATTAATTGAAATTCAGAAAGTACAAATCGAAATGATGAATGATATTCTAGCCCGAATCAAATAATTGTTGTTGCTGTAAAGGGGATAAAAAGAACCTCATTAGTAGTGTTTAAAATAATACCCTGCAATCATAAAAACACCATTAAGGACAGCGGTGCCGATAATTATTTTTTTGTAGTTTGTGTTGGTGTCTATGAAATTCAAAGCCAGAATTCCCAGAAATAATAAGGTCGTGAAAATTGCCGGATACCTATCGAAAGCACCTCCAAAATCACCTTGTAAAAGCAATAAAAATCCCCGCTGAAAACCACAGCCCAAACACTCTATTCCAAAGAGTGTTTTACTGAAACACGGGAGCATGTATTTTTCTATATTCAATTTTTTTTCTTTTTTACAAGTATACGTAAAAGTAAGAAATTTTATCAAGAGTAAATAGAGTAATTTTAAATTCAGTACTTTTGGAATCTGATATTTTAAAAGATGAAAAAATATATAATCCCCATAATGATTCTCGCCATCACAGTTGCTTTATATGAGCAGGTGAGTGCCGAAAAAAACGTGTACATCATGGTTGTTGCAATTGTAGTTTTTATGATTGGAATGATGCAGTTGAGTGCTAAAACTCCGAGTAAAAATCAAGAAAAAGAAGACAAAAATGTTCAATAAAGGAGATAAAGTTTCCGTGCTGGATGAAGCGATGAATGGGATAGTGTTGTCAGTCAAAGACCAGCAGGTTACGATAGAAACGGAGGATGGTTTTACGATGACATTTATTGTCAATGAATTGCTTAAAATAAACGATTCCAGTAACTTAATGGAATCAATCAGAAGAATAAATGTAAGTGAAATTGCAAAAGAGAAAGAGATCCCAAAACCCCGTAGTTTTGTAAAAGAAAGGAAATCTAAACACGAAATTCCAGCTCCTGAATTTGATTTACACATTGAAAAACTGGTGCCTAATAAACGCGGAATGTCGAATTATGATATTCTGACGCTACAGACTGAAACAGCAAAACGCCATATTGAATTTGCGATTAAAAATCGCATTCCAAAGATTGTTTTTATACATGGAGTCGGGGAAGGAGTCTTGAAAGCAGAGCTGGATTTCTTATTGGGACGGTATGATAACATCGCTTTTCAAGAAGGTAATTATCAAAAATACGGTCAAGGAGCAACAGAAGTTTTCATTAAACAAAATGCCATGTAAGTTCATTTTTGGATTTTTAATTAAAAAAAAAGGGTCTAATTTAAGTAAATTTCAATGGAGAAATCATCTTAAATAAGACCATTTTTGTAGCCTTGAAAACAACTTTTTCTTATCTGAAATATAAGTTTTTTGGCCCCTAATTGGTAGTCAATAAATCTCCATAAATATAAGCATCACCTAGAATAAAATCACTGTTTCCTTTCTTCATTTTTACTTTTTTCAGCACTACAGTATGTCTAAAACCTGATCCATTTGTTGTAGTTGTTACTTCTATAATACCGCTGGTATTTGCTATTCCTGACACTCCAATCCATTCTTCACTAAATGTCGGAGTAGTAGGAAAAGTAGTATTACAAAAATAATTTCCTGTAACCAAGCCAGAGAACAAACGATACGTCAGTTTGTTTTCTGTGTCGCCTATCAATCCGGTTCTAGGAGTGTTCAGCGGTGTTACGGCATTCACGATTAAACTGGCATCAATATCCAGAATTAGCGCTTCACTGCTGTTGTAATCGTATAATTGTTTGGAAGTAGCACATTGTTCCAGTGTTTTATTAAAACTAAAAGGCAGCGGTATTGCTGCTATTTGATAGTCTCCAAAAAAGAATGTTTCGTACACTTGCGTTCCGTTTCCTTTATCAAAAGTGATGTTTTTGAACGTTATATTATGATTGTATCCTGTAATTTTAGTACTGTTATCATCTGGATTTAGGGGTTTTATTGCCGTTGTAGTTATTACAATTGTCCCGCCAGTTGCGGTCCATTGGCCTGTAACTGTAGGTGTTGCTGGAGGAATAGTTTCGCAAATTGTAGCATTTGTGACAGTTCCGTTATAAAAACGGTAAAAAACTCGATTTGTACCATTGATATCCAGTTCTTGCACACTTGTTTCTGTCGGAAAAACAACATTTTTTATTTCAAGAATTAACGCTTCGCTATCTTTTAATTTATAAATGATCCCATTTGTCGTGCAATTTTGTGTGGCTACATCTTCAAAAGTGATGGTTTCTTGAATTAAATCTCCATCATCACATCCGTTTAGGAGCAATGCAAAAACCAACAGGCTAACAATTCTTTTCATTTTATAAAATTTAAAACAAAAATAGAATTTTTAATTTATTCCAAATGCATAACCGCTTAAAAATAGATTATTTAACAGGATATTGTGTTTTAGCAACTATCAATTAAGTGATAAAGTACCTGTTTTAATAGTTATAAAATTGAAAGATAGTGAGAATTTAAAGCCGATTGAAATCAGTATCTTTGTCTAAATTTAATACGATAGATGAGACTTAACAAATATTATTCGGCTGCTTTTTTAGCTTTTTTTGTTTGGGGTTTTTTTAGTTTTGCTTTAAAGCCTTTACACAATTATCCGTCGCTGGATATATTATTTTACCGAGTGTTTTTTAGTGCCATTACCATGGTGTTGATCAATGTTGTTTTCCGTAGAAATGTAATGCGTAAAAACTGGAATCACTTCAAGACGATACCTCCCAAACAACAGAAGAGTGTTGTTATGCTAACACTTGGCGGAGGTATATTTCTCTCCTCAAACTGGTTTGTTTACATTTATGTGATGAATCACGTAAGTGTAAATGCGGCTTCGTTGGCGTATTTAATTTGTCCAATTGTAACAACTGTTTTTGCCTTTTTCATGTTGAAAGAAACGCTGAGCAAATGGCAGTGGATTGCTGTTTTAATTAGTGTATTTAGTTGCGTTTTATTATCCTTTAATCATTTTCAGGATATATTCTACAGTCTTATTACGGCTGCTACTTATGCGCTGTATTTAGTGAGTCAACGTAAAAATAATGATTTAGATAAATTCCTCAGCCTGACGATTCAATTGATTTTTACGGCACTTGTACTGCTCCCTTTTTATCCAAAATACAGTGGAACAATTCCTGTAGAGCCTCTGTTTTACGGCTACATGTTCCTGATTGTGGTTTTTTTTACGATTATCCCTTTGTTTCTAAATCTCTATGCGCTCAAAGGAATCAACTCTTCCGCGGTGGGAATTATGATTTATATTAACCCGATTATTAATTTCTTGTTGGCTATATTTTATTATAACGAGCAGGTTAGCTCGCTTCAATTGTTTTCTTATTTGCTGATTTTGGTTTCAATTGTTGTTTTTAATGAAAAACTGCTTTTTCCCCGAAAATTAAAACTCGTCCCTTCAGAAATACCAGTTTTAAAATAATTTTATAATTAAAAAAATGAAAAAAGTATATCTCGATAACGCTTCTACAACTGCTATTCGTCCCGAAGTAATCCAGGAAATGACTAAAGTATTAACGGAAGATTATGGAAATCCATCTTCAACGCACAGCTTAGGGCGTTCTGCAAAAAATGTTCTGGAGCTTTCCAGAAAGTCAATTGCCAAAAACCTGAATGCCACTGCGCAGGAAATAATTTTTACTTCCTGTGGTACCGAGGCCAATAACTGGATTCTTCGGTCAGCCGTTAAGGACTTGAAAGTGCAACGAATCATTACCAGTAAAATCGAGCATCATGCGGTTTTGTACACGGCTTTAGTTTTAGAAAAAGAGTATGGCATTCAGATTGATTATGTAGCAATAAAGCCAAATGGAGCAATTGATATTACTGATTTAGTAGAGTTATTATCACAGGATAAGAAAACATTAGTCAGTTTGATGCATGTGAATAATGAAATTGGAACTGTTTTAGATTTAGAACGAATAAGCCGTATTTGTCAAGAGCACAGTGCTTTGTTTCATTCGGATACCGTACAGTCCATAGGGAAAACCGGCATAGATTTGCAAAATTTATCTATAGATTTTATCGTGGCCAGTGCGCATAAATTTCATGGACCTAAAGGCGTTGGTTTTGCATTTATTCGAAAAAATTCAGGAATGCAACCCTTATTTTTTGGTGGCGAACAAGAGAAAGGATTGCGCGCCGGGACTGAGGCTCTACATCAAATTGCAGGAATGGCAAAAGCTCTGGAACTTTCATACACCAATTTAGAAACGGAACGAAAGCACATTTCTGAAGTACGGAGTTATTTAATTACCAAGCTTGAAATTGATTTTCCAGGTTTCGAAATTAATGGGAATAGCGATGGTTTTTACACGGTTTTAAATGTTTTACTGCCTTTTTCAGACGAAAAGACAGCGATGATTTTGTTTCATTTAGACATGAAAGGGATAGCAGTTTCCCGCGGTAGCGCCTGCCAGTCCGGGAGTATAAAACCGTCTCATGTATTAGCCGAAATGCTTTCGAATGACGATTTAAAGAAACCAAGTTTGCGCATTTCATTCAGCCATTATAATACTAAAGAAGATATTGATTTGCTTATTGCAGCTTTGAAAACGATATAAAAAATCTGCTGTAAAGTAGTTTCTTCAGTAGTATTAACGTATTTACGCACCTAGTTTTGGATATTTATAATGAAATCGATGGCTTTTCTGCATATTTTTCCATGATTAAGCGCGCTTTAAAAAAGCATAATGCAGATTCAGAACCTTGATTAATAGACAGTTGCCGAGTGTTAATTAAAAAAAAAGTGTAAGCTGCAGTTCAATTACAAGTTATTCACCTGTTTGTTTAGAAATATGAATGGATTGCCCCACTAATTTCCAGTGTCCATCAATTTTTTCTAATAACCGAATTTCATACGAGAACGTTTTTTTACCATCTTTGGCCGTTGACTCTTCGTTGTGGCTTACCCAGGCGTTGTCCTTATGAATACTCATTTTGTAATTTGTATTTACAGAATAGCCACCGTTACCCATTGCTTCCGGATTTGTATTAATCATAGCCGTAGGCGGAATGTCGAGTACGGTTCCGTCTCCAGTTGAAATTAATATTCGGCTGTAGGGCTGAATGTACCAGCAGTCCGTATGTCCCTTGCTGTCGCCAGCTCTCCATGTGGCAGACTCTTTTTCAAGTAGTTTTTTGATGCTCTCAGATTCATCATTATTTTGACTATAACCTACCAAATTTAGTGCTAGTATAAGATAAAAGGATATTGTCCATTTCATATCAGGCCTGTTTTTTAGAATATTATGTTTTTCGTTTTTATGGCGTAAAATCAGCTAAAAACATGTGCTTTCAAGAATTTTAAGGTTCTTTACGAACGTAAATATATAATTTAATCCTATGAAAACAAATAGGATTTCATTTTTGTGCGTTGTTGTATTAAGAGAGAGTTTTACAATAGCTAAAAAAAAAGACTCTTGACACTATCCCGCTAATTATCACTGATTAACCGGATTGTGTTTAAAAAAATCCGGCTAGTCTAGTGGTAATATTAATTAAAGAAAGGTCGCTTTATTTTAAGGTTTTAGTATTGGATCCTACTAACTTGCATCAAAAAAGCACTGTTTTTTTAATGCGACGAAGGTTCATAAATGAGTCGTAAAAAGGAGCTAAACCGCTGGTTTTCTCTATTTATAGGAATTCCGGTTACTATGCCTATTAGTAAATTATCTGTAATTTCTACTCTCATTTGAGGTCGGATTGTCATATCAAAATCAGCATTATTAATTTCTTTGTTAAACTCCAGTCCAATAAAATTTCGCGTTCCGGGGATCATGTAATGGATATTTGAATTAATCTGCCAGTTCGTCTGTGTTGTATTATCTGAAAAGTGGTGCGTAAATTGTGGCCCGGTGTATAAAAGGGTATGAAAATTTTGTCCCCAGCGTTTAGCAATCACCAAGAACGGATTATATCCATTTCCGGTTATTAAAGTACTATTGCTGTAGTTGTTAAAATTGGGTAATAGAAATTCGTGAATATAGCCAACAGCCATTGATATTTTCTTTTTTTCTGAAACAAAAAAGGTATATTGTGCCGCTAGTTTTATACTATTCAGGTTACTTCCCGGCGAATTTCCGTTGCCGGAAGTAGGGTAATAAATTGAAAAAGGCAGTTCTACTTCAAGTCCTAATCGATCAATTGGAGCCCATTCATATTCTAGCAGTGCAGTATATTCATCATGAGTGATATTGTCTGTCAAACCGAGACCTAAATTCCATTCTTTTTCTCCTTTTCGGGCTCCCAAATCTCTAATGAGATCGATGTACAGAGGTTCAGCATGTAACACTTTTGGATGTTTTTTTTTGCCTTCAACTTCTTGAATGTAAAGACTGTCTTTGATCGTATTTTGTTGGTTTTTTTCTGTTTGTGCTTGAGAATGTGTACCCGTAAGTACCGTTAATAGCAGAGTAAATACCGCTGTTTTTAAATATTGAAGAGCCATTTTAATTTGTTTTATGTTTTAGTATACGAATTGCAACCCTAGTTTTCATGAGAAAATAAGGCAGGGATTAATGATCTAAATAACAAATTAAATGTCAGGGGGAGGCGTGTGTATTTCAAAATACGGGGTCGGAGGAATCGAATTTTGTTCAGCTAATTTCCCCTTTTTTAAATATAAATATTTTTTATAAAGACTAATTGCACTGTTTGGTACTACAAAAAAATCTATAAAAAAAGCACTTTTTGCAGCAAAATCTTGATTGGTATCATTATCATCGTATTCAGGTATGGCATTTTCGAATCCTAATATTTTTTCAACCACTATTTCAATAATGCTTTCCAGATCATTGTGGGTCAGATCCTCAGGTAAATGATTTGGTTGCGCATCCGGGGAATCAACAAAGCAGTTCAGCAGGTATAACGACATGAAACCCCAAAAATATCGAGTTAAAAGAGTATGTCGAATTTGTTTAATCATTTTGCATAATTACACTATTTTCTTGCTTAATAGTTGTAAATTTTCGTTAAAGTCGATTATAATTTAAGCGAGTCGCCATCTGCCAAGTGTTTAAAGGGTACTTTTCTGGATTATTTTAAGTTTAAAAGAGAAATATGGTATTTAGTTAAATTTCCTTTGGTTGTAACCGTTTTACGGATCTGTTTGCAAGCAGTTTTTGTTTTTAATAATACGTTATTGGATTTTATTTCTAAATTTTTCTAAAATGATTAAAATATTCATCAGTGCGTATCATCATTCCAGTCAGAATCTTCTTCAGTTGTTTTTTTGAAATCTTTATTCAAGAACTGTTTGTATTTCTTTTTGTCTTTTTGATTTTTTCTGATGAGAAATACTATCAAAGCAATTCCGAAGAAGAGTACAAGTCCAACTATTACCCAATTGATTTTCATTGTTTTTTTGTTTAATAAGTAAATTAACAATCTGCCATATTCACGGCGATGGCTAATCCGCCTTCTGAGGTTTCTTTGTACTTGTTGTTCATGTCTTTGGCGGTTTGCCACATCGTGTCCACGACTTTGTCTAAAGGCACTTTGGCATTTTTCGGATCGGTTTCCAGGGCTAATTCAGCGGCATTAATGGCTTTTATGGCACCCATAGTATTTCTTTCGATGCAGGGAATCTGAACCAAACCGCCAATAGGATCACAGGTCAACCCCAAGTGATGTTCCATTGCAATTTCGGCAGCCATTAAAACTTGTGCAGGAGTTCCGCCCATCAATTCGCATAAAGCGGCGGCAGCCATGGAAGATGAAACGCCTATTTCGGCCTGACAACCGCCCATTGCCGCAGAAATGGTAGAACCTTTCTTGAAAATACTGCCTACTTCACCGGCAACCATCAGGAATTGTTTGATTTCTTTTTCTCCTGCATTATGGTTTTCAATCACTAAATAATACATCAAAACAGCCGGAATTACGCCTGCGCTTCCATTTGTTGGAGCTGTGACCACGCGTCCTAAAGCGGCATTTACTTCATTTACCGCAAGGGCAAAACAGGAAACCCATTTCAGGATTTGGCGGAATTTTACTTCTGTTTTTCTGATCTCTTCAAGCCAGGTCTGAGGGGAATTATAATTGGATAAACCAATTAGTTTTTGGTGCATGTCAAAAGCACGGCGACGCACGTTTAGTCCGCCGGGAAGAATCCCTTCAGAATGACAACCAATGTACATGCATTCGAGCATCGTGTGCCAAATGCGCATTAGTTCCTGATCGATAACGGCTTCGGAACGCATTGATTTTTCGTTTTCATAAACGATTTCGGATATCGATTTGTTTTCTTTTTTACAAATATCCAATAGCTCAGCCGCTTTGTCAATTGGATAAGGAAAAGTACCTTTTATTTGGATTTTCTTTTTGGCGTTGATGCGTTCTTCCTTGACTACAAATCCGCCACCAATTGAATAATAGGTCGCTATATGTTCTTTGTTATCAGTTGTATAAGCTGTAAAAGTCATCCCATTGGAATGAAAGGGCAGAAAGTTTTTATTGAAAACGATATCTTGGAGAAAGTAGAATGGGATTCGCTTTTCATTTCCTAAATGGATTTCATTTTTGGATTCAATAGATTTGATAATTGCATCAATATTTTCTACGGGAATGTATTCTGGATCTTGTCCGCTCAAACCAAGCATTACTGCTAAATCCGTGGCGTGTCCTTTACCGGTTAAGGAAAGGGAACCGTATAGATCTATTTTTACCCTGCTGACAGCATGAAGTAAATTTTCGTTTCGCAATTCACTAAGAAAGCGTTCGGCAGCTCTCCAAGGTCCAAGTGTGTGTGAACTCGAAGGTCCAACACCAATTTTTAGCATATCAAAAACGGAGATACATTCTTCCATGTTAAGTGTGAATTTTTGTTACCTGCAAATATAATAGAATGTAGCAGGGATACGAATTGAAAACAGAATAATATTGTTTTTTTAATAATTAATATTGCTATATTGCTAGTATTCTTCAAAAAAAAAGGATTTAACAAAACTAATACTTTGTTAAAATCAATATTTCTTTAATTCAAAATTTAGCTTGTGCAATACTTTGTAAATGGCTATTTTTGAAGCTTAACTAACCCAAAACAACATGAAAAAGATTATTTTTTCTTTTTATCTACTGCTAACTTTGGTGCTGAGTGTTCATTCGCAAGTGCAAAGTCCTTCTGAATTTATACCCAATTACGGAAAACAAATAACCTATTACCATCAGACTGAAAATTATTTTAAGCATCTTACTGAAAAGTCTACTTTTATCAAACACCAGAAATATGGTGTAACGCCGGAACAAAGGGATTTGAATGTATACTTTATATCGAGCCCGGAGAATTTGGCTAATTTGGAACAAATTAGGAATAACAATTTGGCAGCCATTGGTTTATCCGAAAATAAATCACAAATGATTGGCGATAAATTAATTGTTTGGTTGAGTTTTAATGTGCACGGAAATGAATTTGCCGGAACCGAAAGTGCTATGACCGTGGCGTACGAATTAGTAAATCCTTCGAATGCCGATACTAAAAAGTGGTTAGAGAATACCATTGTAATACTGGATCCATGCATCAATCCGGATGGATATTCCAGATACGGAAATTGGTTAAGAGAAATTTCAGGTAAAAAAACGCATCCGGAATTGTCAGACAGAGAGCACATGGAAGTGTGGCCGGGCGGTAGATACAACCATTATATATTTGATTTAAACAGAGACTGGGCGTGGCAAACACAACCGGAAACCCAACAGCGTATTGCGTTGTACAACCAATGGATGCCACAAGTTCATACAGATGTGCATGAAATGGGATACGATTCTCCGTATTTTTTTCCACCCTCAGCGGAACCTTTGCACGAATATATTGAGAAATACCAGAAAGATTTTCACTACACTTTAGGTAAAAATATTTCTAAAAAATTTGATGCTCAAAACTGGATGTATAACACCGGTGAACGTTTTGATTTGTTTTATCCAAGTTATGGGGATACGTATCCTACATACAATGGCGCGGTTGGTATGACGATGGAACAAGGCGGAATAGGTGCGGGGAGAGCCATTACTATGGGCAACGGAATCACCTTAACGATACAAGACCGATTGACACATCACGCTACGGCAGTCCTGACGGTGGTAGAATCAGCCACCGCACAAGCGGATGTTTTGCTGAAAGGTTTCAGAGGTTTTATGAATAATTCCCGAAAAACAGTGAAGGGAAATTATAAAATGTATGTGATGAAAAATAATCCGAAGTTGGTTCAAATGGCGGATTTGTTGAAAAAAAATAATGTAGAATTCAGTTACGCTGATGCCAGTCAAAAAGTATCCGGATTCAATTACAATACAAAAACAGATAAAGGTTTTACGATTGAACCCGATGATTTAATTGTAAAAGTAGATCAACAAAAAGCTGTTTTAGCACAAGTGCTTTTTGAACCGGACCAAAAGTTGAATGACAGTTTATCGTATGATATTACCTCTTGGGCTTTGCCCTTGGCGTACGGTGTTGAAGGTTATGCGTTAAAAAATAGTCTGGACATAAAGACTAAAGCAACTATTGAAGTGAAAGAAAAGATCGTTCCTAAAAATGCTTATGCGTTTCATATTCCTTGGAATAACAGAATTTCAGCTCAGGTGTTGTCTTTGTTGCACCAAAATAATATCAAAGTGAGGTCTGCGATGAAAAAAGCCATTTTTGGAGATGTGATTGTAGAGCCGGGTGGACTGTTAGTGACCAAAGCGGATAATCCTAAAGTGGTTGATTTTGAAAAAACGATTAGTGAACTCGTAAAAATAAAAACCGATTATAATTACATACTTACAGGTTTTTCGTCTAATTCTAAAGATGTAGGCGGCGAAAATTTTAATTTATTGAAAGCGCCTAAAGTCGTTTTATTATCCGGAAAAGGGGTGGGCTCTACAGAGTTTGGTGCCGCTTGGTATTATATGCAAGAAACTATTGCATATCCGGTGAGTGTGGTTGAAGTAAATAATTTCAATAGATTTAATCTTTTTAACTACAACACACTGATTTTAGCAGACGGATATTATGATTTTTCAGAAGACCAACAAAAGAAAATTGGCGAATGGATTAAAAACGGTGGAAAAGTGATTGCAATGAATAGTGCGCTTACCCTTTTTGAAGCAAAAGAAGGATATGCATTAAGTCCTTTTGCAACTGAAGAAGACAAATTAAGCTCTGAGAAAGCCGCTGAAGAAGAGGAACTAAAAGAACGCTTCTTAGATTTTCAGGATTCAGAACGCAGGTATATTTCTAAATCCATTCCCGGAGCCATAATTGAAAACCTATTGAATAAAACACATCCCATGTCTTTTGGTTTAGGCGATACATATTTCAGTCTAAAAACGGATGACAGACATTATTCACTATTGAAAAAAGCCATAAATGTTGCTTATGTTCCTAAAGATTATAAGAGTTATGGTTTTGTAGGTAATGAAATCAAAAAGAAACTGAACAATACCGTGAGCTTTGCAGTTGATAAAAAAGGCGATGGATCTGTAATTTATATGGTAGATAATCCATTATTCAGAGGTTTTTGGGAAAATGGAAATCTATTGTTCAGCAATGCATTGTTCTTAGTCAATTAAAGAGTGTACAAGATAGGTTACATAAAAAGAGCACGAGGTATCGAGCTCTTTTTATGTTTCATTGTTTTTCTAAAAAGGATAACCAATTGCTAGATTGAAAACTAAATTTTCTTTTCTCCAGGCACTATTTCCCAGACTGATTTGATCTAAAACCCAGCGATCTCCATTTGGTAAATACGGTTTGCGTAACGGGAAAGCAAGATCTGTTCTCAGAATCAGAAAAGAGAAATCAAAGCGTAATCCGGCTCCAACTCCAACGGCCAGTTCATTCAGGAATTTTTTGGAAAATTTTGCTCCCGGTTTATCCGGATTTTCATTCAGTAACCAAATATTTCCGGCATCTAGAAACAAAGCTCCTTTTACCAGTCCATATATTTTAGTTCGGTATTCGGTATTAAACTCTAGTTTTAAATCACCGGATTGATCCGCTAAAAAAGTGCCGGTGTTAGCTGCAGCTCCATCAAAACTTCCAGGTCCCAAGGAACGGGCTCTAAAGGCTCGCAAACTATTGGTCCCACCAATGAAAAACTGCTTGATAAAAGGCATTTCATTTGAATTTCCATACGTAAATCCTGCTCCTGCAATGATTCTGCTGGCTAATAGAGACTCTTTTCCTAATTTTAAATAATGTCTGAAATCTTGCTCTATTTTGATAAATTGACTAAACGGAACATCAAATAATTTGATAGTATCTCCTTTTCGAATATTTGCTCCTGAAACTAATCCTGCTATATTGCCTACCAGATCAAGGCTAGCTTTGTAGTAAAAAGTGTTTTTCTTTCTCGTTTGTAAAGTATTAGTGTACGTATAGGAATAGGATGGTCCAAATAGTAATTGCTTCTCAACCACTTTCTCCAGAGAAGGGTTGTTTGCAATTTGTTCATGGTACAAATTAGTTATGTTTTGCGGACTGGCGTATGTGATTTCGGTAACATTTAAAAGGTGTTCTTTTCGTTCGTTTTCTTTCCATAAATAACCAAAAGAACCTTTGAATGTTTGTAGGGAATATAAATTGGTTCTGTTTTGAAATTCATATCCCAATGTTGCTTTTGTCTTTGGAACAAAACCACTTGACGGGTTTAGCTTAAAAGGGGATATAAATCGGGGCCAAATTAAATTAGCTTCGGTACCAACTCTGTACACATTGAAACCATTATTTTGTCCGGAAACTTGCACTTCTACACCCCCAAAAGCTGAGATTGTTAATAATTCAGCACCCCGGAACGCATTGCGATTGCTCCAGTTTAAATTGAGTTCGGTTCCGGTGTAATTAGCAGAATTTGTTTTGGCCAATAATTCCATCCGAAGCGATTTTTTAGGCAATGGCGTCAGGTAATAATAGGCATCTAAATAATTTCCGAGTGTATCAGAAACCTTAAACTGATTTTTCACAAATTTGAAAGTACCTAGGTTTACCAATCGGTTCAATGATAAATTATGGTCGCTACGGTTGTATAGATCCTCTTTTTTAAAGTATAAAGCCCGATCAAAAATCCTGGGTTTGAATAAATTTTCTGGATCTATAATGGTTAAATCATTATATTTTGTAATGGTATCGATACTGATTTTTAAACTGTCAGAACTAATAGAATAGTTTGGATATACAATAATTTTATTAATTTTGTACGGAGTTTCGGCTAGTTTCGGAGTTTCCTCTTTTATCTTTACAATCAGATCGACCTGATGATCTGCAACCGTTGAGTCTACTTGTACTTTTAAATAATCAGGATTAAAATAAAAGAATCCTTTTTCTTTTAGCCTAGAATCGATTCTGATTCTTTCTTCTTTGATGGTATTTAGGCTGTATCCTTCTTCTTTTTTTAACAAACTTCTAAGTCTGGTATTGCGCACGGCACTTGAAATCACTGCGGAGTCTACAGGGAATTTGACGGCGCTGATTTTGTATTGTTTTGCAGGTTTTACAAGATATTCTACAGTTGCTTTTTTTCCGTGTCGTGTTGAATCAGCCGCTGTTTTTGTATTGAAATAGCCATTGTTTTCTGTGAAATTTTGTAAAACGTTTTTGTTGTATTCTAAGTCTACCTGACTGTATAAAACAGGGGCTTCGCCTACTTTAGTTTTTAACCAGTAGCGCCATCCTTTTTCTTTCTTTGGCGTCCCTGCCAAGTTATAAATGTACAGCTTAGGCCTCAATCCTAAAATCGAGGAATTGGGTTTTGGTCTTACCACTTCTCCAAGAGCGGTTTTTAATGCTTTGTTTTCTTTTTTAGAGGTTTCTTTTCCTTCTACGGTTACTTCAGCACCGGTATAGAGCAGCTCTCCTTCGGGCAAAAAGCGAGTGTTGCTGCACGATGAAGCCAACATTGCAAAGAAAAGAAAAGATACTAAATGGTTATTATTCATTAATTTTATTATTTATTAAAAAAAATTAAACCACTAAGAGATTAGGTTTTTATTAAGGAAAATCAATTGGTCTAATTTCTTAATGGTAAAAAAACTTTTATTTATTTTTTTGCTTTGCTTTCTTCGCTTCACTTTTTGTAAATAATTCTTTGAATTTATTATAATCTAAAGTGATTATAAAGGCAATTCCAGTCTCGACGACTTCCCCTTGCAGCGCCACTTGGTATTTGTTTATGCGGTAGGCTCTCATTTTATACCTTCCATCTCTTGAGAGTTGATAATCTAAGGAAACATTGCCGGCAATATTATTGGTATTTTGATTGGCTTGCTGGGGCCCTTCAATCCCAAAGCTGCTGCCAACAGTAACTTTCAATCGGTCGTTCAGCAATTTTTTTGAAATGCCTACATTAAGATCTGTTTTGTTCTCGCGTTGCCCGGTAGTATAATCATCGGACGTATTCAGATCAAAATTCAGCTCTACTCCTTGAATTAAATCACCGGCGAGGTTGTTCAGTTGTTGGGATAAAATTTTACTGGCACTTTCTCTGGCCAGTGAGGAAACGGTTGCTCCGCCGGATTGACTGGCAAATGGGTTTTCTCCAATAAATCGATTCAAGAGCAGTAAGGCAAAAACCTGTTTGTTCAGCTCATCAGGTTGCTGACGCAATTGGGTCAGTTTAGCCTGAGTGGTATTTATAATCTCTGTTGAAACACTATTGTTCCCCTCTGGCAAAACTATATCAAATGAAATAGTGGGTTTGAGCAAAGCACCATTCATTTTTAATGCGGTTTCAAAAGGGATTTTTTGTTTGTAGGTATTTCTCACTTCGGTGGTAACACTTCCTAATTGGTCATTGACTAAATCAATTGGAGCCGCTTCTGTTTTATAAATTGCAGTTATATTAATATCAGCAGTTGTGGGCTCTCCTGTCCATAGAATGTAGCTGCCTTTTTTGATGTCAAATTTCCTTTTGATGGCGTTAAAGTTCATTTCATAACTCCCTTCGGACAATTCATAGCGTCCGGTCAGCGTTGTTTTTCCTGAAGGATCAATTCCTCCGTTTAATTGCGCTTCGCCTTTTAATTTCAAGAAATCCCCGTTGGCTTTGTCAATTACCATTGATAATTCAGCTTCTTTGTTTACCTCAATGTTTACGGATGCGTTAACCCCTTTTATTGTGGATTCACTGCTGAATTCTTCCAGAACAATGGTCTCCATTAATTTTGGATTGTCTTGGTCAATAAATTCTACAATTCCTTCCCTATCAGCTATTGAAGGATCTGATTGGGGCAAAACAATAGTGAATTTAGTCTCTTTATTAATACGTATGGTTCCTTCGACAATAGGATTGTCTAAATTTCCTGTTATTTTTAAATGGTTGTCTAAGTACAGCTCCCCATAATACAAATCATTGTCTTTCGCTTTAGAATTGACCGCTTTGAAGTTATCCGCATCCAGGGCTAAATCGAACCCAAAATTACTAAAATTGGCACTGTCAATTTTTCCGTTGATGGCTAAATCATTGTCTCTCTCATCATTGATAATGAAATTGTCAAAAACAATAGCGTTTTCAGTAAAGATAATTTTATCATTTAACGACTTAAATTTAGAATTGAGCGGCGTGGCTTTGAAACCAATTTCATTGAATTGTAATTCTCCAATTACTTTGGGCTGGCTTGTATTCCCAGTGATTTTAAAATTCCCATTCAAAAAACCGGTGCTTTCAGTGATATTATTCAACGTAAAACCTTGAATACTTTTTAAATTCAGCTTTTCAATATCCAGATTCATATCAAAACTACTGTTGTTTATTTTATAGTTTCCTTCTAATTTGACTTGGTTTCCCTGACCTGTAATAGCAACAACAGCATCGTATTGGTTGGAAATGGCATTATTTACTTTTATACTGATAGTTCCAATGGTATCTTTTTTGAACGTAAAATTTTCAATATTTAAATCCGAAGTAAAAACGGGCGATGTGGTTGTGTTTTTCACCACTGCGTTTCCATTGATCTTACCACTCAGTTGTAAATCCTTTTTCTCCACAAAACTCGTAATCGTTTTAATGTCAAAATCTTTGAAATCAATAGTGATCGGCGCATTAGGAGTTTCAGACTGTGATTGAATGCGAATGCTACTGCCGTTATTGTTCAATTCGAAATTATCTGCGTAAATTCCTTTTTTGCCAAACCGAATCAAATTAGCATCCGCTATTGTCCAAGATTCATAATTCAGCAGTAGTTTAGCGGGGTCAAGACGAACTTCGTTATTTCCGTTTGCCGCTTTTAGTGTTCCGCTTATGCCATATCGTTCTGCGTCTTTTGCATCCTTCAGCTGTAAGGTGTAATCCAGGATATTTTGCGCTACTTTTCCTGTAATACTCGTATGTGGGAGCTGAATTTGTTTGTTTTGAATGTCGTCTATAATTAAGCTGTAAACAAGTGCATTTGCTTGTGTGTCTAGTTTGAAAATTACATTGGTTATCGTGTTTTCTCCATAAATTAATTTTGGAACAGCGCCATTAAGAACAATTGAGTCGTTGAGAGAGTTGTATCTTCCGCTGATGCTAATGGGTTCCAGACTTTTTATGCTAGGAATTAATTTTATTAAAAGAGGACTGTCCTTGATACCAATTTGAAAAGCAAATTGTTGCTTTCCTACCACTGTTTTTTTAGCAGTAGGATTCTTGTCATAATATTTAGCAATCGAGTTTGTTAATGCTGTAGCAACTTTAGACAGCGTGTATTTTCCTTTTATTTCTGCATTTGCAAGCGAGGAACTCAGCAATAATGTATTCTTTTGAGTAGTAGATGTTGCAACAAGAGTGATCGAGTCTATCTCAAATTGTTCTGTTGCATTAGTGATGCTTATGCGGTTTGCACTTACACTTCCGTTGAGATAATCTAAATTTGCGGATTGAATGTCAGCATCTACAACGCCTCTTATTTTTAGTGGTCCTGCATGGAGATTTAGTTTTTCTAAATCAGCAATATCCACATTCAGTTTTAATTTTCCGGTAGGATATTTGTCTCTAAAGCTTCCGTTACTCACTAAATCAAACGTTAAATTAGGATCCTTTGCGTAGGCAGTAGCATTGAAATTTCCGTTGCGAACGTTTCCTTTTAAGCTTAAATTTTGATAGGTGTATTTGTTGTAATTTGCTTTTAGAATGTTGCCGTTCAAGGAGGCATTGGCTGTTTTTGGATCAAATCCAGTTCCTTTTACGCTTGCTTTTAGAGTGATTTTTCCAATGGAATCATTTTTGATAAAGCGTCCCAAATCAAAATTTGTAAACTCGGTTTGAACATCATATTTCTCGAAATTTTTTCTGTTTTGATTCAACGCCGCTTTGATCTTGGCAGTACCAAAACTACTTGACAGATTCAGGTTCGTATAGAAATTAGCAATGGTTCCTTTAAACGTTCCTTTGGCATTGAACTGCGGAGGCAGCAGGATCGAATTTGGGATTGTTCCATTGGGTAAAAAACCAATAAAATCTTTGGATCCTGATTGTAAGTTTTTGATATTCACGTCAAAATAGGCTTTATTTACATCTGGCAAACCTACTATGCTGCCGCTTGCTGCTACTTTTGTAGTACCAATGCCGCTAATCTCCATAGATGGGAATGTGATAGCACTCAATTTTCCGGTTATGTCACCGTTGATTAGCAAGATGGCATTGGGATTACTCTTAAATGGGTCTGTATTTGCTAAAGTTGGTACAAAGAGCAGTACATCTTTGACACCCAATTTGCTTTTTTTCAAGTAAGCAATCAGACCCAATTCTCCCGGAGTATCAGCCAAAGCGGCAAGAGATGGATATCCAATTCTGATTTCATCTCTCAATTCTGTCTGAGGTGTTTTTAAATACAGTTTTTTGAGAAACGCATTCTTTTTGCCATAGTAAAATTCTGCGTTAAAGGATTGGATATTCAAACCACTATGATCTTTAACGCTCATGGAATTAGCTACTCCAGATATATTAGTTGGGCCGTAATTTATGGCATCAATTTGTAGGTTTAAGTTAGTAAGATGCAAATGATTGTAATCCATGCCTTTGGCAACAGCCGCAACATTGTTGTTGTCATACCTAAAATCCACTCGCTTGATTTCCGTATTCTTGATTTTGATTTGCCAGTTATTGCCTTCTTCCGAAGCAGGATTTTTTTTAGTTTTAACGGGTTCTGATTTACCAAAAGCCAAAGCTCCTTTTAGACCCGATAATTCAATACTTTCAAGGAGTGCAAATTTGTTATTGATATCCAACCGGTCAATTTTAGCTACTAGTTTTTTCAAATAAAAAGCAGTAGATAACTTTGTTCCCTCACTTTGGTAATCAAAATCAATTTTTGCAAAATCAATTTCTCCTAGTTTTAATTTGAAAACGGGTTCCGGTGTATTTCCTGTGGGAACTTCTTTAGCAGCGGATTTCTGAACCAAACCTTGTTTTAATTTAAAGTGTAGTCCGTTGATTTTAGCCTTTGGAATTTCGAAATTCATTTGTTCTAAATCGAAAGTTTTAATTTTCGTTTCAAGGTGATTTAGATTGGTAGATAGATAATTTTTTGTAATCGCATCGGAATACGTTAACTGGATTCGGTCGAGCTTAATTTCGGATACAGAGAATTGCATGGGTGGCGAATCGCTCTTTTGTTCCTCTGGCGAGGCAAATGCATTCAGGATATAATCAAAATTAAAAACTGCTTTTGAATCCCGACTCAAATTAGTGGTGATGCCTTCGAGCTGAATGGAATTAATTTCGATTTTATTATTCATCAATTGAAAAAGACTAATATCTACAGCTAGTTTTTCTCCGGCAAAAAGGGTGTCTTTTTTTTGATCTTCAAAATAAACACCTTGCAGCATTATTTTTTTTGGAAATCCAATTTCTATTCGGTCAATAGTAACCTTAGTTTTGATTTTTCCTTCCAGATAGGTTACTGCTTTTTCTTTGACATAATTTTGAACAGACGGAGTTTGGATGGCCACAACCAAGACTAAGAACAATAGAAGTAGGAATCCTATTATCCAAAGGAAAATTTTTAAACTTTTCTTTAAATATTTTTTCAAAAGTGGTTTTATTTTGTGGCTAAAAATAACCAAATTAAATCAGAATTGCAATTTCAAGTACAAATGGAATAAGTAAACAAAGGTCAAAATTTAAAAAAGGAAAGTTAGTATAAAATCAAAAAAATATTGCATTAAATTTTTGATATCAATTTAAGGCGCATTAACCGTTTTTAGGTCTTGTACCTGAGTTTTCATAGCCGTTTTCATAAAGGAAAGACCTCTGAACATTAAACCAAATTTCAACAGAAAATAAGAGAGGTATTTTATTTTTTTTTGGTTTCTATGTAGGATTAAAAGAAAACCACCTGTAGTTGGTTTTGCAAGATGTCTAGACGCAAAACTAATAATCAGAATAATCAGTTGGATACAAAAAAGTGATGTCGATGTGGGAAATATTATTTTTATATTTTTCCATGGCAATTAGGGCTTTCCATTCCGGCGAATCTACAAAAGATTTCCAATGTGCTTCTCGGCTTGTTTGATCTGCGAAAGTAGTGAGGTACATAAGGTTTGGCATTTTGGGACCAGAGATCACTTCGCCATAAAAAACTGCATTAAAACCTAATCGATCAAAGAGTTTTATTTCTCCTCCTCCGTTAAACATGGCTACTTTGTTGGCGTAAATCGCTTCTGTGGCTGATTCGTAGCTTCTCAATTCGTATACACGACTGGATCTTGTGCTGTTCAAAGCGGGTTTTGTCAGGAAAGGATGGTCTGAAAAAGCCTGTAACAAAACGGATTCTATTCTCAAGTATGAAGGTTCATTGTAAACCGCATTCAAATAGGCTGATCCCTCAGTTAAGTAGGTTTTGTCTTTAGCTAGTTTTTCGTCAAGTGCAAGGAATTGTTCCAAAGTGGAAAACGGAATCAGTACCACAATTTTTTTCAAGGTATCTGTGGCGTTTGGTTTTAACTTGAATACCCCAATATTTTTGATTCCCAGTTTTTTTAATCCCGGCAAATAGGCTTCTTTTAGGTACTTGTCAGTTGTTTGTTCTTGTTGTTCTGTCTTGAAAATATAGGTTTTGAGCTGATACAATTCCCTAGGTTTTTGAACAGTTGTTGGTACAATCGTTTGCGCGGGTACCGGTTTAAAACTGGTATTAGTAAATACGATCAGCAGTGTGAAAAATAGGTTGGTTAATTTCATTTCATTTTTTTTGGTGGTAGGCTAGCCTGAATAATTTTTATAAAAGTAGCCATTATTGTCCGATAAAAAAAGAAGTTAAATGAATGTCTTACTGTTAAAACCTTATTTATTATGTTGTTCCGTTTTATGAAATGGAAGTATTTTTTAATATCTCTAGTAGTACTTAAGTCCCTTATTTACTATTTTCCACGCTAATAAGACATGGCTTTTCCAAGGGTGATAAATTCATTGTCCTAGTTGCAATACTATAGGCTTTTTTCAATGGGAAATATCTTTTCGTTGTTTCTTTTGAAAGTATTAATCATGGATCTTTTTCATAAATGAAGGATATTGCTTTTTTTTTGATATCTCTTTTAGTACTGTGACTTTGCGTGTTCTCTCAAGCTCAGCTATTCGAAGCTGATTTAAACCGGACAATTAACAATTCATTAACGATATCGTGTCGATTTGATGGTATTGAAAACTAGGGGTATTTCTCTTATTTTGACTCCTATTAATAAAGAGAATTTTTTATGTTGAATGTTAGTCAGAAAGAAAAAAAATGTGTGCGGTATCTTGCCAACGAAATGTCTATAGCAGAGCGATCTGTGTTTGAAATTGAGCTTTCTTTAGATGATGATCTCCTTGCAGTTTTTGAAAATTTTCAAACCATTTGGATGAATTATCCCAATAGTGAAGTGCCTATACGAACTATTTCTTTTGAGGAAATCATCACTAAATATAATAAACCAGAAAAGATAAAATCCGTAAAAATTTCTATCAAAAAGAAGGCTGTTTTTGCTATGGCTTTTCTTATGGTTTTTTGTCTGGGTTTTTATTTTATAGGAATGACTCCTTCCGGGTATACCAATCATAAAATTGCCCTTAAAGGGCAGCGGCTAACTTTTAAGTTGCCGGATAGCAGCACCGTTATTTTAAATTCAGGCAGTGAAGTTAAATATTCCAGTGATTTCAGTACACAAAGAGCTATCTGGTTGCAAGGGGAAGCTTTCTTTAAAGTTACGAAGAATACTAATTCTCCTTTTGTTGTACATACAAATGGTTTTGATGTGAAAGTTTTAGGAACAGAATTTAATGTCAGTAGCAATACCATTGATCAAACTGTTTCTTTGGCAAAAGGAAAAGTAAACGTATTGCTTAAAGAAAGTAAGGATGAAATTAACCTATTGCCAAATGAAGAAGTAGTGTGGAATTCTAAAACCAAGTTAGTGATCAAAAGAAATTTTGATGTGAATAAGGTTTCTGCTTGGAAAGACAATATACTTATATTGGATGATGAAAAATTTGAAGATGCACTCCCAAAAATTAATCAATTCTACGGAGTAAATTTTATCATTAAGGATGCTACTATTGCAAATCAGCATATAAAAGGAGCTTTTAAAAACCAGACAATTGATGAATTTATAACGTCTCTGGAGTTTATTTCAGGGGTAAGCATCACAAAAACTATTCAAAACAACATCGAGATATCCAAGTACCATGAAGATTAATGCAACAAAAATGGCTAGTAGTGATTGCTTTTCAGACGATTATTTATTTAAGCAAATTCAGAACGGTCAATACGAGGCGATGGAACTTTTCTTTAAAAGGTATTACACGCCTTTATGTCGTTTTGGAATGAGTTATGAATCGAACTCGTGCCTTGTTGAAGAAAAAGTGGCTGATATTTTTATTCAGTTGTGGACCAATAGAAACATTCTTGATACAATTAAAAACCCTAAATCTTACATCTATGTAATTGTGAAAAATAGTTTAAAAAAAATACGAAAATCAGAGCCATTTCACCAACAAATCGAAGAAACAAAAACTATAAACTCTATATTTTCGCCCAGTAGGGAGCAGGAGATTATTGAAAATGAACAAAAAGAAATGAAAACTAATTTGATACGTGAAATATTAGATATTATTCCTAAAAAATCACGTCAGGCATTTGAACTCAGTAGAATCGATGGTCTAAAATACAAAGAAATTGCGGAAATTCAAAACGTCACTCCTAAAACGGTTGAAAATCATATCGCTATTGCCCTAAAATATATTAGTAGGGCTTTAGAATCCTATAAAAAAAGAGGGTTGCTTAATTCCATCTAATAATTAATAGAAAACCAACTATTCTAAAATCAGTTTTGGTTTGTAAAAAACAATAAATAATCACAGATAAAATGAAACAAAAAATTATTCTAACGGTATCCTTATTGCTTCTGTTTGGTAATGGAATATCTTATTCAAAGACTTCAAATACAAGTGCTATTGAAGAGATTGCAGTCAAAAAAGAGAAAATCAATTTAAATCTAAAAGACGTTTCCATAAAGCAAACCTTTACTCTTATAGAACGACAAATAAACAATAGGTTTATTTATATGTCCGACCAAAAATTTCTTCAAAAGAAAATTTCTATTACCATCAACAACCAAGATTTAAATCAGGTATTAGCCGTTTTGAAAACTAAGGTGAGTCTTGATTTTAAGATCACTAAAAATGGCGTTTTAGTCAAAGAATTGGTTGGGATTACTCCAAAAAGCACGACAAAAAAGAATCAGGAAAACCGAAAAATTACAGGAGTGGTTTTAGACGAATCTAATTTGCCAATACCCGGAGCTTCTGTTTTTGTAGCAGAAACCACGATCACTGCAACAACGGATTTTGACGGAAAATTCACGATTAGTGTTCCAGCAAATACAACGGTTTTATCGGTGAGTTATATCGGATTTGAGACCAAAGAAATTAATATTGAAAACCAGACGGAAATAAAAGTAATGCTTTCGGAATCGGCTTCTCAATTAAACGAAGTTGTTGTTATGGGGTATGGAACAGAACAAAGACGAAATGTTACCGGTTCAGTATCGTCTGTAAAAATGAAAGAGATTGTATCACAGCCTAAAGCGAATGTAACTGAAATGCTGGAAGGCCGTTTGCCGGGTGTTCAAATCATGAGTGACAATAGCCCAGGCGGAGGCTCTTCTATTCGGGTACGCGGGTTTAGCACTATTAACAATAATGATCCGTTGGTGATTATTGATGGGGTTCCTGCTTCCAATGGTTTAAATGGAATCAATCCATCCGACATAGAAACACTTCAAGTATTAAAAGATGCTGCCTCGTCTTCTATTTATGGCTCTCGTGCGGCTAATGGAGTTGTCGTTATAACCACCAAAAAGGGAGGTAAAACTGGAAAAACTGAAATGCAATTTGATGGGTATTCCGGTGTTCAATCGGTATTTAATTTGCCTACTATGTTGAATGCGCAACAGTATGGAGACTTACTTTGGCAAGCAACTAAAAATGACGGGAAAGTTCCATCAAGCGGGATCTATGGTAGTAATCCTAATTCGCCTACAATACCGGCATTTCTCAATGCTGCCAATACGATTCCAAGTGGTGATGTGAAATGGATTAATGAAATCATGCGACCTGCAGCAGTTCATTCCTATAATTTATCATTGTCAAAAGGAGATGAAAAAAGTCAACACGCTTTTACACTTGGTTATTTTAATCAGGAAGGAATTATAAAGCATACTGGTTTTGAGCGTTTTTCGGCACGATTTAATTCTAGTTATAAAGTAAAAGACTTTCTGACTATTGGCGAAAATTTTACGGCTTCTTATTCGGAGCAAGTTGCAACAGGAACGAATAGCTCTTTGGGAAGTATTGTTTACAATGCCTTACAGTTTCCTTCTATTGTTCCGGTGTATGATATCAACGGAAATTTTGCGGGTAACCCAATCAATGATATTCCGAATCCATTGGGCAGTTTAACGCGGGCCAAAGAAAACAAACAAAAGCGAATTCAGGCTTTAGGAAATGTGTTTGCCAGTGTAAAAATTAGTGATTTTACATTTAAAACTTCTTTGGGACTGGACTTTCAAAATTATAATTTCAGGAATTTTTCACCTGTTTTTAATGAGATTCTTTCACAAAATGTTAAAAATGCTTTAACTACAAGCAATAGTTTTAATTATCAACTTACGATATCCAATACTTTAAATTACCAAAAACAATTTGGTCAACACAATCTGGATGTGCTTTTAGGACAAGAAGCGATTAAATATTATTACGAGGGTTTTGGTGCTTCTCGTCAAAATTTCCTTTATGAAGATCCCAATTTCAGATATTTAAGTTATGGCACCGAAAATCAATTAAATATGGGAACTGCAAATGAATGGGCTTTGAACAGCTATTTTGGTAGAGTGAATTACAATTTTAATCAAAAATATATAGTTAGTGCCACAGTTAGAAGAGATGGGACTTCTAGATTAGCCAATAATAATTGGGGTACCTTTCCTGCAATTTCTGGTGGATGGAGATTAGACAAGGAAGAATTTTTTGATTTTGGAAACACATTTACTTCCTTTTTACTTCGTGCGAGTTGGGGACAAACCGGCAATCAAGAATTACCGTCCTATTCTACGGTGGATAGTTATTCTAACAATAATAATTATTCTGATTATGCCATTGGAGGGCAAAATGTGATTGCAACAGGATTGACACAAACGAGAGTTTCGAATGCGAATTTATCTTGGGAAACTACGACTCAAAAAACAATTGGATTGGATCTTGGTTTTTTTAATAATAAATTAAATGTAACGGCAGAATATTACAACAAAGAGACTAATGATATTCTCGTTTATAATGTAATTCCTTTAACTTATGGAGGTACAAATGACGGACAATGGATTAATGATGGGCAAATGAAAAACCACGGTTTTGAATTGGATTTAAATTATGCCGATAAAATTAGTAATTTCTCCTATGATCTTGCTTTGAATTTGACGGGATACAAAAATGAATTGACCACTTTGAACAGTGTTCCCTATTTGGGAATTCCTAGTTCTTCCCTGCATACAGTAAATTTTGGTCAGGAAATATCCAGAAGTGCCGTTGGGCAACCTATTGGATCTTTTTATGGATTTGTTTCCGAAGGCTTATTTCGCAGTCAACAAGAAGTTGCCGATTATGGGATGCAGCCCAATGCGCAAGCAGGAGATCTTAAATTTAAAGATGTAAATGGTGATGGAGTAATTAACAATAATGACAGAGCTTTTATTGGTTCTCCCCATCCGGATATCATGTTGGGTTTTAATATCAATTTGAAATACAAACAGTTTGATTTAGGAATGTTTTTTAACGGAAGTTTTGGAAATGACATCTATAATCTGACAAAATACAAAACTAATTTCTTTAATCAGGCTGCTTATAATAAAGACAGTGCATTATTAGGCGCCTGGACGATTGACAATCCTAATTCTTCTATTCCAAGATTGTCTTTAGATGACAGAAATAACAACATTCGACCTTCTTCGTATTATGTAGAGGATGGTTCGTATTTTAAACTAAACAATTTACAAATGGGTTATACTTTTGCTCCAGAAGTTCTAGCCGGAATGAAATTACGTTTGTATGGACAGGCGAGTAATGTATTTACGATTACCAAATACAGCGGTTTGACACCACAAATTGGGCTGCAAAGTTATTCTTCAAGCAACCGAAATCTTGATATAGGTATCGATAGAGGAATTTATCCCACTTCAAGAACATTTACTTTTGGCTGTAATTTAAACTTTTAAATTTAAAAATGATGCGAATAAAAAACACAATAAAAATAGTAGCTTTTCTGGCTTTAGGACTTCAAATGAGTTCTTGTTCTGATACATTTTTAGAAGAAGTTACATACGGTGAAGTTGATCCTTCCGAAATGACGAAGCCGGCTAATGTAGAACGCGCCATTATATCCGCCTACAGCGTTTTAAACGGACAAATTGACGGAGCCTCAAATGCCCTTAATTCACCCAGTTCGAATTGGAGTTTTGGAGATGTCACTTCGGATGACAGTTATAAAGGCGGTGGAGGAACTGGAGATCAGAACAATATTCACCAAATGGAGATTTACAATGAAAACTCGACCACGTTGGATATAGAACGCAAATGGGTGGCACTGTACGAAGGGGTGAAACGGGCAAATGAAGCCATGCGATTGTTAAATGCTTCTTCTGATTTTGAAGCCAGTTTGAAAGTTAAACGAATGGCAGAATTGCGATTCTTAAGAGGACATTTTTATTTTGAGTTAAAAAAAATATACAATCGTATCCCGTATATTGATGAAACGGCAGCTACAGTAGCTGATTACGCTAAATCCAATACGACTTTCAGCTCAACGGAATTGTGGACTAAAATCGAAACCGATTTTCAATTGGCCTATGCCGATCTACCCGTTACACAAACAGAGTTAGGGCGACCAACCAAGATCGCAGCTAAATCTTATTTGGCTAAATGTTATGTTTTCCAAAACAAATGGCAATTAGCCTATGATGCTACGACCGAAATAATGAGTAGTAATTATGGTTTATTGGCTGATTTTCAACAACTCTTTTTGCCGGAAAATGATAATAATAAGGAAGTTATTTTTGCGATACAGCATTCTGTAAAAGATGGTCAACCTAGTTCGTATAACGGGAGTATTGGAGATCGCTTATCAGCTCCCGGAGGTCCATTTTATTCCCAATATGGTTTTCACCGTCCTACACAGAATCTTGTGAATGCCTTTAAAACGGATGCTAACGGTTTGCCATTGGAAAACAACATCAACGTTGTATCCAGTGATAATGTAGATCCACGTATCGATGTCACAATAGGCCGTCCGGGAATCCCTTACAAAGATTTAGGCATTTTATACCAAGACAGCTGGGCAAGAGATTTAGCAACTTACGGGGCATTTGCTCCTAAAAAGCGAATTGTTTCTGCTAAATCTGCTTTTCATGTTACTGTTTGGCCGTATGTAAATGCTTTGAATTATTATATTCTTCGATATGCTGAGGTTGTTTTATGGAGAGCAGAAGCCGCTATTGAAATTGGAAAAATAGATGATGCGCGAATTTTAGTGAATCAAATTCGGAATCGTGCTGCTACCTCTACTTATGTAAAGACTTTAGATGGAAGCGCAAACGCAGCAAACTACAATATTAAATCTTATAACGCTATTTGGACTGATAAAATTACCGCAAGAGCTGCTGTACATTTAGAAACCCGTTTAGAATTGGCTATGGAAGGCCACCGTTTCTTTAATTTGGTTCGATGGGGAGAAGCAGATACTGTTCTAAATGCCTATTTGAAAGTCGAAAAAATAAGAAGAACGCATTTGACAAATGCGTTCTTTACCAAAGGGAAAAACGAATATTTCCCAATTCCACAGCGGTATATTGATGCACTGCCAATAGGCACAGTAACTCAGAATAACGGTTTTTAAAAATAAATTTAAGTAAATTGGGCAATCGACCAGGTTGCCCAATTTTTTATACAAAAAGATGAGAAAAATAATTTATTTAGTACTAGCGTTTGTAACTATTTCAGGCTATTGCCAAAAAGCGAAAGGATTTGAATTGGGGTATGTTTCGTCTATTTCAGGTTCGGTGATTCAGGACAAGAATTTTTATTTATTGACTGCCATTCAAAACGATAAAGCCGTTAGTCAACTGCTGGAAAAGAATAGTTTTTTCAAAACAATTTTTGAGAATCAGCAGCAAGAAATTGGGTACAAACTAACGTCCTGCAAAGACAGCATTTCATGCTTGATTAGTGGGTATCAATTTGAAGAAAAAGAACTTAAAAATATTGTCGATGAACTTCAAATTTTGATGAAAGACGAAAAGGTACTTCAAGATTTTGTAAAAAATAATTTGCGTTCTTCTGGGAAATACGAAAATTTTAAAAACAGTACCGATACGGAATTATTATTGAAAGCATGGCAACTTTGTGCTCAGGGGATGAATCGTATCATGAAGGTATATGGTCTTGGGGAAGCACCGCAATATGCTAAAATGGATTCGGTTTCTTATGACGTTCAGTCTGAATTTTATAAAGGATCGGTCTTTATGTGGTCAGATTTTCTTCATAATAAGAAGCCGAAAGAGAATGCCCTGTTTTTTCAGGAAAGCTTAGATTTTAGCTTAGCACTCATGTATATGAACCATCGGGATGAGGTGGAACGCTACGAACCCTTGGAGGAAAAGGAGAACAAGAAAGCAATCGCTCATATAAAACAAATTAATTTCGATGCTTTTGATTATGCTTCTGTTCTAATTTTAGGTAACGGCCCGGAAAATTATCAAGACCGATTGTCTGCCATTGGAAAATTAAATTTGCAATTAGGAGTATTGGAATATGAAGCTAAGAAAGCCCCACTAATCATTGTTTCTGGAGGTCATGCCCATCCTTTTAGAGCGACTTATTGTGAGGCGATCGAAATGAAAAAAGAACTGATGAATGTGCATCATATTCCTGAAGAAAATATTCTAATTGATCCTTTTGCCCGGCACACCACAACTAATTTGCGTAATGCAACCAGATTGATGATTGGGTATCAAATGCCTCTTGACAAAAAAAGTATTGTAGTAACAAATGCGAATCATAGCGATTATGTTGGAAATCCAAACTTTAATGCGCGTTGTATGGAAGAATTGGGTTATTTGCCTGCAGTTATTTTAAAAAGACTAAATTCGACTGCGATAGAATTTCTACCCAATGTGGAATCTTTGCATCAAAATCCAATTGATCCCCTAGATCCGTAAATGTATACCATGAAAAAAATACTCGTACTTGGATTAGCAATCGTTACAGTAGCTTGCCAGCCTTTAAGAAATAATAGCGCTAATTTAGCCTCTTCGACAGTAGAAAAAGTAAATGTCTTTTTAGGTACTTCAGGAGATCATGGACAAATGTCTCCAGCTGCTTCTTCTCCCTTCAATATGATGAGTATTGGCCCGCAAACTTATCCTCATATTCATTCGGGTTATGAGCATTTAGCAAAAGAATTTCTAGGATTTACCCACAGCCGTATCGAAGGAGTCGGGTGTTTGGGAAGTGGAGGAAATCTTTTGATAAAACCTATTTTAGATGGAGATGACAAAACGGAATTACTCAAAAAACAGGAATCAGCTTCTCCGGGTGTTTATAAAGTAGCTTTTGAGAATGGGATTCAGGCCCAAATGAGTGTAAAACAAAATTTCGGACTCCATCAATATGAATTTCCTAGAAAAGGAGCAGGGCTGCATATTGATTTATCTCATGCATTTGTAAATCGATTTGTTGCCGAAGCGCATGAAATTGGAACCAAAAGTATTAGTGGTTGGATAGATACTCAAACCACTTGTGACAAGGGAATATATCGTATTTATTATGTGTTGGAATTCTCTAATTTGGTTACAATTATAAAAACAGCTGACCATCAATATCGTATTACTGCGCCCGAAGATGCCACGGAAATGGGAGTCCGTGTTGGTTTTTCCTCTGTAAGTACGGCTTTCGCCAAAGCAAAAATAGAAGTAATTTCCCTGAAAGAATTGGCTTCACAAACTGCGGCAGTTTGGGAGCATCATTTGAACAGAATAGAAGTTGAGGGTGAAAAAGATAGGGTAGCTTTATTTTATTCCCTTTTATACCGCGGATTACAAGCACCGTTTTTAGTTTCGGAAACCAATAGTACTTATAAAGCCATTGATGGATCCATTCAAAAATCTACAAGTCCAATCTACAGCGGTTGGGCTATTTGGGATAATTATCGCGAACAATTGCCTATGCTTTCACTAGCCTATCCAGAACGTTTTGGACCTATTGTAAATTCTATTGCAAATTTGTATCCGTATGGGAAGAATAATTGGGCTACAAAACACGAATCTTCCCCTACAGTACGAACGGAACATGCGATTGTTGTCTTATTGGACGGCTACAAAAAAGGATATCCTGTAAATTTTAATGCTATTAAAGATTCCTTAATCGCCGAAGTGGATCGTTTGGAATATAATGCACCTGATAAGGCTTTGGAATCCTCGTATGACAGTTGGGCGCTTTCTGAAATTCTGAAAATCACCAACGATTCTGTTTTGAGTGCCAAGTATTTGAATAAAGCGTTAGAATATAAGCACTATTGGGAAAAAGATTTCGCTGATTTATCCCAGAAAGATATCGATAAAATGCCTTCTCGCGGAATGTATCAGGGCACTGTTTGGCAGTATCGCTGGTTCGTTCCTTTTGATGTATCAGGTCTCAAAAAATTAACGGGCGGAGAAACTCCCTTTTTAAACCAATTGGACCAGTTTTTTGCGGAGGACAATTACAACCATGCGAATCAGCCGGATTTACAAGTTCCGGGACTGTATAATGCGAGTTCCCAACCCTGGAAATCACAAAAACTGTTTCGGAATATTATGTTGGATACTGTAGTTCAGGCTTATTTTAATGACAATAGCAAGGGAATTGATTCCTATATTGGGAGGATCTATAAAAACGAACCCCAAGCCTATGTCCGCACTATGGATGATGATGCCGGTACGATGTCCTCTTGGTTTGTAATGCGAAGTATAGGTCTGTCTCCAGCAAATATTGGCAGCCCCATTTATTATTTGACAGCTCCAATCTTTGAGTCCGTAAAATTAAATTGGGAAAATGGAAAATCATTTCACATACAAGTGTCTAATTATAATAAAGAGTACTTTTATGTCCAATCAGCTCAATTAAACGGCCAGCCAATATACAGAAATTGGTTGACACAAGAGGAGATTAGCAAAGGAGGAACTCTGATCCTTGAAACTGCTGCTGTACCAAATAAAAAATGGGGAATCGAGAATCAGTGGATTTCAAAAACAGCAGAAGCAGAGGATTAATTGAAAGAGCGCGCATTGGCAGCATTTTGAATCGTATTATTTTGTCGCAAAAATACGAGATATTTGCGACAAAATTATAGGTTTAATTCTGGTACTAATACGTGGTTGTTAATCCACAATTTCAATAGTACTAAACTCACTCGTATATTTTTTTACTTGAATTTGAGTGGTAATTCTTTTTTTCAATTCTTCCACATGCGAGATGATCCCAATTTGGCGGTCGTCATTTTGGCGAAGCATTTCCAGCGTGTCTAATGCATTGTTCAAGTTCTCAGGATCGAGTGATCCAAAACCTTCGTCGATAAATAAAGAACGGATTTTAGTGTTTTTACTCGCAAGGTCGGATAATCCTAACGCTAACGATAAACTTACCAAAAAAGTTTCACCACCAGAAAGCGAATTAATATTGCGAATTTCCCCAAAAAAGTTATTGTCTTTTATTTGCAATTCCATTTCATCTGAGGTGTCATCTTTAAAAAGTTCATATCTGTTGAACATGGTTTCTAGATGCTTATTGGCGTGTTGTACCAATAAGGAAAGCGTAAAATCTTGAGCGAATTTTTTAAAAGCTTTGCCATCAGAAGAACCTACCGTTTTATTTAATAAATCCCATTTCTGGAATACATTGTTTTTTGTTTTGATTACATCAATTATCAGCTGATTTTCCTCTTTTATTTTATTGTCATTATTAATTTGTTCCTTTAATTGTCCAATTTCTTGATTTATTTTTGTTTTTTCTTGCTCTGAAGCCACTTTTTCGACATTTAAATCTTCTACTAATTTAGCTGTTAAAGGATTTGAATTGAGTTCCTCTTGTTTGAGTAAATTAGCATTCAATGCTCCTTCGATTTGTTGTTTTTTAGTCTCGAATGTTTGTTTTTGTGCAATTAACAAAGCACTGTTTTCTAAGTTTAATGCTTCTTGTAATTGGACACTGTTTTCGAAACCATTTTCAGTCAGCTTATCATTCAATTGGGCTGTAGCCAAACGAAATACATCATCTAGTTCTGATTTTTCGGCAACCAATTGCCCTACATCAACGTGTTTGTTTTTGATGGAAGCCAAGGTGATTTCCTTTTTACCTTTCCATTTGGTTACCAAATCTTGTTCCGTTTTACCTTTAATTTGCAAACGGGATTCTTCCTCTTGTGGTGATTTTAATTCAAAATTGGCCGTTTGATTTCTAAATTCATTCTCTAGCAAACCTTTTTTAGTGTTAAGCGCTTCATCTTCTTTTATATACTTTGAAACACTCTCTTCTAAGCTGGTACTTTTTGTTGAAAACGCCGTTGTGGCATTGTTCACGGTTACAATTTCAGTCTGATTGGCTTTTAAAATTTCATTACCGGCATTCAGTTTTCTTAAATTGTCCCCTAGTTTCTTGCCGATTTCAGAAACGGCTGCGATGTCATTTTCTTCTAAATTCTCATCAAATGAATAGAATATCTTTTTTATAAAAGCGAAATTTTCGGCTATGTTAACTTCCTTTTCGTCTATTTGTTTTTTGGCAGTTTGATATGCAGTATCGGACAAATGAATTTCATTTAAATGGCTGGTTTTATTGGAATACAATTTATTAACACGGTCATAAGCTGCATTCAATTCCGATAGTTTATTAATCCGGGTTTGAACAAAGTCAAATTCAGCTTCCAAATTGAGAATTGCAGCTTCAATATCCTCCATTTTCAACTCTTTTTCAACTTGTAAAACGTATTTTAATTTAGCAGTAGCTTCCTGAATTTCAGCAATAGTTGCATTCGTGTTTATGATTTGTTGACTGGAACTTGCCACTTTTTTTACAGCTTCTTCCTTTTCATTTTCCTTTAATTTAATTTCGTAATCTAGATTTTTGATTTCATCGTCAATATCATTTTTAGAAAATATTTCAGGTAAATTCATGGCATAAGGGTGCTCTTTAGAACCGCATAACGGACAATCTTCGTCCTCTTTTAAATTGTGTCGGTGTTCCTCAAAACTCGCCAATAACTGTTTTAAGTTTTTATTTTCTTGTAAGATCCCCAGCGATTTTTTTTTGTCAAAAATTGCTGTTTCTAAAGTTTCCCTGGATAAATTAGCGGTAATTAATTCGGCAGAATTTAGTCTTAATTGATCATTTTGACTTTCTAATTTTGGAAAATACTCTAATAATTTCTTCCAGTTTTCTAAATCGGTTTTTGTATTGTCTTTTAGTTTCGACAAATTTTCTGAGGTATCTGAATCCTTTTTTTGTAATTCTAATAAATCAACTTCCGATTTTAATGTAGTGTTTTCGTGTCTTGTGTTTTGCAATAACTTTTCTATCCCAATATTTTTTGTATCATAATCAGAAATCTGTTTTTGTAAACTTTCAATATTAAACGATTCAATTTCTTTTTGAGATTTTTCAATATCCTGCCGTTTTAAAATCACAGCTCCCTTCTCTGTTTCCCATGAGCCATATTTTTCATGTTGTACAATGGTTTTTTGGTTCTGTTCAATTGCAGAATCTAAGATTGATTTTTTGGATGTTTGAGCCTTCAAATCTTCTAGGTTTGAATCGAAATTGCTTTTTGCTGTTACTAAATCTTTAGCATTTTGTTTTAGGGTTTCATTATTATTTGCAATCGCTCCAAAAGTTGTTTTGGCACTTTCAATTAATGGTTTTTTAAGTAATTGCTCTTTTTGAGTTTCTTCTAGTTTTTTGATTGCAGATTCTAATTCGGGTGCAATGGTAGCCAAAATTTTATTTAAACTTTCAATTTCATCAATCGTTCTTTGCGTGTTTACTGTATTTTTAGCGCACTCTTTTTCACTGTTTTGAAAAGCTAGCCAATCTCTTTCTATTAGCTTTGCTTTGCTGTAATGATCTAATTTTTGATATAATTCGATATTATCTAAAAAGTGTTGTTTCACCAATTCAAGCGAATTTTTATGCCGATTTATTTCTGTTTTCGTATTTTCAACAGCCGCTAACCAAGCAATTTCCGCTAGAATTCGGGTTAATTTTGGTTCTATTTCCTTAATCGTATTTTCTTTTTCTTCAAATGAAACGGCAATAGCATTTAATTCTTCTTCATTTAAAATATTTTCGTTTATGGTGGCTCTTAGGTTATTAATTTCAGTTTCAAAGGCTTTTGTATGCTCAAAAACCTTCTTCGAGATTTCTTCATAAATTTGTGTCCCCGTTATTTTGCTCAACATTTCGGCACGTTCATCCGGTTTTGCTTTTAAAAACGCTGAAAAATTATTTTGAGCCAATAAAATGGATTTGGTAAATTGCTCGTATTTTAGCCCAATAATTTCTTCTATCATTGGATTGACGTTTGATACTTTTTCGGCAATTAACCGAAATTCACCATTCTCTTTTCTAGACAATTTTCTGTCATCCGTCGCATTTATTTTGTTATTTTTATTGAATGAAGCTGCCCATCTGGCCAAATAAACGATGTCATTTACTTCGAATGTAACCTCTGCATAAGCATCTTTTTGATTGCGGGTGATTATTTCAGAACTCGGTTTGTCATTGCCATATCGATTTATTTTACCGTATAACGCCAAAGTAATTGCATCCAAAATGGTCGATTTTCCGGCTCCTGTTTGACCGGTAATAGCATACAAACCTGCATGGGCCAAAATTCCATCGGTAAAATTAATTTCGGGTTGAACCCCTTTCAAAGACTGTATGTTGTTGATGTTTATTTTTAAAATTTTCATACTAAGATAATATTTGCTTTTTAAAGGAATATGGTATCGCCATTCTTCATTCCTGTTTGTGATTTGGAATCATAGCGATTTCATAAGAAGATGCTATTTTTTTATTGAAATCGGACAGAATTCTGTAATGCTTTGCCGGTGGTTTATCGCTTGGGTCAAAAAATGTTTTGAAAACCTAATGTGTGTTATTAATTTCATCCAATATCTGCATAAACAACGGCATTATTCCGGCAATACTTTCTTCATTCATTCCTTTTTTTTCGCATCTTATAGTAAAGATTTTTGGGATATTATCCAAAGGATTATTATCGGTACCGGCAATATATTCTTCTCTTACTGATTGATTATTAATTGGGGTAAACTTAGTAGTTCGGTTCAAAATTTCTATTTTTCGATCAATACATAAATCATTTATCTTGTTATTAAAGTCAATATAATTTACAGCTTCAGTAATTATGATTTCTGCCCAAGTTGGCAATACTTGTGAATGTTCATGTAATTTTATTTTTTCAATAATTTCATCAGCCTTTCCTTCAAATCGTATCACGCTCCTTTGCAAAGGGATCGGCAGAGATTCATGTGCTATTTTATTATCGGCAATCGTCAAAACAGTTATTTCTTTAAGATCATTGCGTTCGTTAAAACTGAGCGAAATTGGGGAACCGGCATATTTGGCAATCACATTATCCGGATGTTGGACCATCTGAGGTTTGTGAATGTGCCCCATTGCAATATAATCATATCCGGATGAAAATACACTCGATGGGATTTGTCCGAGTGTCCCCACCAAAGAATGCATTCTTTTTTCGGCGGGTTCACTGAGAATACAGCCGGTTACATACAAATGCGCCGTGCCAATAACGGGTACACCTGGATAATTCGTTTTTGCTTGTTTCAACAAATTATCGTAGTGCTTTTTTACTTCCGCTGTAAATAAACCATGGGCTTCATTGACGGTTTCGCCCTCGATAATTTTACGAATATCACCATCACGAAGGTAAGGCACTGCGGCAATAACGGCTGCGGCATTTGTTGTTCCGCGTTTGTAAACTGGGATTAATTCTCCCACATTGTTAAGATCGCCACCGACAATACTTACATTTAAAATTTTGAAAATATCTTTATAAGAATTTAATCGAGACGCTGAATCGTGATTGCCACCAATAATTATAACTTGTACCTTGAGTTTATAAGCCTCCAACAAAAAATAATGATATTTGTTTATGGCTTCAATTGAAGGACTCGAAACATCAAAAATGTCCCCAGCAATAATAATAGCATCAATAACCTGCGTTTGAATGGTTTTTAACAACCAATCGATAAAATAGGTGTGTTCCTCAATTCTTGATTTTTGCAAAAAGGTCTGTCCAAGATGCCAATCGGCGGTGTGTATTATTTTTAACGACATGAATTTTTTGTTATTGAGATTGTTTTACTACTTTTAAAAGATGCTGCTGACTAAATAATGATGCAATTTCAGTTTTTTTATTGACTTTCCACTACTATCCCTAACGCGAAGATAATAAAACCAGAATATTTAGTTGTTTAGCATGATACCTTATATATAGGATATAAAAGCAATAGTAGAATTTAGACTTTACATTATATAGGAGAAAACCTTTTAATCCGTTGCGATCTTTTGTTAGGATAAAGGCTCTATGCGATATTTTTCAGTAAAGAAAAAAGAGCCAAAGGCATAAAAAGTGCAATAAAGCGTGATTTGGATAGGTTTCAAAAAAAGGGAATGGAGATTAAAGCTTTGTGAGGATAGATAAAAAGGTGATTTAGGATTGAAACGGATTAAAAGGGGAGTTAAGAATTAGGATTATTTAAAAAACTTTGATCTTCAAAAAACGAGATATCAGCTAGTTAAAGACAAAGTTAAGAAAAGTTTAAAAAAAAGGGAATAAAAAGCTTGTAAAAGCGAATAAAGGTGCTAGTTTTGCACCCGCAAACAAGTTCACCGAACATTAATTAGAATATAATTATAGAGAGGTAATGGTTTAGAAGTTCTTTAAAATACTGGCAAGTTAGTTAGATCAAAAGGAAAATTTATTTTCAAAAAAAGATTTAA
>NZ_RYDN01000015.1:0-66564 GCF_003968735.1 Flavobacterium sp. RSP49 | reverse complement strand
AACAAAAAACACTTGCAAAAACGTTTTTGCAAGTGTTTAATTAAATATTTTTATCTAATAATCTGTATCGGTTATTCCGGACGAGACATAATAGGTCTTCTATTTTTTTGTACCTTGTGATTCTAAAATATAACAACAGAAAATAATTAGATATGGCTTTTGATATTGAAATGATTAAAAAAGTGTACGACAACATGACTACTCGTGTTGATAAAGCACGCGAAATAGTTGGCCATCCGCTTACATTAACGGAGAAAATATTGTATAATCACCTGTGGGATGGAATGCCTTCACAAGCTTTTACCCGAGGAGCTGATTATGTTGATTTTGCTCCAGACAGAGTGGCTTGTCAGGATGCAACAGCTCAAATGGCATTATTGCAGTTCATGCATGCCGGTAAAACTAAAGTAGCGGTTCCTACAACAGTGCATTGTGATCACTTGATCCAGGCAAAAGTGGATGCAGTAACCGATTTGGCCAGAGCAAAAACACAAAGTAATGAAGTGTTTGAATTTCTTTCTTCAGTATCTAATAAATACGGAATTGGTTTCTGGAAACCAGGAGCCGGAATTATTCACCAGGTAGTACTTGAAAATTATGCATTTCCAGGCGGAATGATGATCGGTACTGATTCTCATACTGTTAATGCAGGCGGTTTAGGAATGGTAGCCATTGGTGTTGGAGGTGCTGATGCGGTTGATGTGATGTCAGGAATGGCTTGGGAATTAAAATTTCCTAAATTAATTGGAGTAAAATTAACTGGAAAACTTTCCGGTTGGACAGCGCCAAAAGACGTAATCCTTAAAGTAGCCGGCATTCTTACTGTAAAAGGTGGGACAGGTGCTATCGTGGAGTATTTTGGCGAAGGTGCTACTTCTATGTCTTGTACTGGAAAAGGAACGATCTGTAATATGGGTGCCGAAATTGGTGCTACTACTTCTACATTTGGTTATGACGCTTCCATGGGGCGTTATTTGCGTTCTACTAATAGAGCTGATGTAGCAGATGCAGCGGATAAAATTGCACCGTACTTAACAGGTGATGCTGAAGTTTATGCAAATCCAGAATTGTATTTTGACCAAGTAATCGAAATCAACTTAGACGAATTAGAACCCCATTTAAACGGTCCTTATACCCCTGATTTAGCTACTCCAATTTCTAAAATGAAAGAAGAAGCAATCAAAAATAACTGGCCTTTGAAAATTGAAGTAGGTTTGATAGGTTCTTGTACCAACTCTTCTTACGAAGATATCGCTCGTGCTGCTTCATTGGCAAAACAAGTTACAGATAAAAATTTAAAAATAAAATCTGAATTTACCATTACTCCAGGATCTGAAGTAGTGCGTTATACCATAGAACGTGACGGATTTATCGATATTTTCGATAAAATGGGAGCAACAGTTTTTGCGAACGCTTGCGGACCGTGTATCGGAATGTGGGATAGAGAAGGAGCTGAAAAAGAAGAGCGTAACACAATTGTTCACTCTTTCAACCGTAACTTCTCCAAACGTGCCGATGGAAATCCAAACACTTTGGCATTCGTGGGCTCTCCTGAATTGGTAACCGCTTTGGCTATTGCCGGAGATTTGGGTTTCAACCCATTGACGGATACCTTAATTAATGAAAATGGGGAAGAAGTAATGCTGGATGCGCCAACAGGAAATGAATTACCTCCAAAAGGCTTTGATGCGGAAGATCCAGGTTTTCAAGCGCCAGCTGTTGATGGTTCAGGAGTTCAGGTTTCTGTGAGTGAAACTTCAGAGCGCTTGCAATTGTTAGCTCCGTTTTTGCCTTGGGATGGAAAAAATATTACAGGGGCTAAATTATTGATCAAAGCTTTTGGAAAATGTACTACAGATCACATTTCTATGGCTGGGCCATGGTTGCGTTTCCGTGGACATTTAGATAACATCTCTAATAATATGTTGATTGGTGCCATCAATGCATTCAACCAAAAACCCAATACCGTTAAAAATCAGTTGACTGGTACTTACGATGCAGTTCCGGCTGTAGCGCGTGCTTACAAAGCAGCTGGTGTTCCTTCGATTGTTGTGGGCGATCACAATTACGGAGAAGGATCTTCTCGTGAACATGCAGCCATGGAGCCGCGTTTCTTAGGTGTGAAAGCTGTATTGGTAAAATCATTTGCTCGTATCCATGAAACAAACCTTAAAAAACAAGGCCTTTTAGGATTGACATTTGCTACTGAATCGGATTACGATAAAATCCAGGAAGATGACACCATCAACTTCACAGACTTAATTGATTTTGCTCCGGGAAAACTATTAACATTAGAATTTGTTCACGCTGATGGAACTAAAGATATTATCTTGGCAAACCACACGTACAACGCAGGACAAATTGGTTGGTTCATTGCAGGTTCAGCATTAAACTTGATTGCTGCTGCCGGAAAAGCATAAGCATTTAAATAATTTGTTTCAAAACTCTCAAGGAAACTTGGGAGTTTTTTTTTGGAGCTATTTCCTGCTCTCCGTTTTAAGCTTTTTCGTAAAATTTCTTTTTTTAACGATAAAAAGGAGCTTCCTTTGGTCGCTCTTTTTATCTAAAAAAAATGTAATTTCACTTCAAAAGGCTTTCCACTTCCATCAGGGCTATGACAAACTAACAGTGTTATTATTTTGAATAAAGAATAGATTTTACTCAAAAAAACATTAAAAAATTACAAAAAAGGTGTGAAATGTTCTTTTTGGACGTTAAAAGTTAAAAAAAAGAGAAGTCCTTAAGTTATAAGACTTATATTAGCTTTTTTGTGAAATAAAATTCATCAATTTTTTTCGGCTAGTAATACTGATTCGCACTCCATTAAGTGGCTTGTTTTTTAGATCAGTAGTACCATAGTATTGTAAGATTCCTTTTTGAGTTCTTGCGATGAATTAGAATAAGATCATTCAAAATTTTACAAACACAAAATCAGGTTTTTTTATAAAAAAGGTGTTTTTCCAACCTTTTTTCATAAATAGAAAAAATATAAGCAAATAAACCAAAGCGAAATTTAATAATTATATCCCGAAATCGCTTCTGAGGAATACATAGGATAAGTAATTTGAAAGAGAAGAGTATGAGTGTAAGAGTAATTGTAGCGTTTTTTTTATTTAATAGTATAGTTCTTTTTTCACAGGAAAAAATTATAAAACATACCATCGTAAAAGGGGAAACAATATCGAGTATTGCTGAACGCTATGAAGTGAAACAAAGCGCCATTTACAAACTAAATCCTAAAGCCAAAAATCTTTTAAAGCTTAATTCAGTATTGTTAATTCCAATTATAGGTCTGAAAAAAACCACTACAAAAACGAATACTCCCTTAAAATATGCTACTAAAGAGCACGAAGTACTCTCTAAACAAACTCCATACGGAATTGCAAAGGAATACGGAATATCTCTGGCAGAATTAAACCAATCCAATCCTGAACTAGAAGCTAAAGGACTCCAAATAGGACAAAAAATCACCATTCCGGGAACCGCAGTTACAACCTCAAAAGTGGTTGTTTCTCCATCTAAAAAAGCAACTTTTACACCGGAAATAGTCCTAGACACTGAAGCAACTAATAAACAAATTTCTGAAATTTTGATACGGGAAGTTTTATCAAAAGAAACCAAATATTCCATTGCAAAACAGTACGGAATCACCATTGGTGAATTAGACAAAGCCAATCCTGCAATAGGCGTTAAACCACTTCGGGTAGGACAAAAAATCAATATTCCCTGGACTCAGTTACCCGTTACTCAAACAGCTGTAGTATTGCAGGAAGAGATTAAGGTACAAACAGCAGCACCTATAGCCAGTTTATCTGTTGGTCCCGTTGTGCCGGAAATCACAACAACCGTAGTTTTGCAGTCAAAAAATGATGCACCCGCACTATCAACGGAGGGTGAAGAGAAGGAAGATTTTCAGCGTATTGTGCGGGAAGTAATGCCTAAAGAGACTAAGTATTCCATTGCAAAACAGTATGGGATTACGGTTAAGGAATTAGAAAAACAAAATCCAGATGTGAAAAGAAAACTTCCCATAGGGTACAAGTTAATGATTCAGTCTCCTCATGTACTATTAGAGAATAATAATGCTGAAGGTAATGGTGTTATTGCGCAAACTAAACCGGAATTACACCCGTTTACCAAGCCTGTTTTTAATCATGATTTTCTGGATCAATTGATTGAACATGCCTCCGAAAATATAGGAACCAGATACCGGATGGGCGGAACCACAAAATCTGGGTTTGACTGTTCTGGCTTGATGTGTACTACTTTTGAGGCATTTGATATTAAGTTGCCAAGAACATCAATAGCTCAATCCAGTTTTGGAACAAAGATTAATACGGAAGAAGCTAAAAAAGGGGATTTGATTTTCTTTAAGACAAATGGAAGGCGCCAAATTAATCATGTAGGGATGGTTGTAGAAGTTTGTGAAGGAGAGATAAAATTCATTCACGCCTCAGTGAGCAGTGGTGTTATCATTTCCTCTACAAAAGAAAAATATTATGAAAAAAACTTTACTCAAATAAATCGAGTGTTGCAGTAAAGCGCTTTTTAAAATAAATTATAAAATAGCAAAGCCTTTTCAACTACCTGAAAAGGCTTTGCTATTTTCAGGGATTAATTATTTAGGAAGTGCTTCACTATTTATTTCAATCCAATATCCATCAGGATCCTGAATGTAGATTTGTTTGATACCATCAGCTCGAACAGTAATTTTATCAAGTGTGCCCGGCCAATCTGAATAGGTAATGTTTAGGGTTTTTAATGCCGAAATCAATGCGTCAAAGTTGGCTGATTTAAAGGCTAAGTGGACTGCTTTATTGATTTTTACAGGTTCTTTAATCGTAGATACGAGATGTAATTCTTTTCCGTCACCTAAAGAAACCCAACGAATGCCTTTTTTTTTTGTAAGGTTTGTGATTTCTGAAAGATGTAAAATATTCTTGTAGAAATCAACCGATCGGTCTAGGTCTTTTACGGAAAGGGCAATATGATCTAATTTCAGGGAAAAGGAATTAGTGTTTTGCGCATAAATACTTGATGTACAGGTAATAGCGAATAATAGTGTGGTTAAAAATGTGGTTTTCATAGTGTTAAATAGAATTAAGCGGTTTTAGTTTTAGGTGACTGTCCACAAAGTAGACTAAGTTTACTGCCTGCGATGGCTTCAAAAAAGGGAATCAGGCCGTTTTATATTCAATTGATACATCTTGAAGTAATCGTTTCATAATTTTGATTTTGTAGAATAATTTGGTTTAAGCAAGATACTATTTATCACGTTGATTAATTCCTGTGTGCTGCTGGTATTCGTATTTACGGCAGTACTGCTAGTGCCAAAAGGCGCATATTTGTTTTGATTTTCTCGTGAAAAAAGTCCAACTGTTGGTGTTAGTGCTGAACTGGCTAAATGCATGATCCCACTATCAGCACCAATAAAAAGTTTGGTATTTGCAATTACGGAGGCAATTTCTCGAATGTCTTTACTGTAAAATGTAGTTGCTTTAAAACCTATTTGGGAAATATTCTCAACTGGCAAAACCTCAATGATGTTATACTCTTGGTATTCTATTTTTAATCTTTCATAGCATTCTTCCCACCAGGTTTCGGAATAGCATTTGTCATCTGTTGCATAGGTAAAGATGCAAATCGTCTCTTTGTCATTTTTGACAAGTTCTTGGACTATTTTTTGACCTTCAGCATGTTCAGCAAGACTCAATTTAAGATCTAGCGGTGGTACTGAATTTTTGTTTTCCGCGAATCCCAGAGTGGTCAAAAAGTTTCTGAATTCATATATCGGATATTTTGCAATATGCTCGTAATCAATATAATTTAACGATATGTCTTTGTCAAGAGCTCCAAAAAATTTATATTTGGCATCTGCAAATTGAGCGGATAATCGTCCCGAAGAGGAATTTTTATCCACATTGATGACAATGTCATATTTTTGTTTTTTAATTCGTATCCAAACCTTAAAATATTCAACAAGATTTTTGAATGGTTTTTTGGGAAGTGCAATTACGGTATCGATATTGGTATATTTTTCAAATACAATTGGTGCTAAACCACCTTTTACAAACAAATCAATCTTGCAGTCCGGAAAAGTAGCTATTACATCTTGAACAAGTGGGGTAATGAGCAACAGATTTCCCAATCTGTGGTTGGGTCTGGAAATTAAAACCCTTTTGATCTCTATTTTTTGAGTCCAATCAATTTTTTGATTCTTTTGTGAATTGCCAATATTTTTGGTTAGACCTTGTGTTGCAATTCTTCGATATGCATTTATTTTTTTTAAGATACTCATGCGTTTAAAATAGAATTTAGAATTGAACTTTACTATTATTTATCAAAGGAATCAAGTGGTGCATAGTACGGTTCCGGAATGTAAACAATCGGAACACCTCAAAAGGTACTCCGAACGCAGCAAATGTACAATTTAGATCGAAACAATGCTGTTTTTAGTCTTTATTATAATCGATTGGTTCAGTGAATTTATGAGCTATGAGCCAAGTGTATGTGTGAAGCGGTACTCAAATGAGTTTTGAATTCAAAAGTATTTTTATATATGGGCTCGAACAAAAATACAGATTGGCCAAAGTCTGCCAGCTAAACTATATTACACACGATTTTTGTCTGGGTTCTGCTGTAATGAAGATTGTTGTAAAAATAGAACAATAAGTATCCCCTCGGTGTTTTGTAAATTGGCACACCACATCAATTCGTATAAAGAGAGGCAAGTGGATTTTAATTTTGTGAAATAGTAGGGATATATGTAGGATATGGAAAGGCCTTATTTCTCTTTTGAATAAAATAATTAAGCTATTCTTATAAAAGCGTAATAAGAGCCGTTATAATTGCATTTTTCGTAAAAAAAGCTGAATAAGTATGTAAATAGGTTTGTTTTAGTTAAAAAAATCTAAATTATTGGTGCCTTACCTTGGATACCAAGTTTGATGTCATATATTTAAAAGATCTAAACTATGTAAACTATGATTACTTTTATTATTGCAATTTTTTTATTGATTTTTGGTTACATCATCTACGGTAAATTTGTAGAGAGAAATTTCAAGATCGACGAGAACAAAACGACGCCGGCAAATGAACTTACTGATGGGGTCGATTTTGTTCCCATGAGTAGTAACAAAAACTCATTCATACAAATATTAAATATTGCGGGAGTGGGGCCTATTTTTGGGCCTATTTTAGGAGCTCTATATGGACCATCAGCTTTTATCTGGATCGTTTTAGGATCTATTTTTGCAGGGGGTGTGCATGATTACTTGACAGGAATGATTTCTATGCGGTACGGTGGTGCACATTTACCGGAATTAGCGTCTCGGTTTTTGGGCAAGTATTTTAGTCACGTTGTTAACTTTTTTGCCCTTCTTTTATTGGTTTTAGTTGGTACCGTATTTGTTTCGGCACCTGCCAAAATGATTAATGAATTAGTGGGAAATGATGCAGACATTTATCTGATTATTGTGTTCTTAATCTTCCTGTACTATATTATTGCGACCGTTTTGCCTATTGATAAAGTGATCGGTAAGATATATCCGGTTTTAGGTTTTTTGCTATTGATAAGTGCCTTGGGTATTTGTATCGGGATGTTTATGTTTGGGAATCCAATCCCTGAACTAACCTTAGAAAATCTGCATCCAAAAGGAATTCCCTACTATCCGGTAATATTTTTGACTATATCCTGTGGTGCTTTATCCGGATTTCATGCCACGCAGTCCCCTATAATTTCTAGAACGATAAACAACGAAAAAGACGGTAGAAAAATTTTCTACGGAATGATGATTGTTGAGGCGGTTATTGCAATGATTTGGGCAGCAGCTGCAATGAGTTTGTTTCATGGAAACGATCTTAGTTTGTTGCTTGAAAACGGTGGTCCAGCTGCTGTTGTAAATAAAATTTCGGTAACGTTCTTAGGGACTATTGCTGGGACAATCGCAGTTTTAGGGGTGATTGTTTTACCAATTACTTCCGGTGATACATCGTTTAGAGCCGCAAGAATGATTATTGCTGATTATTTCAAAATTGATCAAAAGCTGTTGAAAAACCGTTTTATGGTTGCTACTCCACTTTTTGTGATCTCCTTTATTTTAACCAAAATGGATTTTGAATTGTTGTGGAGGTATTTTTCTTGGGCCAATCAAGTAACTGCAGGGATTGCTCTATGGATTGGTGCGGTGTATTTGTACCAAAGAAAAACTAACTATATGGTAGCTCTAGTGCCTGCTTTTTTCATCAGCTCTGTCATTGGTTCTTACCTTTGTTATGATCCTACTATAGGTTTTGGATTAGATATCAGTATTTCTAACACAGTAGGAATCTTATTCTCAATTGCTTTGACGGTATTGTTTTTTAGTGTGTTGACAAAAAGGAAATCAACATTATAGTTGCCTTAAAGTCTGCTGTATGATGTATGAAAGCAGTGTAAATCCGGGCATGATGCTAATTATAACAGGATAGGTATAATTTAATATTGAATGGGTATGGACAGAGAGCGAGTTATACTAAGCAAATGCTGTTTGTGTAGCAGTAAAACGATTTTCATACCTTTCAGTTAGCACGTATTGGACCTTAGATTTTTATAATATAGAACTAATGTAAATTAGTCTTTTGGTTGAGAAAAGAGAGATAATTTGTACTCCGTTAACATATATTTTGCAATCTTTGGCCTCAAAAAAAATCAAACTGCATTATGAGCAAGACAAAATTAACAATCAATCGCAATGGTTCTATAAAAATAGAAGGCGATTTTGAAATAACAGACTGTGAAGGAAAAACATACGGATTAGAGGGAAGAACGGCGTTGGGTCTTTGCCGTTGCGGACTATCGGTAAACAAGCCTTTTTGTGATGGTTCTCACCGCAATGGTTTTGAACATGAATCAGCTGCATTCGACTTGCCTCCGATGAAGATTAAGTAATATCATTTTTACAATTAAATAATAAAAGCTACATCTTATGGGTGTAGCTTTTTTTGGTTTTATTTAAACGAATTATACACAATGATTTATTCGCTGAATTAACTGTTGTTTTAAAATGATTTACTTTTTAAACTACTGATAATTGCCATCACATCTAAATCGCCTAATCCTTCTTGCTCTGCTGCGGCATAACTGTCGTACAAAGGATGAATCAACGGAGAATTGAGTCCGGCTTCTTTGGCAAGTTTTAAATCTTTGACCAGATGTTTCAACGCAAATGCAGCAGGATAGGAATCGTTCAGAATGGAAGGTGTTTTAATATTCGTAATTCCGTTGCCGCAAGCACCTTGATTGATGATGTTGAGCATGTCTTCTTTGCTTACGCCGTTTTTCTCGGCAAATAAAACCGTTTCGGCTACTCCTTGAAGATTTAATCCTAATAGGTAATTGATGGCTAATTTAGCAGAACTTGCTACGCCAGGTTCCCCTACGTGAATCGCAATTTTACCCAAAACCTCAAATATGGGTTTGGCTATTTCGAAATCTCCAGCCGAAGCCCCAACAAGAATGACTAACGTTCCGTCTTGTGCCGGTTTTACACTTCCAGAAACGGGAGCATCTATAAAATGTACCTGATGTTGGTTGCAAATGGTGTTTAAATAACGCGAGGTTTCTGGAGCAACCGTACTCATATTGATGATGGTTTTGCCAGGATGTGCTTTAGATAATAAACCTGTTGCTCCTTCAAAAACTTCTTTTACCGCCGCGTCGTTGGACAACATTGTCAAAACTACGTCGCATGTTTGCAGTAGTTCGTGCAAACTGCTTGCTGATTTTGCTCCTGAGGCCAGTAACGGTGCTTCTTTCTCTTTGGTACGATTGAAAACGGATACTTCAAAACCGGCTTTGAGTAGGTTCATAACCATTGGATTTCCCATGTTGCCAAGGCCTATCCATCCTAATTGTATTTTATTCATGTTTATTAGTGCTAAATGATATCTTTCTTTATAGATGTGACTTTATTGTTGGGTGTATACGCTTAGAAAAGTGACCCTAAAGTACCGTTTATTTTTGGAAAGAAACATAAAATAACAGTTGGAACGGTAATAATTATAAACATTCAAGTGAACTGGTTTTATAAATTCAGGTACTCCAATATAAAACTCAGTAGTTTATAGCGTGTAATTCCGGATGTTGCTCTGGTTAGCGTCCAAAAAAGTTTTTGTTTTTTATTTGTTTTTAAAGAAGGGGAACTAGGCGAAAAAGTGGTATGTCGGAATTTCCGACTAACCATTTTACATGGTGCTATTGAAGGAAAACACAAGAAAACAGCGTCAAACATTACAACCTTGATATTATCATATCAGTTGGTTACCGTGTGAAATTGTTGCAAGGAATCCAATTTCGTATTTGGATAACCCAACGTTTAAAAGATTATCTTGTTAAAGGATGCATCTTAAACGAAAACGATTAAACGAACTCAATTATAAATATTCAGAAATACAAAATGCAATTAAACTAGCTTCAACTGCTGGAAATACTAAAAATTTATCATCGCATTCATTTAAGTGGTACACTTTATACCGGAATAGGTGGTACAGTTTCACTGGAATACTTACTAACTTCTGCTTCCAAAAACAGGAAAAATCTTTGTGCTTTCCATAAGCGAATACATTAATACAAGGAAAACATCCTTACTTTTTTATTCCATGAAGGAGTGCCTCCAGACAAGAATGCTTACGAAAGAGTTATCCGAAATGTGAAAGTAAAACAAAAGTATCCGGACAATTCAAAAATGAAAATTTGGCGCAATACTTTGTAGTCATTCGTTCGGTAATGGATACTTTTATTAAAAACTGATAAAATGTTTCACTTGTTTTTTTAACTATTGCTATGTATCAACCTGAATAGTTTTGAAATTAGTAACCCTAAGGTAACAATAAAACCCACAATATTCCAAATTGTTCTGCCCAAAGCTATTTTGAAAAAGAACTGAAATAAAATAAAAAGACTAATACGATATAGGTTAATACTTCGTTCTTATTGCTTTTTCATTGGTAGAAAAAGCTAAATAGGCAAAACCAACTATTGCAGCAAAAACGCACGAACTGGTAATATCCGTATGGCATATTAATAACGCATAATAACAATGAATAATAATATTGCGAAACCTGCCTATCTTAATAAATGAGTTATTCATTTTAATGATAAAAAGGGGTTTCAACAGAAGGAGCAAACCATCTTAAAAAATGCTCAAAAATGGTTATTAATGAAAATACCAATGTTAATAAAACTATTCCTTTAATTAAAAAATAACCCACATTGCCTTTTTCAATTTCGATACTATCATTACGATTGCCAATTGAAAATTTTATGATAACATGAACAATATAATAGGCCAAGAATGTAAATAAGAAGCTAAAACCAGTGAAGATTGCTATTTGCTCCATTACTGCTACAAATGTGTTATTAATTGATTTATCCGCTATTATTAATTCAATTGAATTTTCGACAAGTTCTAACGCTACTTTTAAAAACTGGATAAAAGATAGAAGCAATGATCCAAACCAAATGGAATAGGAAGTATTAATTTTTTGTTCTGTATTTGTTTGTATTTTTAATCTTTTTGCTAAAAATTGAATTGCTATCAGCATTAGTGCAATTACAACAATTCCTACTATACTTGTAAAAAATAAACTTTGTTTGTCCATGTTATTTTGATTTTAAGGAGATTCTCCAGTTATTTAAATTTGAAATTTTATTTGATATTATTCCGGGTTTGCAATTGGGTGTTGTTGTTTCCCACATCACATACCTACTCTCGTTATAATTATAAGCAGTACCGTTTATGGGTAAATTTATTCCTAAAATGGAATGCCCATAAAATTCACTGCTTAAAACTGCCACATCATAATTGTAATGAGCGAATATAGTATATAATAATAGTGTTCTAGAATCACAATCTCCTTTTAAGCTTGCTAAAAATTCGACAGGTGTATTAATTCCAAATCTTTGATTGCCGTCGCATGATGCGTTGGGGTCTAAAAGATATTGTCGAGTGAAAGTATCATTGTACAAACTGGCGTCACATCCTTTATCCAATATTAAAGCATACGGAATATCCTGAATAAAGGAGACAACCATTTCTGCAAATTTAACTTTAGAAAGTTTGTTTGATTTATTGATACTATCAAATAATTTGTAAACGCCATTCAATTTATTTTTATCATTTTCTTTTAGGCTGTATATGATTTTATCATAGCTGTCGATATTTTTTTGCGAAAGAGGTAAGTTGTTTTTATGGTATGCAGCATTTTTTAAATCACTTAATCGGAGTTGGTATTTGCCTTCGTATTTTTTACCTTCATAATCTTGCCAAATTCTATATCGTGTAATAATAGTATCATTTGTTTTTGACTGATTATTTGTCGTATCGATTATTGTAGATCTTTCTTCAACTACTTCTAGTGGTTTATCAACGACTACTGGAGTGGGATTATATCTTTGAGACCCTTGATTGAAAGTATTAATTAACGAACTGATAAATCCAATTAAAAGTAATGCCCCAATGATTCTGAAGATCCATTTTAAATAGGGTCCTAAAATGCTAATTAGAAACATAATGATAAAGAAACCAATAAAATAAAGTATTCCAGGAAGGATTGTAATTAAAAAGATGAGGCCCAAAATCAAACCAAAAATTCCAATTATTGTTGAAAAACACCCTTGATCAGGTCCAGTATTTCCTTTTTTGTATTCCCAGTTTCCCCAGGTTTTATCATCGTGATTTTTACAATAATATTCACTTCTGGTATAATTTCCTTTAGTTTGGGTTGCGCCGGTTTTAATATTTGATGCCCGGCAGGTTAAAGGTTTTGGAATTGGAATCGGAATCGGATCTACGATTACGGGCCCAATTATTGGTCCTACAATTTCTTCAACAATTTTCTTTTCACAATCAAAAACGTAACCCGTTATGAAGGCATTAAAAGTTCCAAATACATCATCGCCGTCAGTTTGATGAAATTTGCGAACAATATCAAATTCAAATAATTGTGGTTCTAATACATTTACCCCAAATGATTTTTCATTTGCTATAATTGCGACTGGTAAAGTTGTTGGTAATTTCTCTTTTGGGAAAACAGTTCCTTTTATTTTCTCTTGATTACCTATGTTTTTAAAATCATTAGGAAAAACAAAAGGTTTATTCTCACTAAAATCAGCTTTTGAATTACATAATACTTCTGCTTCATAGATTTCAAAATCAAATAAATTAGATTCATTGTCTATTCTGTCCCCTCTATATTTACCAGTAATAGTTCCTTTTAAATATGTTTTTCTTGGAGTGGAAATTTCTTTGGTGACTTTGTTATAATTCAAACCATCCTCTCCAATGATAGGTTCCACTTTTATTATTTTTTCAAGAATATCATTCATAATAAAAGTAGATTATAATTCTTGGTTATAAATAAAATCTAATAAACTTTCTTCGTTATTAGAAATAGATGTTGGTGTGTTTTTTCTTTTTGTTCTGAATGGGGAATCTAGCCAATACTCATACTTAATCATTAGCTCATTGATGTATTCATCTGAAATTCGTTGAGAACAATCATTATATTTGGTAAGACTAACTTTTTTAAGTTTTTCTTGTAAATGAGATAATCTATCGGATGATGTTTTGTTATATTTTTTAATATTTGATGTCAATATTTCCGAAAATTTACTTTTTGTCTCATCATATTCCTCCAGAATTATTTTATGCTCGATAAGCATTCTCTGAAAATAGTAATCGGAGGTATTTATACTTCCAATATTGATCGATTTTATTTTATTTTCAAGCCATCTGTAATCTTTTGTATGAATTAGCTCTTCTCTTAATCGCTTGATTTCAGATTGATTATTTGGATTTTTATTAAATAGGCTAGACGATAAATCTCTGACTTTATATTTAAAATAAATAGGCAATAAAAAAACTAAACATACCAAGACTGTTATGAACCATGAAATAGGATTTTCAATCAGCAATAACTGAATTGTTTTGATGTAAAAATTACTTTTATTTAGTAAATGGTTTAATGCATTGTAGTTGTCTGTCTTCTCCGTAATCAGATTTATTAAATTGTTTTTATATGTGATGTAATCCTCTTTTAAACTACCGTCAATTGATGTTAAGCTGACAGTAGTAATAAAATCAGCATCTGAAGTTAATTCATCATTTAATAAATTATCAAGTTGGTTTAGAAGTTTCTTTTTTTCTAATTCAGTTTTATCTGTTAAAAATAAATTAGCATCAATTTTATTGAGTTCATTTAATTTTTTTGAAGTGATTACTATGAATTGATTGTCCCTTTCAATTTTACTATTTATAATAGCTATTTGAGCTTTGGTTGTACTTGCTAAGTCTTCATTCAACCGGTCTACTATTTTTTGGTTGAATTCTTTTTGATTAAGTAGTTCATTTTTAATTAACTCTTTATTCGTTAATGCATATAGCTTAATTCTTTCTACTATTTTGTGTTTTTCAATACTGCTTTCTACTGATGAGGAAATCATAAAAACGTTCAATGGTTGCGCAATTATTATTGCTAATAATACCATAAAACCTAATCTTAAGAACATTGAGAAAGAGGGGATTTTAATTATTTTTTCATTTTTTTGAAGTTTGTTTTTAACATTTTTTTTGCTAGATAGGGGGATTATAGCGGGAGAAATGGTATGCAGTAATAGTAAATACATATTTACAACAACTGCCCCCCATATTATACCGATGGGAAGGCTAGCCCATTTTGCTCCTTCAAATAAAGAATAAGCAAAACAAGTAGCGCTGAAAAGACATCCGGAAAAAATTAATAATACAAAAAAGCCAATGAGAGCAAATCTTGTTTGGATTTTACTGTTACATTTTTTCAATATATAGTTATCTTCTCCTGAACATGTAAAAAGAAAAAGCCGTATTTCATTAACTGCTTTGTTCATCTGCGTTTATGGTTTTTATGTATTCGTCGAGGTTTTCATCAATTTTTTTCATCTCTCTTTCTTTGTATTTTTGAACTGCATATTCGGTAAGTTCTCTCTGAATCTTTGTGACTTCTATTTTTTCAAAGATTAATCTTTCCGCTTCATGGTTTACAGTTAGATGCTTTTCTACTCCTTGCTTGTCCTTGTAATAATCATATTTTACTTCAATTCCGTATTCTGCTTTAATTAGTTCATCTCTATTTTCTGCTAAATAGTCATAGGTAGTCTTTGTTAACATCAGTTTAAAAAAGATTGGTGTTAACTCAATTGCCATAAAAAGCAATGTGATAAACAAGGATATCCAAAAACCAGCAACTTCGTGTGCTATTTTTATTCGTTCTAGTAAACCATCAAGACCGTTGGCAACTTTTTCAGTATCAGCCAATGCTTTCTCTCTTCGATCCTCAATTATTTTTTTTTCTTTTTTAATTCTACTATATTCAGGATTATTTTTAATGTCAGATATTTCTTTTCCTACAGCATCCATTTGTTCCTTAACTGCTAATGCTCTAGGGCCTACAGTAATAATTCGTGCTTCTTCAATATATTGCTTTTCCAATTCTGCATGACGTCCAATTTTCAAGCCTAAATCTTTATCGAATTTGATGAGTTCTTTATCTTTATTTTTAATTTCCTCATTAAAATTTGCATTTACTTTATCAATGTAGATTGTCTGCTGTTCAATTTGCTTTTCGCGAAGTTTAATGTCAATTTCGGTTTTAAACATCCTAATTTCAACCGGTTTTGATATGGTCATTGCTATAATCATTCCCATTAGGATACGTGGCAAAGCGCTTTTTAATTCTCCCATCGTTATGGCTTCAGTACCATCACCTTTTCCAGTACTGGTAACTATAAATCGGTCAATATTAAATATCATTAATCCCCAGATAATTCCAAAAAAGATTGCTGTAAAAACAGTTTGCGTATCAATTGGGTTTTCAATAGCGGAACCTCTTGGTTCGAAAATAGTATAAAAAGCATATCCACCTGCAATTCCTGCCAAAGCTCCGGTTGCAAATACTATTCCGCCTAAACACATGTATTTAATCTGATCAGAATACGTTGCTCTTTCTAAAAGATAACGGTCGCCACCTGCACATTTCCATAGAAATCGCATCACTGAACTTGATTTTGGTAATTGATAATAATCTCGTGTCATATAAATTCGTTTTGGTTATAGGTATTATTGTTAATTATAAATGGTTTGCTTGTAACTTTAATTTTAGAAGTGTCTATAGATAGTTTCCTTATGTCACTGTATAGATGAGGTTGTATTAGATCAGGAATGGCTTTTTCTACTAAGTCTAATGAACGATTTGATAAACTAGTTTTAAAACTTTGAGTATTTATAGTTAATTGGGGTTCAAATTTCAGTTTAAATACTTTCTTTTGAAAAAAGCCATGCACAACAAAATCAAATTCGGTATCAAAATTTTTGAGATTAAAAATCTTAATTTCCTTTTCTAAAGTCTTGTGTTTTCCAAATTGATACCATAATCCATTTCTAAACCTATAGTTGATTATGATTAGGCTATTATCAAAAATATATTCTGTGGAGTAGTTAAGATATAGTAATTCTATTTCTTTTCTTTTCCGAAAAAGAATTTTAAAAAAACGTCCTACAATTATTAAAATAAATTGCAATTTTTTGAATACTAGTATTAAATAGTTAGAAACCAAATCTTGAGATTTATTAATTAATAATTTATCTGGAAACTATATAAAACTGCCAAGTATATGTGCGATTATTTTCAAAATTCTTAACACCAACATTTGGCATAACACCAGGAGCAGATGCTCTAAAATCGTAATCACCAGGAGTTAATATAGTGTTTTTAGTTTCTTTTGGTGAAAACCGATATACTTCGACATTTAATTTTAAAGTCAACGTAATAGTGGTATTGTTAAATATTGTAGCCTCAGCATCATAGCGTGCTGAATTTCCTGAAGCTGAAATGAAACTTCCATTGCTTTTGTTAACCACTTCACCAACTTTCACATATGATTTATGAACATAACCTTCTCTGTCAGTAGCTATATCTATGACATTGTAGTAATCATTCTCTGCTCCAAGAGAAATAATAAAGATTTGGGTGTAGGGTTTTAGGGAACTAATGATACTTTCATCAGTACTTGATCCTTCCCTGAAATTTACTTGCTTTGTAATCATTCCAAGATAGGATTGACAAAAAATAGAATTTGAAATTAAAATAAGAAATAATAAGAGTGCCTTTTTTTTCATAATCAAATTATAATTTACGTGTTTGACTTTAAACTTTTTCAAACCTACATCCAAAAACAATTCTTTCTTTACGGTTTTCCACATTTGGGTGAAATTTTTTTATTTAAAGTTTCGTTACATTTATTTTAAATCAAAATAGAATGCTTTGATTGCGGAAATGTAAATAAAGGAGATTCCCAATGATTTTACAATACCCACTTTCAGTGATATTTGAAATTTATCCTATAAACAAGAAATTTCATAAATCACTTTGATGTAAAGCACATCCTTGCGTTTACGTTTTTTTCTACCGTTGACAAGGAATAATGTTCTTATTAAGTAATTTCATACAGAAAAGTAATTTTGATACAATAAACAAGAATCCCGTTAACGGAAATTAGTTTACGATAAACGGGAATATAACCTCTCGTCTATATCATGTACATTCTATTGGAAAAGCACCGGAATTAATAAAGTGTATCGTTTGAAAATTTTTCGGAAAACCTATTTTACTTGAATGGAAAGAGTAATGGAAGGCGAAACTAAAATGGTATCACCGCATTCTTCTAATGAAGTTTTGAAAAAGTACTTAAATCCTAAACTTTCATCTGTGATCGCAAACGGGACTTTGGAAATTAAGATATTTGACTAAACAGAAAGGGTACACATGAAAACTACATTGCATGTATGCCGTGTCTGTATCATACTTAAAGAATTATCAGCTCAATTCATAAAATTCGTCACTTCGGTGCGCACTGGAGTAATCAGAGGGCGATGTTTTTTGAATTATTTCCAATAAAAAACCCTTAAACAATTGCTGTTTAAGGGTTTGCTTTGGTAGCGAGACCGAGATTTGAACTCGGGACCTCAGGGTTATGAATCCTGCGCTCTAACCGACTGAGCTATCTCGCCATAATTAGGGAAAAACCTTCCCTGAATGCGGGTGCAAATATAAAAATAAAAATATTGGATGCAACTATATTTTTAATAAAAAAATATATTTTTAAAAACACTTTTTTTATGTAGTTATATTCTATATATTTCCGAAAAATTAAATGTAGGTCATGGATCAAAAAGTACGTTACGAAATCGAGTTTCCCATAAATTCTTCTCCACAATTATTGTATCAGTATATCTCTACTCCATCAGGTTTGTCTGAATGGTTTGCAGATAATGTAAACTCTCGTGGTGAATTTTTTACTTTTATTTGGAAGGATTCCGAAGAAAAAGCAAGGCTTGCCTCTAAGAAAGCAGGTGAGAAAGTAAAATTCAAGTGGGTCGACGAGAATAGTAAAGACACGGAGTACTTTTTTGAATTGCATATTTTAGTAGATGAACTCACCAAAGATGTTTCTTTAATGGTGGTAGATTTTGCTGAAAAAGACGAGGTAAACGAGGCCACACTATTGTGGGAAAATCAAATATCGGATCTTAAACATCTAATAGGATCTGTATAGTAAAATCATATTTTATGACTTATATTTGCCTTGAATAAAATTTAGGGCTTTTTTATGATTAATTTTAATGGAACTATTGTGTCTCAGGACACCAATGTATTGTTTCAAAACCGTGCTTTTCTATATGGTGACGGTGTTTTTGAAACAGTTAAAATAGTAAATAATACAATTCTTTTTCTAGAAGATCATTATTTCAGGTTAATGTCTTCTATGCGGGTGGTGCGTATGGAAATCCCAATGAATTTCACCATGGAATACCTGGAGGAACAAATTCTCTCTTTAGTAAAAAAAACGGGTCTCTCTCTTTCCTCCCGAGCCAGAATTACAGTATATAGAAACGATGGCGGGTATTATTTGCCGCAAAATAATACGGTTTCTTTTTTGATCCATTCAATAGCGCTTGAGAATACTTTGTATTCAATTGAAAAGAAAGAATATGAAGTAGATTTATACAAAGACTTCTATATCACAAAACAATTGCTATCGTCGATCAAAACGACTAATAAAATTATTAATATAACAGGAAGTATTTTCGCTAATGAAAATGGCTTGGACAATTGCTTAGTACTTAATGATAGCAAGAATGTAGTAGAAGCATTGCAGGGGAATATCTTTATGCTAATGGGTGATAAATTGATTACGCCGCCGGTTTCTGAGGGGTGTTTAAACGGCGTTATGAGAAAACAGATTTTAAGTTTGGCTAAAAAAATAGAAACTTTAGAGGTTGTCGAGGAAGTGATCTCTCCGTTTGACCTGCAAAAAGCGGATGAATTATTTATAACAAACGTAATAAAAGGGATTCAACCCGTAACGCGATACCGCAAAAAAGTATTTACAACTCACGTATCGACTCAATTATTAGAAAAACTCAACGAAATAGTCCGAAATGCTTAATTTAGGTATGGATTTTCTGGAGCATTAGACCAGATGAGGTATTCGCCGCCTAATTCCATAATCTGTTCTTTCCAGAAATGAGTGGCTGATGTTCCAATTATTTTGTTTTCATAACTGTTCGCCGTTATAATCCACGAGCGACTTTCCATTTCGCTTTCTAGTTGGTTTTCATGCCAGCCGGTATAACCTAAAAAGAATCGGATATTGTCTTTGCTTATCTCTCCTTTATTGATGAGTTCTTTAGTTGCTTCAAAGTCACCACCCCAATATATTCCGTTAGATATTTCAATGCTATTTGGAATTAATTCAGGGATATTATGAATGAAATACAAGTTGTCTTGTTCTACCGGACCACCATTATAAATCTTAAATCGTGCCGCTATCTCCGGAATTAAATCGTGGATAGTGTACTTTAAAGGTTTGTTAATTATGAAACCTACAGATCCTTCTTCATTATAATCAGCTAATAAAATTACCGATCTATTGAATGATAAATCCCCAATTATTTTAGGCTCTGCTATAAGCAAATATCCTTTTTTTATCTTATCTGTTATCATCGGATTAGATTTTTTATTAAATTTAGGTTTTTTATTTTAAGGGAGCCATATAAAATCGGTGAAACGTATAAAAAAACCTTCCAGATGGAAGGTTTTGTTATATCTAGGAAGGATAAAAATTAGTTTACTGCACCTTCTAATTCTGCTCCAGCTTTAAATTTCACTACATTTTTAGCAGCGATTTGAATAGTTTTTCCTGTTTGAGGATTTCTACCGTCTCTTGCAGCTCTGGCAGATACTGACCATGATCCGAAACCTACTAAAGATACTCTACCACCTTTTTTCAAAGTTCCGCCTACGTTACCTAAAAATGACTCTAAAGCTAATTTTGCTGCAGCTTTTGTAATTCCTGCATCAGCAGCGATAGCATCGATTAATTCTGATTTGTTCATAATAATTAGTTATTAATTGTTGGTTAAAAAAAATTGTTAATACACAAATTTAGTAGGAAATACGTTCCTTGCAAGCGTTTTGTGTTAATTTAGAGTATTTTGTTGATAACTTATTTTTTTTGTTGATAAAGTAAAGATTGTTTCTTGTTAAAGTGTATGAGGTGCCCTTTTTGTTGGTGTTAATAGACTTTTGCGTCAACAGAAAATACAATCCCGTTCAGAAATTCAGAAGTATTCATTTTCTTTTTGCCTGGAAACTGTAAAGTAAGTATTTGGATAAATCCTTTTTTTACAGCTACCCTCATTTCTTTTTTGGTGCAAATTAAACTCCCGACAGCATAATTATGTTCCTCAGTGATTAGTTTGGCTTCGTATAGCTTTACATTCCACTCTTCGTTCTTGTCGCCAAAATAACTCCAAGCCGCTGGGTGCGGACTCAAACCTCGTATCAGATTGTTTATTTCCGGCGCTGATTTTGTCCAGTCTATTTTGCAATTCTCTTTGTTGAGTTTGTAGGCTGTTCTGGTGTTGGCAGTATCTTTTTGAATCACTGTTGATACACTTCCTTTTTCGATCAGTGCCAAAGTGTCAATGACGGTCTGGCTTCCTAATTCCATTAATCGGTCATGCAAATGTCCCGCATTTTCGGTTTCATCAATTGGGATTTCCGAACTTAAAATCATTGCGCCCGTATCAATTTTATCATCGATAAAAAAAGTGGTGACACCCGTTTTAGTTTCTCCATTAATGATTGCCCAATTTATGGGTGCCGCGCCGCGATAATTCGGCAGGAGCGAAGCATGAAGATTAAAAGTGCCGAAAGAGGGCATTTCCCAAACTACTTTTGGCAACATTCTAAACGCAACTACAGTTTGCAAATTAGCATTCAACGCTTTTAATTCAGCTAAAAAAGTTTCGTCTTTTAGGTTTAAAGGCTGCAATAAAGTTAGATTATTGGCCAGTGCGTATTCCTTTACTGCTGAGTATTTTAATTTTTGTCCGCGACCTGCGGGTTTGTCTGCAGCTGTAATGACACCCACAACTTCGTAGTTGTTTTTCAGTATCGTGTCTAATATTCCCACGGCAAATTCAGGCGTACCCATAAAAACTATTCGTAATTTTTCCATTATGATCGTAAAGTATATTTATTATTTGGTTTAACCAAAATTGTGTTGTTTTCTAGTAAATCCTGAAGTACAAAGATAACTTCGTCCGGACTATTTTTAGTTTTATTTTGAATGTCTCTTGAGTTTAAATCTTCTGCTTGTAATAACGCAATTATTTCTTTGGAAAGTACCGATACCTCTTTTTTCTTTATTTTTTTAGTAATGCAAAAGGAGCAAACGCCGCAATCAACGGTTGTTTTTTCGCCAAAATAATTTAGAATCAACTTATTTTTGCATACTTTTTTTTCACTTATATACTGAATTACGGATTGAAGCTGTTCTTTTTTTAACTGATTTTGATTTTCTAAATGCTTCGAAACTCGATTGATGGTTCTGTCATCTTCCCGAACTTCATTGAAAATTAATGTGGCGTCATTATTTTTCGAATGGTACTCTATAATTTTCTTTTCTTTTAATTTATGTAAAACAGCCTGAATTTCAGTTTCCTTATGGGTTGATTTTTTAGCAATCAGTTGCAGGTTGAATGCAGTTTGCATTTCGTAAATTCCCGGATACGTGCGCAAAATGGCTAAAATAATTTCCTCGTCATTTGGATTTAAACTCATATACCGAATCACTTCTTTGGAGGGAATAAGAAACTGCAGGGTGATTTTTTCTGAAAATTCTTGAGACAGGCTAATAATTCCTTGTCGGTCCAGGAATTGCATTGCATGGTACGTTTTTAAGGTTGGGAATTCATATTTTGAACAAAAACGATGCAAATTGAAGGTAAACTGTTCGTTGATTCCTTCTCCGTAAGCGATTTGAAAATAATTGCAAAGCTTGACATACATGAGATTCAAAAACTTTTTATCAGGAAGAATAGTGATAAATTGGCTTTGAGCCTGAATGATGTCAGAGGGGCTGGTTAATAAAACCGCAAAAGCTCTTTCTCCGTTTCTACCCGCACGTCCGGCTTCCTGATAATAATTTTCCATGTTTTCCGGAAGCTGAATGTGAATGACCGTTTTTACATTGGCTTTGTCAATTCCCATTCCAAAAGCATTGGTTGCCACAATAACCTGTACGTCCTCATTCATCCAGGATTCCATGTTTTTATCTTTTTCTTTGGACGAAAGTCCGCCGTGATAATACGTAGCTTTAAATCCTAATGAATTCAATTGAGAGGAAATATCCAGACACGATTTCCTGTTTCGTACATAAATTATGGAAGGTTGTGGATTTTTCTTCAGGATTTGTTCGATTCGGAACAGTTTATCCTCGACCTCAAAAATCATATAAGCAATATTTTCTCTGGCAAATGATTTTTCAAAAATCTGTGGTTTATGTAGTCCCAGTTCTGCGATGATATCTTCTTTGACTCTTGGCGTTGCAGTGGCGGTTAAGGCTAAAAATGGTACTGTTGGAAAATGCTTTTTTAGTTCTGAAATTTTTAAATAAGCTGGTCGAAAATCATGTCCCCATTGGGAAACGCAATGCGCTTCATCGATTGTGATTAAATGGATGGGAAGATTTTTTATTCGTTCTAAAATCCAATCGGATTGAAGACGCTCTGGCGATAAATAAAGGAATTTGTAATTTCCGAATTGGCAATTGTCTAATAAATCAATCATTTCCTCGGATCGAATTCCGCCTGTCAGCGCTATGGCTTTGATGTTTCGCTGTTGCAAATTGGCGACTTGATCTTTCATGAGCGCTACCAATGGCGAGATAACCAGGCAAATGCCTTCTTTCATCATTGCCGGAATCTGGAAACAAATTGATTTTCCACCGCCTGTTGGCATCAGTGCAAAAGTATCTTGACCACTTAAAACGGAATCAATGATTTCCTTTTGCAGTGACCTGAATTTGTTGTGCTTCCAATATTTTTGAAGAATAGCTTCTGCTTCTTGCATAGAGTATAGATTTCATTTCATTGAAAAACAGTCCAAAGCATAAATCCTAAACCTGCAGACTATCTGGAAATTTCATCTAAGATAAAAAGAATTCGGTTATCCATCGTATCTTTTGGAACTTCTATGAGTTTGTACCCATAATTTTCATAGGTTTCAGTAAGATGATTGTAGATGAGTTTCGCTTGTTCGAAGTTTTCATAACGTTCGTGGTCGCTGATATAAATTTCTTCCCAAGGCGGGAGTATGAATATTTTTGAGTAGGCGTGTTCGCGGCAGGCCGTATCAAAAGTAGCAGGATAACTATCGCCTATGTAATGCATGTAGGCCAAAACATCTGGAATTCCTCTGTCTATAAATACAATGTCGTGGATTTCTTTGGAAGCATTTTGAAATTGTTTTTTTCTCCCTTCAAGAAGCAATTCGCTGAATAATAATGGTTTTTCCAGGAATAATTGTTCGATTCCTTGTTTTTTTGCTTCCAATGTTACTTCCCGGGAAATTTCGGGATAACAACAATGTCCCTGAGCTATCAATCCATCGATGATAGTAGTTTTACCGGTTCCTGGACCGCCAATGATAACTATAATTTCTTTCTGCACTTTTAAAAAATAAGGAGCAAATTTACTTAAACTTATTGGGATTTGAAAAAATCATTGCGGTTAAAGTGCGATTAAACAAAAAATCATATTTCAAAATTCATAATTCACGTTTGAAACCGTATATTTGCCTTTATTTTTAAATAAAAAATGGATAAGAAGACGGAAGAATTTTACGATAGATTAAAAGTAGAGTTGGATATGAGCAATACATGGCCAGCAGAATACTTATTTAAATTTATTGTGCCAACAGAAAGTGATAATGTAGAACGTGTTGAGTTGGCTTTTAATTGCATGGGAGCGGTTATCAAAACCACAAAATCCAAGACTGGAAAATTTACCAGTATATCTGTTGATGTGACTGTGAAAGACGCACAAGAAATAGTAGATAAATACCAAGAAGTCTCTACAATAAAAGGCATTATTTCTCTTTAGATATAAAAAATTGGGATGGGTGTTCGAATGATTCCACTATTCGAAAAGAAAACACTTAAATCAAAAAAAAATATACATTCGAATATGAATTCAAAATATAGTAAAGAAAATGCGAACGATGTCGTGCATCATTTGGAATACAATGCAGAGCGATCGCATTTGATTATTCCCGAGTACGGCCGTCATTTGCAAAAATTAATTGATCAGGCTACTAAAATAGAAGATGATGTAGAACGCAATAAAGCGGCAAAATACATTATTCAGGTCATGGGCAGCTTGAATCCGCATTTGCGTGATGTTCCTGATTTTCAGCACAAATTATGGGATCAAATTTTTATAATGTCGGATTTTAAACTAGTGGCGGATTCGCCCTACCCAATTCCCTCGCGCGAAGTTTTGCAACTGAAACCGGATGTGTTGAGTTACCCTCAGAATTTCCCCAAATACAGGTATTATGGCAACAACATAAAATACATGATTGATGTGGCCAATAAATGGGAAGATGGCGATATGAAAAGTGCCTTGGTGAAAGTAATTGCCAATCACATGAAAAAATCATATTTGAGTTGGAACAAAGACACAGTAAAAGATGATGTCATTTTTGAACATTTATTTGAACTCTCTGATGGCAAGTTGAATTTGATTCAAAGTTCAGAGGAATTATTAAATACCACTGATTTATTACGAACCAATAAGCGGGTTTCGAATAAAATATTGCCGGTAGGACAACCCAAAATTCTTAGCAATAAGAATACAAAAACAGGAAAACCAAATCCGATTCACAAGAACCAAAATAGGAAACCTTTGTAAGTCAGTTATAAGTTTTGAATTTTGTTCTATTACTTTTAGCTCGTAACTTTTTAACTTATAACTAATAATTTATAACTCATAACTGTAAAAAATGGGAATTTTCAAAATAGAAGGAGGCATCAGTCTAAAAGGAGAAATCACGCCACAAGGGGCAAAAAATGAAGCGTTACAAATTTTATGTGCCGTTCTTTTAACACCTGAAAAAGTAATTATCAATAATATTCCTGATATTATTGACATCAATAAACTAATTACGCTTCTAGGAAATTTAGGAGTAAAAATTCAAAAAAATGGGTCAGGCTCGTATACTTTTCAAGCTGATGAAGTGAATATAGAGTATCTGGAAACCGAAGCATTCAAGAAAGAAGGCGGTTCTTTAAGAGGTTCTATCATGATTGTTGGACCACTTTTGGCACGATTTGGAAAAGGATATATCCCAAAACCAGGTGGTGATAAAATAGGTCGCAGAAGATTGGATACGCATTTTGAAGGATTCATCAATCTGGGCGCTAAATTTCGTTACAACAGAGAAGATCACTTTTATGGCGTTGAAGCAGCAGAAGGGTTAAAAGGGGCCGATATGTTATTAGACGAAGCCTCCGTAACCGGAACCGCAAATATTGTTATGGCTGCCGTTTTGGCCAAAGGAAAAACAACAGTGTATAATGCAGCTTGTGAACCTTACTTGCAACAATTGTGTAAGATGTTGAACTCTATGGGAGCTAAAATAACTGGAGTTGGGTCTAACTTATTGACTATTGAAGGAGTTGAAAGTTTAGGTGGTTGCGAGCATAGAATTCTTCCAGATATGATTGAAATTGGGAGCTGGATTGGTCTGGCTGCAATGACAAAATCAGAGATAACAATAAAAAATGTCAGCTGGGACAACCTTGGTGTTATTCCTACGACCTTTAGAAAACTTGGAATTACGCTGGAACGTCGTGGCGATGATATATACATTCCTGCTCACGTAGATGGATATGAAGTAAAAACAGATATTGACGGTTCTATTTTGACAATTGCTGATGCACCTTGGCCCGGATTTACTCCGGATTTATTGAGTATCGTGCTTGTAGTTGCCACTCAGGCAAGAGGTGATGTTTTGATTCATCAAAAAATGTTTGAAAGCAGATTGTTCTTTGTGGATAAACTGATTGATATGGGAGCAAAAATTATGTTGTGCGATCCGCATAGAGCAGTTGTGATGGGACATGACTTCAAATCGCAGCTCAAAGCCACCACAATGTCATCACCGGATATTCGTGCGGGAATTTCATTATTGATTGCTGCGCTTTCCGCAAAAGGAACGAGTACAATTCAAAACATTGAACAAATCGACAGAGGATACGAACGTATTGACGAACGATTGAGGGCTATTGGTGCAAATATTGTACGTGCATAAATAACATAAATCATAAAAATTTTCGTTTAAGTAAGCCAGAAAGAATTTAAATCTAAAATTTAATTCGGTTTACTTAAACGATTTTACTTTTATTTCATCTTTAAACAAAGCGCATGTCAAGCGAACAAACAGCGATCAAGGCGACTTATTTTAGTATTATAGGGAATACTTGCTTGGCTATTATCAAAGGATTAGCCGGTTTTTTCGGAAATTCGTATGCACTAATTGCAGACGCAATTGAATCAACGACTGATATTTTTGCTTCTTTTTTGGTGTTGTTCGGAATTAAATATTCTAACAGGCCAGCGGATAAAAATCATCCGTACGGACATGGTAAAGCAGAACCTTTGATTACTTTTCTGGTGGTAGGTTTTTTGATTACTTCGGCCACAATTATTGCCTATGAAAGTATTGTAAATATTGGAACGCCACATCAATTACCAAAACCATGGACATTACTCGTTCTGGCTGCAATTATTATTTGGAAAGAATATTCGTTTCGACTGGTGATGAAAAGAAGCATTCAAACCAATAGTTCCTCATTAAGAGCTGATGCCTGGCACCATCGCAGTGATGCCATAACTTCTGTGGCGGCATTTGTTGGAATTTCGATTGCTTTGATTTTAGGAAATGGTTACGAATCTGCGGATGATTGGGCTGCACTTTTTGCTTCGGGATTCATACTTTATAACAGTTACCTTATTTTTAGACCCGCTTTGGGCGAAATAATGGACGAGCATTTATACGATGATTTAATAGCTCAAATCCGAATGGTTTCCATTCAGGTTGACGGAATTATCGATACCGAGAAATGTTTTATTCGAAAAGCCGGCATGCAATATCATGTAGATTTGCATGCTACGGTCGATTCAAATATTACCGTGAAAGAAGGACACGATCTGGCTCATAAACTAAAGGACACCTTGCTAGAGGAAATTCCGGAATTGGGACAGGTGTTGATTCATGTGGAACCAAATGATTAATATTGTGGTGTATGTTAAAACTAAAAAAGACACCAAAAGTATTTTCGAGTGCCTTTTTTTAATTCGTTATGTTTTTGTCACATCGAGTGCAGTCGAGATGTCGTTATATTTTCCGACTGTACTGCAACTGACAAATAGATTCTTTTTTTACTCCAATATATTCAAAAATTTGAGCCCAAATACTGCGCCGTCTCCTTGAAATCCATTTTGGTATGAACGAACATAATCGATACGGAGCATTTTAAATTTACCAAAACCTAAATTGTCTAACCCAACTGTAATTTCAGTATAAGGTTTGTTGTTTGACGTAGACAGCGCGTGAGCACCCAGTGTCAAAGTTGATTTTAGTTTGTTCAATAAAGGTATTTTATTCATGATATAGCCTTTGTCGTTGTATTCCGAATGCACTTCAAAATAGCTGTCGTTTGTACTATTTGAGTAATACGGCAGTAAGTTAAATACATTCAAATAGCGCGCTGACTGCCCAATGTGGGTTTGATTGCCATTAAAATGCTTGTAATCTATAAAAGCAATGTTATCTGCATTCAGAAACTTTCCCGCTTTTAGATTCAACCCTAAAACACCTTTATTTCTCAATGTCAAATCATACGTTAATCGGCTATTGAAATGGTCAAACTCATACTTCTTTTCATTAGCCGCAATTGCTTTTTCATAGCCTAAATAAAGAGTTGGATATTTTTCATTTCGGATGTTAAATTTTCCATCGGGACGGGAGGAATATTTGTTTCCAAAATTGATTTTTGCTAGCACATTAATTTTCGTCAAATGGTGTTTTTCAAAATTGGGAGTGGTGAAATCATTTGGTACCAACGGATTATTCGAAGTGTATAAATCGTCCTTGTTAAAAAAAGAAAAATCCGTATTGTTGTATAGTGGTTTGCGTTGCTGGTATTCTATTTTTCCATTTAGATTCACTCCATTTGCAACATCCTGGCTGAAGCCAATTGCCGCTGATTCCAGATTATGCAACTTCATAAAATTGTTCTTGAATGCTAGGGAACTGATCGTGTTTATTACTTTACTGATGGGTTCATTCGGATTAAATTGCTTTACAGAACTGCCTCCTGTCATATATAAAGTGGCATAATTCTGATTGTTGAACCGGTGGATAAATTGTCCAGTGACACGCAAACGATCTTCGGCAAAACCGTAATTGAGTTTTGTACTTATGGAAGTGTAGATTCCTTTACTTTCCTGATTTTTCCAGTTGGTGTATTTAAATCCTGAGTCAAAATTATATCCTTGCACCGTATTGAAACTCAATGAACCAAGATTTAATAATCCTTCATAACTAAAACTGTGTTTTTCGCTACTGTTTTTATAGGTGTAGCCGCTCAGTAGCTTCAAGATTTTGAACTTGTTCTCTTTTGTGTCTACTGAATCCAGGTATTTTTCGGAATTTCGGACCTTGTAAATGCTGTCTTTTCTAATATAATCTGTGCTTTCTTCATTTGTTAACGGAATGGGTCTGTTGGTAGTCCAGAATAAGCTGTCTTTTTTATTGGCATTTATTTCGATTCTCGTAATTTCATTTGTAAATGTTTTGGGTGCAAAAGCATTTATGAATTCATAATTGCTATACACGTAATTGTATTTTCCGGTAAATTTTATCCCAAAAGCACCTGCTGTGATTTCGAGACTTTGGGTATTTTTGGCCCAGATTTTATTGCTGTTGTTGTAACTGAAATTTTGTTTTAAGGTCATCACATCCAGAAATTCTTCTTTTATTCGGTAACCTTTTATATCCAGATCAACGGCGTAAATCGCCCAGGAGTCTTCCACTATATAAATGTACCCTTCAAAAATGGGTTCACTGTCGCGCTTTGCAATCACTTTTATTTTGTTGATCATGTTTGTATTCTCGTCAAAAAAAGTGCTTTCTAAGGTGTAATTATAGTAGTTGAACGCGTTGTTTGCAATTGGAGAAATCATTTGGACACTAAAATCGATGGTGTTGTCATAAAAATCGTAGAATGAAGATGTAGCCGTATTGTAGCTGTAGCCATTGTCTCTGCCACTTACTTTTGAGGCCGTAACGACTTCTTTCAAGTTGTTGGGTTTCTCAAATGCTATTTTTGAAAACGTTTCAGATAAGGAAATAATTCCGGTTCCGGTAGAATCCAGTGCGCCATCAAGATCACCAATTTTTTGGCCTAATATTTTTTTTGGGGCATTTTTCAGTTTAAAAATACCGCGAGAATAAAAGTCAGCATTGAATCGATTTGTTTTTTTGGTGTTTTGTTTTCTGCTGGCAATGGCACTTTTTATTATCGCTAAAGCCGGATTATTTTTTTTGTTGATGATTACTTCGTTCAGCGAGAAACTTTCTTCGATCATTTTGATGTGCAACGAATAAGGGAGTTTGTCTGTTTGTATAAGTACTTTCTGGGTTTTAAAACCTAAAAATTGAAAGACAACTGTTTGTTTTTCCTTTTTCTTTAAGTTGAATTCATAGTTTCCTTGCTCGTTGGAAGTGGTTCCATTATAGGTGTCCTCCTGAAAAATAGTCACAAAAGGCAAGGGATTTCCTTTTTCGTCCGAAACGGTTCCTTTTATTTGTGCAGTACTGACAAATGAAACTAATAAAAGCAGTAGAAAGTAGTATTTTTTCATGAAAGTTTTTTCTTTCACAAAAATAGAAGAAGTTACAAAAGAGCGTATTAATTATTTGTTAAAGATTTATCTAATGGCTTATTTTATTTTGATACTACAAAAATGACTGAATTGCCAGCTCATAACTCTTTAAACCAAAACCCAGAATAACACCTTTGGCATTTCCAGAAATATAGGATTGATGTCTAAAACTTTCACGGGAAAACGTATTCGAAATATGAACTTCAATCACTGGAGTGGTGACGGCTTTTACAGCGTCGCCAATTCCTATGGAAGTATGTGTATACGCTCCGGCATTTAAGATAATGCCATCAAATGAAAAACCAAATTCCTGAATTTTATCAATTAATTCCCCTTCAATGTTACTTTGGAAATAAGTAAATGCTATTGCTGGGTATTTAATTTGTAAAGTAGTGAAATATTCTTCAAAAGTTTGATTTCCGTAAACTGAAGGCTCGCGTTGACCCAGAAGATTGAGGTTCGGTCCATTGATGATACTAATTTTCATAAGTAGTTGCTATTTGTTTTTTTATTTGAATATCGAATTCCCATGCGGCTTATTTGGTTTTCATTACATTACCGATATGCTCATTTCATAAATCCAGTTTTTGTAAAAATAAAAAAACCGTTCCACTTTATAGAACGGTTTTAATAAATTTAATTTTTTATTTTTCTAGAATGTAAATCCTGCTGAAATTTGAAGAACAGAGTTCTTAACTTCTGCTTGTTTTGAAGCTTCAGTTAATCCTAACACATAACGACCTTGAAGGAAAATGTGTTTAGTTACATTTAGAGTTAAACCACCGGCTACTCCAAATTCAAAAGTTTCTGCATTTTTTACATCAAATTCATTTCTTTCACTCAATAGGAATGAAGCTTGTGGTCCAAGATCTAAACTGACTGTTTTGTTGAAATGAAATTTAGCCATAACAGGAATAGATAAATACCCTAATTCATTTTTGAACTCATCGACAGCATTTTTATACGTTGCTCCCTGAGTGGAATACAATAATTCGGGTTGTATCGAAAAACCATCTGTCAATTTAAGTTCAGCTACTAAACCCCCATGATAACTGGTAATCGCATCAGTGTTGTAATTATCACTGTTTACTGTGATATCAGTTCCTGATTGATTGGCGTAATTTAAACCCCCTTTAAACCCAAACTTGATCAATTGTGCTTGCATGTCTACTGACGCGGCAAGAAGAACTACTGCAACTAGAATTATTTTTTTCATAATTTTTTTTTTAATTAATTTAATGAGAGCATGTATTATAAACTGTTTTGTTTGATTATTATTGTTATCTTCTCTCCAATCAAAAATTAGTCCACATTTTGTTAATAGGAATAATAGTTATTTTTTTTAATTATTATTCTTGGTTAGTTTGGATTAAAATGTTATAGTTGAGTGCGTTGTGTATTTGTAAATTTATAATTATATTTTTTATGTGAAGAAAAATACTGTCAATTTTAAAAGTTAATTTTTTCATAAAAATCGTACAAATTATTTAGCGTTATTTACTTTCGTTCCAATAAAAACAAATCTACATGAAAAAAAATATGCTGTGCGGTATTGCCTTTTTTGCTTTTTTAGTTGCTCAAGCTCAAGAAAATGAAGTACAAATACAAGGAAATCAAGTTTCTAAAGGAAAATGGTTAATTGAAGCAAATACAGGTTTTGGGCAAAAGGTAGGCAATACTTCGTTGTACTTTAAAACATCTGATGGTGTTACCGCCTATAATATAGGGCTTGAAGGGGGTTATTTTATTAAAGATAACTTAGCAATTAAGGTGGGATTAGGTTATGGCGACGATGGTGTCAGTACTCTCACGGACCCAATTGCGTATAAATTAGGATTGAAGTATTATTTTAAAAGTAAAATTCCGGTCGAGATTTCCTATAATGGTGTAGGCTTTGGCGATACAGATGCAAATCCTGCCTACATTGGTTTTCAAGCAGGATACGCTTTTTTTCTTGGCAAAAATGTAAGTATGGAACCAGGTATTCGCTACAATAATGCGGTTAACAAATCGTTTTATGATTCAAATTTTCAATTTAATATGGGTTTTGCATTGCATTTCTAAAGTTTGCATAGTTACATTCAAAAGCCTCTCAATTTGGAAGGTTTTTTAATGAATAAAAGTGTTACTTTGTGTTTATGAATTGGACTGCTTACATAAAAAGGTATCAATCGTACTTAAAAATTGAGCGCGGTTTGTCTCACAACACAATAGAAAATTATTCGTTTGATGTACAACGATTGTGTCTTTTTTTGACTGAAAATAAAATGGAAGTTTCACCCATTCAAATTGATGAAGAAATACTTCAACAGTTTATTTACAGTGTTTCAAAAGAAGTGAATCCCCGTTCACAAGCACGAATTATTTCGGGTCTTAAAAGTTTTTTTGGTTATTTAATGTTTGAGGATTATCGAACGGACAATCCATTAGAACTTATAGAAACACCCAAAACGGGTAGGAAACTTCCAGATATTTTATCTGTTGATGAGATCGATACTCTTATTGCAGCCATTGATTTGACCTCTAATGAAGGGGAACGCAATCGCGCTATGATGGAAACCCTTTATGGTTGCGGGCTTCGTGTTTCGGAATTAGTGGCATTAAAAATGTCCGACTTGTTTTTTGAAGAGGGTTTTATAAAAGTTACCGGAAAAGGAAACAAACAGCGCTTTGTACCCATTGGGGATTTAACTCAAAAATTCATCATTATCTACAGGGATACAAAAAGAAATCAACTGAATGTAAAAAAAGGTTACGAAGATACGTTGTTTTTAAATAGAAGGGGAAGCCAATTGACAAGAGCCATGATTTTTACGATAATCAAAAATTTAGCGTCAGTCATAGCGTTGCACAAAACAATTAGTCCACATACCCTGAGGCATTCTTTTGCCACACACCTTTTAGAAAATGGGGCTGATTTGCGTGCAATACAACTGATGCTTGGTCATGAATCAATCACCACAACGGAAATATACGTACACCTTGACAGAACATTTCTTACTCAGGTTCTAAATACTTTTCACCCAAGAAAGTAATATTTTTATTAGTTTAACCTGTTGAGTGTAATTAGTTTTTGATGGAAATTTTCGATACACGTCACTTCGAGTGCGAAGCGTATCGAGAAGTTTTGTTCCGTTTTACTCTACAAAAATACTCGAACTGACGTTTTAAACAATTGTACCCAACGGGTTAGTGTAGTTTAGTTGAAATTTTATAAAATTGATACTTTTTTTATGTTTGAATAAAAATAAAATCTAAATTATAATCGCATTTAAATGATATAAAAAGTAATTATGGTTTTTGATGTTTCCTAAAACGAAAATTACCAAGAGATAAATAATTTTTAAAAACCGTATTTTCAGTGCTAAAAAAAACTTCTCCGTATGGAGAAGTTTTTTTTGTTTCTTATAATGGGAATAAATTATTTAGCAATATTCACAGCTCTTGTTTCCCGAATTACGGTTACTTTAACTTGGCCCGGATAGGTCATTTCTGTTTGAATTTTTTGTGAGATATCAAAAGATAAGTTAGCCGCATTTTCATCCGAAACTTTTTCGCTCTCTACGATAACCCGAAGTTCTCTACCAGCTTGAATGGCATAAGCATTTTTCACACCGCTGAAGCCGTACGCTACTTCCTCAAGATCTTTTAGACGTTGTATATAAGAATCCAAGACTTGTCTTCTTGCTCCTGGTCTTGCACCTGAAATAGCATCACAAACCTGAATGATCGGGGATAGTAATGATTTCATCTCTATCTCGTCATGGTGAGCACCAATGGCGTTACAAACCTCCTCTTTTTCACCGTATTTCTCAGCCCATTGCATTCCTAATAAAGCGTGTGGTAAATCACTTTCAGCATCTGGAACTTTACCAATATCGTGCAATAAACCAGCTCTTTTAGCCAGTTTTACGTTTAAGCCAAGTTCAGCTGCCATGATTCCACATAGTTTAGAAACTTCCCGGGAGTGTTGCAATAAATTTTGTCCGTAAGAAGAACGGTATTTCATACGTCCTACTACTTTAATCAATTCAGGGTGTAATCCGTGAATTCCTAAGTCTATAACGGTACGTTTACCCACTTCTATAATTTCATCGTCAATTTGTTTGGCAGTTTTTGCTACTACTTCTTCAATACGAGCGGGGTGAATTCTTCCGTCAGTCACTAATTTATGTAGTGCCAAACGTGCAATTTCTCTTCGAACCGGATCAAAACAGGAAAGGATAATCGCCTCCGGGGTGTCATCTACAATGATTTCTACTCCTGTAGCTGCTTCCAGTGCACGGATATTTCTACCTTCACGGCCTATGATTCGTCCTTTTACATCATCAGATTCAATGTTGAATACTGAAACGCAATTTTCTACTGCTTCTTCGGTTCCAACTCTTTGAATGGTGTTGATGATTATTTTCTTAGCCTCTTGTTGTGCTGTAAGTTTCGCCTCTTCAATCGTGTCTTGTATGTGAGACATTGCTTTGCTTTTAGCCTCGGCTTTAAGTCCTTCAATCAATTGATTTTTTGCTTCCTCTGCGGATAAGCCGGAGATTACTTCCAATTGTTGCAATTGACTCTTATGAAGTTTGTCCACTTCAGCCTGTCTTTTGTCTAAAACGTCTATTTTAGAGTTGTATTCTACCGTTTTTGCTTCAAAATCATCATTTACTTTTTTAGCTTTTGATAATTCATTTGAAATTTGAGATTCTTTGTCCCGAACTCTTTTTTCTATTTCAGCGACTTTTTTATCACGAGAAAGGATCACTTGCTCATGTTCTGATTTTAATTCAATAAATTTTTCTTTCGCTTGAAGAATTTTATCCTTCTTTATATTTTCAGCTTCAAGATTGGCATCTTTAAGAATCGATGCGGCTTCTTTTTTTGAATTCTTAATCAAGTTAGAGATATTGCTTTTTTCTATCATTTTTGCGATGGCAAAACCGCCTGCAATACCTATAATTCCCGTAATAATAATCGTTAATATGTTGTCCATGTTTGTTAAAATTTATAAATAAAAAAGCCTACATTAGTTGTGTTGAATAAACTCGGAAAGACAAGTTTTGAGCTAACTCACTGTTCAAGTTTCCTCGCCGGGGCGTGGCATGCTTTAGTAGTGATGATTTGCTCATTCTAAATTGTTAGTGTTGAGTTTACCAAATGTGAACTAATGTAGGCAGTATCTTAGTTTTTGTAAAGAACGTTTATTTGTCGAGATATTGATCTAAAATCGCATTGATTTTTTTAATTCTTTCAATGGTTTCTTCTCCATCAATTGCATTATCAATTTGTTTTTGTTCCGTTTGTGAGGCAAATTGCAGGGCACACATTGCTAAAACATCCTGCTTATCACGTACGGCATAGTTTTCTTCAAATTGCTTTATCATTTTATCAATTTTTTTTGAAGCGCTTCTCAGTCCTTCTTCCTGCGAAAGATCAACCGTTAACGGGTAGACTCTGTCTGCAATTGATATTTTAATTTTAAGCTTTTCGTCCATATCTTTTATTAGTCTGATAGCTGGGCTATACAATAATCAATTTCGCGAATTAATGAATTTATTTTAAACTTGGTATCTCTTTTATTATCGTCACTGCCTAGTAATGCATTCGCTACTTTGAGTGTTTCATACTGCGCTTTTAAGGCCTCAATCTGTTGTGATTGAGTTAGTATTATGGCTGCAGTTTTTGTTAATTCGTTTCTTAAATCTTGATTGTTTTGTTCCAAACCTTTCATTTTTATGAAAAGTCTTTCAACTTTATTTTCAAGAGTATCAATAATTTCTGCAATTGCACTCATTATATATTCTAATTCATTACATAATCATACAAAGTTAGTATTCCTTTTTAATTTTGCAATATTTTATTATTTTTTTTGCATTTTTTTAGTTAAACAACAGTTAAACAAATGATTAGTAACTGTTTTTTTTTAGAACTGTTTTTGCATACTTTTTTTTACCTTAGCAAAAATGTAAACAATGAAATTTTCTCTTTATTTAGTATTTTTTTGCAACTTTGTTTTTGCGCAAGCGGAGTATCCCAAAGATTATTTTAGGTCTCCATTAGACATCCCGATGCAATTGTCAGGGAATTTTGGAGAATTGCGACCCAACCATTTTCATGCGGGATTTGATTTAAGAACCCAGCAAAAGGAGGGTTTCAAGGTGTATGCAGTGGCCGATGGTTATGTGTCCAGAATAAAAATTTCTACTTTTGGTAATGGAAAAACAATTTATATTAATCATCCTAATGGTTTTACATCCGTTTATGGGCATTTAAAAATGGCCAATGGTGCCATTGAAAGTTACATCAAAAACAACCATTATAAAGAGGAATCCTTTGAAATTGAAATGTTTTTTAAACCCGATGAAATGAAGGTTCAAAACGGGGATGTTATCGCTTTTTCTGGTAATACAGGATCTTCTCAAGGTCCTCATCTGCATTTTGAATTTCGAGATTCCAAAACGGAGTTCATAATCAATCCCATGCTTTTTGGCTACGATACATATTTAAAAGACAGTAAAAAACCAATTGTTTCAGCCGTTTACGTGTACCCTTTAGATTCAAAAACAACAGTTAACCATTCCAAACGACCAATAGCCCTCAATGTTTCGTTACAAAAAGATGGGACATACCTGTCTGATAAAGTAACTGCAAATGGCGTGATTGGTTTTGGTATTTCCGCTTCTGATAGTGATGATGTCTCGTTTAATGTTAACGGAGTGTACAAGGTGCACTCCTTTTATAATGGGAAACCAAATTTTGGGTATGAATTCAATACCTATTCCTTTGATGAGATGCGTTACATTAATGCTTTGATTGATTATCCCAGATATAAAAAAACGCAGCAACGGATTCAGAAACTTTTTATGAAAACTCCGTATAATTTGAGCATTATTCAAGCCGATGAAAATAAAGGTGTGTTGCAAATAACGCCAAATTTAGCTTCGTTGTATCGCATTGAAGTGTCAGATTTCTTTGGAAACAAAAAAATAATAGCGATTCCTATTCAATATGATTTATTGCCAACGGTTATAAGCCCGGAACCTGCGGTGTCAAATTATTTTGTGAACGCTAACGTAGATAGCAATTTTGCTGTAGAGAACATGTCAGTTTTCTTTCCTGCGGGAACATTTTACGATGATTTTAATATGAATTTTGATGTAAAAAACGACATTTTATGGTTGCATGATGACACCGTTCCTGCCCATAGTAATTTTACTGTTTCTATTGAAGACACAAAAGCGACGGAACTGCAAAGAGAGAAAATGTTTATTGGCAGAATCGAGGGAAAATCTACAAATTACAATCCGACATATAGAAAAGACAACGTATTTAACACCAAAGTCAAAATTTTGGGCAAATATGCTTTGGTTTCTGATACCGTTGCTCCTAAAATCACCATGAATACACCTGTAGAGGGAAAATGGATCAGTACACAAAAAACGATTCAGCTTTCTATATCTGATGATTTGTCAGGCATCAAATCATACAATGGGTATTTGAACGGAAAATGGGTATTGTTTGAATATGATAATAAAACCAGAAAAATTACTCATTATTTTAGTGATGGGATTGTTGCAGAAGGCGCCAATGATTTAAAAGTGATAGTGACGGATAATGTAGGAAATTCAACTACCTTTGAAACGCGTTTTTTTAGAAGTCAAAAATAGTAAAAGCCAAACCATTTGAGCACGAATCGATTATTACCTGTATTCTTTTTTTTTCTTCTGAGCCTTACTGCAGCCGCCCAAACGGCTAGGATCAAAGGGGTGATTTTGGATGAAAACAACCAGCCTGTGGCAAGCGTAAATGTTTCGTATTCCGGTAGTGGAACAAGCTCCAATCAAAATGGATTTTATGCGCTAAAAGTCGCTGCTAATCAGCAAATTACGCTTGTTTTTACACATGTTTCTCTAAAAAAAATAACGGTGACTTTTGTATTGGAACCAAAAGAGGAAAGAGAGTTCAACCCTGTAATGACGAATCGGAAGGAGCAAATGGGAGAAGTTATTATAACAACAAATAACAGAAAACAGATCCAGGGAATTACTACAATTGAACCAGAAATGATCCGAAAAATTCCTGGGGCTAACGCCGGTGTCGAGAATATTTTAAAAACATTGCCGGGAGTAAACTCAAATAACGAACTGAGTACGCAATACGCCGTACGCGGTGGTAATTACGATGAGAATTTAGTTTATGTGAATGAAATTGAAGTCTATCGTCCGTTTCTAATTCGGTCGGGGCAACAAGAAGGGTTGAGTTTTACCAATACGGATTTAGTGCAAAATGTTGATTTTTCAGCGGGTGGTTTTCAAGCGAAGTTTGGAGATAAATTATCCTCGGTTTTAGATATTACGTATCGAAAACCGATTAAATTTGGCGCAAGCCTTGAAGCGAGTCTTCTTGGCGGAAGCCTTTCTGTAGATGTGGTTTCCAAGGATAAAAAATGGTCTGCGGTTACGGGAGTCCGCTACCGCAACAACAGTCTTCTGGTGAATAGCCAGGAAACACAAACAAATTTCACGCCTTCCTTTGCAGATATTCAAACCAATATAAATTATAATGCTTCGGCGAAATGGCAATGGAGTTTTTTAGGTAATATTTCCCAAAACAAATACCAGTATCAACCATTAACCAGACAAACTAATTTTGGAACTATAGACAATCCAATGCGTCTTTCTGTTTTCTATGAAGGACAGGAAAAGGATCAGTACGACACGTATTTTGGCGCGGTGAAAACAACCTTTAACGTTTCGGATAATTTTACGTTGAAATTTATTGGTTCTGTTTTTCATACTTTAGAACAAGAATATTTTGATATTTTTGCCCAATATCGCTTAGGCGAAGTGGATTCCAGTATTGGTTCTGAAACCTATGGCGAAGTCGCTTTTACAAGAGGAATTGGCTCCCAGCTCAATCATGCCAGAAATGACTTAGATGCACTGATCGTTAATACGGAAATAAAAGGATTTCAGGATTGGAAAGAAAGCCAATTTGAATGGGGAATAAAGTATACACGAGAATCCATCCGGGATCGAATTATAGAGTGGGAGGTAATCGATTCAGCCGGTTTCTCGTTGAATCCACCTGTTATTGATTTGCCTAAAAACGATCAGCCCTACTCGCCTTACACAGGACCGTTAGTGCCCTACCAAGACATTCGTGCGACTAATTTTAATTCGATCAATAGATTTTCAGGCTATGGCCAATGGAGTTTGAAAAGCACTATTGGCAGGAGTGAAGTTTGGTATAATGCCGGAGTCCGACTGCATCAATGGGAAGTATCAGGTGCTACTATAATTGGTAAATCCCAAATAACGATTAGTCCCAGAGCACAATTTGCCATAAAGCCGGATTGGCAGCTCGATATGATCTTTAGACTTTCCGGAGGTTTATACCATCAACCTCCGTTTTACAGGGAACTGAGAAATGCAGATGCACTGGTGCAGCCCAATACCAAGGCGCAACAATCCATTCATTTTGTGATTGGGAATGATTTTAGTTTCAAGATGTGGAGTCGCCCTTTCAAACTAATATCTGAGTTGTATTATAAATCACTGTCAGAAGTAAATACCTATACAATAGACAATGTGCGCATTAGGTATGCTGCTAATAATAATGCTACAGCGTACGCGCAAGGAGTAGACATTCGGTTAAACGGGGAATTTGTTCCCGGAACCGAATCATGGTTTAGTTTTGGGTATTTGAAAACAGAGGAAAATAGCAATAACCAGGGTTTTATCGCAAGACCAACAGATCAGAGATTAAAATTTGGTCTGTTGTTTCAGGATTATATGCCCAATATTCCAAGTATTAAATTGTATTTGAATTTAGTGTATAATACGGGATTGCCGGGAGGTTCGCCGTCTTATGCAGATCCTTATGCATACCAAAACCGATTGAATGATTACCGCCGTGTGGATGTAGGTTTTTCTAAAGTTTTTATAGACAACACAACAGTAAAAAAGAATACGGGTTGGTTTAAAGATTTTAAAGAGTTGGCGGTAGGATTGGAAATTTTTAATCTTTTTGACAATCAAAATGCCATTACGAATACTTGGGTTCGCGATGTATATTCTAAAAATCAGTATGCAATTCCTAATTATATGACGACCAGAGTTTTTAATGTGAAATTGAGTGTTAAATTATAGTAGTATGCGATATGTCGTATTTTAGATAAAAGTCGGACTCCATTTTAATTAGATAAATCGACAACGGAATACGATTGTCATTTTTTAAAAATGATTATATTTGAATTTTAAAGCACAGCATCATGAAAAAAATACAGATCACTCTTATAGGAATAGCCGTTCTGCTTTTGACTAGTTGTAAAGAAGAGGTTGAAAAACCTAAAGTAACTTACGATGGAACGAGCAAAGCAAAGGTAATTGCCCGAGTGGATTCTACTCAAATACAAATTGCTGACTTACCATTGCAAATGGAAGGGACGGATTATTTGATTCATCCTGTGGCCGATTTAAGTATCCGTGAAAGAGGAACTAAAGCGCGATATGGATCTTCGAGTGTAAATGATTTAAGTTTTACGATTTCTAATTATGGTGAATTTGAAATCACCGGTTTTTTGCAAAATTTAAAATTTCAAAAAGTAGATTCGGATTCCATCAGGAAATTGACAGACAAACCTGTTTTGATTCAAACAGCGACGTATTTGAAGTCCGTTGCTGATAAAACCAATAACCAGATTATGGTCTATACGATGGTCGATGTGGATACTAACAAAGACGGAAAACTAGATACAAGCGATATTAAGGCCTTGTATTTAAGTGAAATTAGCGGCAAGAAGTTCACAAAGATGTCACCCGATTTTCAGGAATTGATCGATTGGAAATTGATCGGGTCTAAGAATCGTTTGTATTTTAGGACCGTTGAAGACACTAATAAAAATGGTGAATTTGATAAAAAAGATGTCGTGAATTATTACTATATCGATTTGTCCAATAAAGAGTGGGAAATAATTGGGTATGAGCCCGTTTAAAGCACTGATTTTAGATCAAAATATCACTTTCCAAGTCTGATTTTTCAATGGTAAAATTAAATCCCAGTTGTTTCACTAACTGAATGACCAGGTTTTTATACCAGTTTTCGGATTTGGGATGGATGTATATTTTTTCAATTAACTGATTGATGTCTACATTGATTTTTAAACCATCATTAATTTTTATATCGCTTTCTCCAATGTCCGTGATGATGCGCACTTCACCTTCATATTGAAAACTTTTTCGCTTGAACAAAAAAGGAAAAAATAGATCATCAAACGGGATGTGTTCTTTTTTGTAATCAATATAATTTACTTTCCCAATGTATTGATTGAAATTTGTTTCCGGACCAAGTGCTTGCTGTAAACGCCCAATCGTAGATTGAATGGCTAAACCTTCACTGTTTTGCGTGAAAATTTGCCACATAGCAAATGATTCATATTCGTTGATGTGCCAGCTGCTAATCGCTACTTTTTCCCGATGTGTTTTATAGTAGTTTAAAAAGTCAGGATTGTCAATAGAAAGTTTTTTTATTTCCTCAAAAGTAGGCTCGCTAAAAGTGCCTTCGTATTGATCTTCAAATTTATCCGATCGGGACATAAATAGTTTTTGTGACAACAACAAGTCCAGAAACTTAGACAAATCAAGGTATTTCCAAACAACAGTATTTGGATCTTCTGGGAGTTTTATGTTTTTGTTAGTGAGATACATAATTTAAATTAAAAATCTGGAATTAAAACTTTTCATTTAAAAGAATATTAAGTTTTTCTGGATTTTGTCTAGTGTCAAAAACAGTTGCAATTATTATGCATTGGTTGGATCTGAAATAGATCAACTTGTAGTGACCTGATACAATATACCTGTATTTATTACTTCTGGTTGGTTGCACTTCTTGTGGAGTTCCTAATTCTGGAAATTTTTTTAGCATTAAAGTGGATGAAATAATTTCTTTAGTCAAATTCTTGGCTTTTGATTTTGAGGATTGAAATTGGTATAAGTCTGAAATTAATTTGAGTTGTAATTCTGCATTTTCAGACCAAACAACTTCCATTACCAATTTTCAACTTTTTTGAGTAATTCCTCTGTCGTTATAATTCTTCCATTTTTAAAATCATCTTCTGCCTTATCTAGCAGAGTGTTTAGTTCTTGATACATCAATTTTTTCGAAATGGATTCTTCGTAAATGCGTACTTTTTCCTGACTAAGCAAAACTTCTACTTTAGATATGGTTTCAGGATTATCTAGATTTAGGAAATTTTGAACTAAATTTATTTTTCTTTTTTCTAAAGTAGTTTTCATCGCGAAAATGTTTTACCAAAATTACAAAATTAATCTTTCGTTACCCGAAAATCTTAATTCTTAATCCCTAAATTTATTCAAAACTCTGCATTGTTACCAGTTTATGATAGGTTCCATCAAGAGCAATTAATTCGTCATGTGTTCCTTGTTCTACTATTTTTCCTTTTTGCATCACCACAATTTTATCCGCTTTTTGAATGGTTGATAGTCGGTGCGCAATCACAATCGAAGTTCGGTTTTGCATCATGTTTTCCAAAGCGACTTGAACGAATTTTTCGCTTTCGGTATCCAATGCTGATGTGGCCTCATCCAGAATCATAATTGGTGGATTTTTCAAAACAGCTCTGGCAATCGATAAACGTTGTTTTTGACCTCCGGAAAGTTTGTTTCCACTGTCGCCAATGTTCGTGTGAATCCCTAACGGTAAATCTTTTACAAATTCATAGGCATTGGCAATTTTCAACGCTTCGATAATTTCCTCATCGGTTGCGTCTATTTTTCCCAGGGCAACATTGGCTTTGATCGTATCATTAAACAAGATGCTGTCCTGCGTAACCAAGCCCATCAAGCCCCGAAGCGATTTTAAACTAAAATCTTTTATGTTAACTCCATCAATGGTGATTTCGCCTTCACTGGTGTCATAAAAACGGGTGAGCAAATTGGCAATGGTACTTTTTCCGCTTCCAGATTGGCCAACAAGAGCCACCGTTTGTCCCTTTTTTACTTCAAGAGTAAAGTCTTTCAACACATTCTCTTTTTCGTATTTAAAGTTAATGTTTTTGATTGTGATATTGGAATCGAAAGTGTTTTTTTCGATTGCATTTTCTTTTGAAGTGATTTCGTTTTCGACTTCTAAAACTTCAAAAACTCGTTCTGCAGCGGCTAAACCATTTTTCACGGCATACGATGCTTTCGAAATGGCTTTGGCAGGAGTAAGAATGTTGAAGGCCAGCGTAAGAAAAACAATAAAAGCGGCACCTTCAAGGGTTTTGTCAATTAAGACTAAGTTTCCACCATACCATAGCAAGGCAGCAATAGTCGTAATTCCTAAAAATTCGCTCAATGGCGTTGCCAAATTATTTTTGTCGCCTATGCTATTGGATAAATTCAATAATCGGGTTACGGAATCGTTGAATCGGTTTTTAAAATTAGGTTCAGCATTATAGCTTTTAATCACTTTTAAACCACCTAGGCTTTCATCAACTATTGAAATCAGAAAACCACTTTCTTTTTGTGCCTGTAAAGATTGCGCTCTCAGGTTTTTAGCGATTTTTGAAATGATAAATCCTGAAATCGGAATAAAGACCAAAACGAAAAACGTTAGTTCAACGCTTATAAAAAACATGGTGACTATTGCAAAGACTATAGTCAAAGGTTCTTTTACGATAAGTTCCAGTATTGAGAAAAAAGAGTTTTGAACCTCATTGACATCGCCCAGCATTCGCGCCATAATGTCTCCTTTTCTTTTTTCGGAATAATAGGATATGGGCAATTCAACTATTTTATCATACATTGATTTTCGTAAATCGCGTAATACACCATTTTTAAGGTGCATGATGTGATGCGAAGCGAGGTAATTGAATAAATTTTTGAATAAAAAAGTGACAATGACTAATGAAACGACTAATAAAAGCGCAAACTGAGCACTATTGTCTTTTGTTAATTCGGTTATTTTAAAATACAAAAGATCAGTCCCGTAGTCTTTTATATTCCCTATTCCGGTATATATTGGCTCTTTTTCTACTGTTTTGACTTTGCCAAAAAGCACCTGAAGTACTGGAAGCAGCGTCAACATTGAAATGGTACTAAAAAAAGCATACAAAATATTGTACACCACATTCCAGATAATATGTGTTTTGTATGGTTTTGTAAAGGGAATTAATTTTATTAAATTTTTGTCCATTAGTTCAATTGCATTGCAATAATAATATTTTTAATTTTCTCGTTCAAAACGGTTTCTACTTCCTGAAAATCTTCTACTGAATATAGTTCAGCATTTACACTGATGTAGAATTTTATTTTTGGTTCCGTACCGCTTGGTCTGGCACAAATTTTAGATCCGTCTTCCGTATAATAAATCAACACGTTCGATTTTGGAATGGTCATTGTAGACTCGGATCCGTCCAAAAGGTTTTTAGCGATTGATGATTGGTAATCTTCCAGCATAATCACGCGTTGTCCGTTGATCTGTTTCAGTGGATTTTCTCTCATGTCTATCATCATTTGATTGATTTCCTGTAAACCATCCATTCCCTTTTTAGTCAGTGAAACCAAGTGTTCTTTATAAAATCCGTTATCAACATAGAGTTTTAGTAATTCTTTGTACACCGTACTTCCTTTGGCTTTTGCCTGTGCAGCAAGTTCACAAATCAACAAAGTTGCCGCAACAGCATCTTTATCCCGTACCGCATCGCCCACCATGTAGCCAAAACTTTCTTCACCACCACCTATGAATTCCAATTTAGGAAAGTCTTTAATCATTTTGGCAATCCATTTAAAACCAGTCAAACCCACTTTGCATTCTACATCGTAGTTTGTCGCTAATTCCATCATCATAGGTGTGGAAACGATCGTAGAGCCTACAAATTGTTTGCCGTTAATTTTACCTGCTTTTTTCCATTGTTCCAATAAAAATGCAGTCATCAAAATCATGGTTTGATTCCCGTTTAGCAACGTCATTTTGCCTTCATTGTCTCTAACAGCAACTCCCAAACGATCACAATCAGGATCCGTCCCAATAACAATATCCGCATTTACTTTATCGGCAAGTGCTAACGCCATGGTCAAGGCTTCCGGTTCCTCCGGATTTGGCGATTTCACAGTAGGGAAATCACCATTGGGTACTCGTTGTTCTTCCACGATATTCACATTTGGGTACCCCGCTTGCGCCAAAGTATCAGGAACTAGTTTTATAGAGGTTCCGTGCAAGGAAGTAAATACAATATTCAGCTTTTCTTTGGCTACAGCCGAAGTTCCAAAACTAGCATTTTCGATCGTCGATTGGATAAAAGCCGTATCAATTTCCGTATCTATATAATGAATCAAATCTTCATTGGCAGTAAACTTGATCTGATTGTAATTTAAATTTTCAATCACAGTAATAATTCCTTCATCTTCCGGTGGCACAATTTGTCCACCATCTTGCCAGTACACTTTGTATCCGTTATATTCCGGCGGATTGTGTGATGCCGTAAGCACAATGCCACACTGGCATCCTAAATGTTTGACGGCAAAGGACAATTCCGGTGTAGGTCTCATCTCCGAGAACAAGTACACTTCAATCCCATTGGCACTGAAAACATCAGCAACTAACTTAGCCAACGTATCGCTATTGTGGCGGCAATCATAAGCAATGACGGCTTTCAAAGGCTGGTTAGGAAAGGCAGTGTGCATATAATCCGAAAGACCTTGCGTGCTTTTCCCAAGCGTATATTTATTGATCCGATTGTTTCCTACGCCCATGACACCGCGCATTCCGCCGGTTCCAAACTCAAGATTTTTATAAAAACTCTCCTCCAGCTCTTTTGGGGATGTAGTCATCAATTCGGTAATTGCTTCCTGAGTTGCAGTGTCAAATGTTGGCGTAAGCCATTCATTTACGGCGTCTAAAATGTGTTGTTTGATTTCCATGCTATATGTTTTTAGTTTCTAAATTCGTAAATGAAATTTAAATACAATTGTTTTTTTGGGAGCTATTTACTTCGTCAGTTCGCTACGCTCGTGTCCTGCTATCCGCTGTATCCACGCAAAAAAAGCGTGGGATTCTGCTCTTATCAGGGCTAGGTATTGTGCAAACGATAATTTTTTCGTTTCTATAAATTTATAAAAAATTAACTTCACTCGACACTTTATAACGCTCTTCATTATTTTTTGTTCTCAAAATTATTTCACCAAGAAATCCGGCCAAAAATAATTGTGTTCCCAAAAGCATAGAGGTAAGAGCAATATAAAACCAAGGATTATTCGTTACCAGGCTATAGCGCATGTCATTGTACATGTGGTATAATTTGGAAACACCAATATATCCGGCAAGCATAAACCCAATGATAAACATTAATGATCCCATGGCGCCAAATAAATGCATGGGTCTTTTTCCAAAACGAGAAAGAAACCAAATGGTAATTAAATCCAGGAAACCATTGATGAAACGTTCCATTCCAAATTTTGTTTGTCCGTATTTTCTAGCTTGATGTTGAACTACTTTTTCACCAATTTTTCCAAAACCTGCATTTTTTGCCAAAACCGGAATGTAGCGGTGCATTTCGCCGGAAACTTCGATATTTTTTACTACAACATTTTTATAAGCTTTCAATCCGCAATTGAAATCATTCAATGCTACACCGGAGGTTTTTCTTGCGGCCCAATTGAATAATTTAGAAGGCAGGTTTTTTGCCACTACGGAGTCGTAGCGTTTCTTTTTCCATCCTGAAACCAAATCATATTTGCCATTGGTGATCATATCGTACAAACCTGGAATTTCCTCCGGGCTATCTTGTAAATCGGCGTCCATGGTGATAATTACATCACCCTGCGCTTTTGCAAAACCAGCATGCAACGCTTGTGATTTCCCGAAATTTTTCATGAAACGAACGCCTTTTACGTGGGGGTTCTCTTGAGCAAATCCTTCGATAAGTGTCCAGGAATTATCCGTGCTTCCATCATCCAGAAAAAGGATTTCATAAGAATAATTATGAGATTGCATCACTTTGATAATCCAGCGGTAGAGTTCATTAAGGGATTCCTCTTCATTAAGAAGCGGTATGAGTATAGATAAATTCATTACTTTTTATTCTTGTGTAGTTTTACTTTTAAAGAATGCTGCCATGATTAATCCTAATATGGCACAAAAAAAGAGTACGAAAACAGATCCTTTTAATTGTTCAACGATCGAATACGGATCCGTTTCTCTTAATTTTGAAACGGTTTCATTCAATGAGGATGCCGGAACCCCAAACTGTTCAGACGTACTAATTAAATATTTTATGGTTAAGTCTAAAAGAGTCTCCTTTACGGAAGGATCAATAAAATTAAATAAAATGATTTTAAAAACAACAGAAATAAGAACGGCAACCACTGCTGAGATAAAATAGGTAGTAAAGGCCTCTTTAAAAGAAAGAATGCCATTTAATTCCTTTTTTGTTTTTGACAGCATTATGATAGGAACGATTATAAAAACAGAGAGGCTTAAAAGGGTAGTCCACCATGCGATAAATAATTTGATATCTATAGCGTACATAGCAGCAGTTATCAATGATAATAGTACTCCTGCAATTACACCGTAGGTTACACCGTTTTTTTTAATTATTTCGTTGATCATTATGTGTTGTTTTAGAATTAATCCACAAATATAGCAATTCCCAATATATTCGGAGCTAAAAATTACTTTTTACGATTATATAAAAAAAGTGAGACAAAGATTTGTTTATTGGAAAAAAATTGTAAATTTGCAGACTCAAAATAATAGTGTAAAAACAAAAAGTTATAATACATTTATACCTTTTCTGTTAGAAGAAAAGCTTCAAAATGACTTATAGCCAAACAAATAAAAAAGAATAACAAGATGAAAAAAGGTGTACACCCAGAAAATTACAGATTAGTTGCTTTTAAAGACATGTCAAATGAAGATGTTTTTATCACTAAATCTACTGCAGATACAAGAGAAACGTTAACAGTTGACGGAGTTGAATATCCAGTTGTAAAAATGGAGATCTCCAGAACTTCTCACCCTTTTTACACCGGTAAATCTAAACTTATCGATACTGCAGGACGTATTGATAAATTTAAAACGAAATATGCTAAACACGCTAAATAATAAAAGCTTGTTTTTAATTATAGTAAAGCCTTCCTCCCGATACTTCGAGATGGAAGGCTTTTTTTATTTTTATCTATTTGAAAACTTTGTAACTTTGGCACTGCTTAAAAGTACGGACAAGTCGCGACTTGTCCGTACGGATACATTTTAAAAAAAAATATATGAATTACATACTTTTTGACGGTCCCGCTCGAAACGCCTTACTGCCTTTTACGTTTACACGTCCTGTTGCGGATATTCTTATTGGGATTATGACCATTCGTCAAAAATGGGAAATGCATTTAGGCTCTACCACAACTACTTTGACGGAGGACTATTTGTCTGAAAAATTCCCTATGGTGGAACTAGAAGAAAATGTGATGATCAATGCTTCTTTTCTGCCCAATGCTATTTTGGTAGAAATGATTAGTAATCTGGAACCCAATCAGGCTATTTTTAGAGCAGATGAAGTGATTGCTTTTTATACCACTGAAGAACAAGAAGAAGTAGATTTTGATTCCTATGAAATTATAGAATTTCAGGATGATTGTTTGACGGTTCAAAATACATGGGATATTTTTTCGAAAAATGATGCCGCCATTCGGGAAGATTTCGAAATCTTAACCGAAGACCGCAGGTCACAGCCCATCCCAAAAAGTGTCAACGTCATCGCTCCCGAAAATATATTTATCGAGGAAGGCGCAAAATTAGAGTTTGTTACTTTAAATGCTTCAACAGGTCCCATATATATAGGTAAGGATTCTGAAATTATGGAAGGTTCTGTCATCAGAGGTCCTTTTGCCTTGTGCGAAAACGCAACCGTAAAAATGGCTGCCAAAGTCTACGGAGCAACAACCGTAGGTCCGCATTCCAGAATTGGAGGCGAAGTTAATAATTCGGTATTGTTTGGGTATTCGAATAAAGGACATGATGGTTTTTTAGGGAATTCTGTTCTTGGCGAATGGTGTAATATTGGCGCGGATAGTAACAATTCAAACTTAAAAAATAATTATGAAGAAGTAAAATTATGGAGTTACGAAACCGAAGGATTTGCTAAAACGGGACTTCAGTTTTGTGGATTGATGATGGGAGATCACAGCAAATGCGGAATTAATACGATGTTTAATACCGGAACGGTAGTAGGCGTAAGTGCTAATATTTTTGGCAGCGGCTTTCCACGCAATTTTGTACCGAGTTTTTCTTGGGGTGGGGCTTCCGGTTTTACGACCTATATTACCAAGAAAGCATTTGAAACAGCTCGACTGGTAATGAGTCGCCGAAACGTAGCTTTTGATGAAAGAGAAGCGGCTATTCTTGAACATGTTTTTGAAGAAACAAAAAAGTGGAGGAAGGAATAATTACTTTCGCTAAGCTGTCAGAATTATTTAAAACAAAAAAATGCTCCATTCAATTGAATGGAGCATTTTTTTTAATGGAATAAAAATGGATTCTTTATAAAAACAAGAAAAAGAGAATGGATACATCCTTTTTTCAATACAAATAAGACGCTGTTTCAGCCGTTGGTTTTAAGTGGATTAAGAGTTTATTTGGGTTTTAGAGGGCTCTTAGTTAGTTTTCTTTGGCTTAATGTTATAGTTTTATAAAAATTAATTGGTCGGATTATTAATATAAATGGAATATATGGAAGAGATTGTTGGAATGATAAATGAAATAGTTTGGAGTACGCCTTTAATAATTTTATGTTTAGGAACGGGGCTTTATTTCTCTATTCGGACTCGTTTTCTTCAACTGCGGCACATTAAGGAAATGTTTCGTTTGCTGTTTGATGGCAAAAGTTCAGAATCTGGTGTTTCGTCTTTTCAAGCGTTATCCATGTCTTTGGCCGGCAGGGTTGGTACGGGAAATATTGCCGGAGTGGCTACAGCAATAACCTTTGGTGGTCCGGGTGCTTTATTTTGGATGTGGATGGTTGCTTTTTTGGGTGCGAGTACCGCATTTGTAGAGGCGACTCTTGCGCAAATTTACAAAGAAAAACATTTGGGACAGTTTCGAGGAGGTCCTGCTTTTTATATCGAAAGAGGCTTGGGTGTTAAGTGGTTTGCCATCTTGTTTGCTATAGTTTCTATTATTTCTGCAGGAATCTTGCTGCCCGGTATTCAGTCCAATTCGGTTGCTGAAGGTTTGGAGAATGCCTTCAATCTTGATACTAGAATTACCGCCGTTGTTGTTGCTCTTGTGTTTGGAGCGATTATTTTTGGTGGGGTAAAAAGAATTGCAAAAGTGACTGAGATCGTGGTTCCTATCATGGCCATGGGTTATATTTTGCTTGTAGTTGTGATAATAGGGATGAACTTTAGCGAGCTACCGGGCGTTATTTCTTTGGTTTTTACAAGTGCTTTTAATCAGGAAGCCGGATTTGGAGCCGTTATTGGATTGGCAATTCAGTGGGGCGTAAAGAGAGGACTTTATTCTAATGAAGCGGGACAGGGTACTGCACCGCATATTGCCGCTGCTGCAAATGTGTCGCATCCAGTAAAACAAGGCTTAGTGCAATCTTTTTCAGTTTATATAGATACATTATTGATTTGTAGTGCAACCGGTTTTATGTTGCTGATTACCGGTAAATATAATGTAGAAAATCCGGTCTTAAGTACAAATGGGGCCACTGAATTTTTGTACGAGGGAGCGCAAAATGTTACTGCTGGGACAGGCTATACACAGAGCGCTATGGATAGTGTTTTTCCTGGCTTTGGCTCTTTCTTTGTGGCTATTGCGTTATTTTTCTTTGCTTTCACCACTATTTTGGCATATTACTATATTGCTGAAACTAATATTTCGTACTTGACCAGAAAGATAAATTCGCACATGTTCAATCGCGTGTTAAAAGTGGTCATGATACTAGTGGTTATGTATGGCTGTGTCAATGAAGCTAAATTGATTTGGAATATTGGTGATATTGGTGTGGGGATTATGGCTTGGTGTAATATTATTGCAATCCTGCTGTTGCAAAAGCCAGCTCTCGCAGCATTAAAAGATTACGAAAAACAAAGAAAAGAAGGTAAGAATCCAGTGTTTAATCCACAAAATATTGGTGTTATGAATGCGCCATTATGGGACGAGATCAATACAAATAAAGAAGCATAAGTAAGTCGAAAGTTTAAAAGTCGTAAAGTCAAAAGAATTAACTTTAAGCAAAATAGCTTTAAATCAAATTGTTACATAATTTTATCCTGATTTCAAAATACGACATTATACCATGGTTATTACTTAGTTTGAGTATTTTTTTTTAAAAGCTTGCAGGAACAGAATTTTTATTCTCTTTCTGCAAGCTTTTATTTTATAGTAAACAAAGTACTTAATTAATCTATCTTTGCACTTTTAAAAAATCGTTTAATTGATTTAACCGATTAACCGATTAACCGAATTACCAAATCAACAAATAAACAATGATTACAGTTAACGATATTTCCGTACAATTTGGTGGAACGACACTTTTTAGTGATGTTTCTTTTGCCATAAATGAAAATGATAAAATTGCCCTAATGGGTAAAAATGGAGCAGGAAAATCGACACTGCTTAAAATTATTGCGGGTCAAAGCAAGCCGTCAACCGGGAATATTTCAGCGCCAAAAGATGCCGTAGTGGCGTATTTGCCTCAGCATTTATTGACTACAGATGGCGCAACAGTGATGGAAGAAACTTCGAAAGCTTTTGGGGAGGTTTTCGGGATGAAAGCCGAAATTGATGCAATCAACGAGCAATTGACAGTTCGTACCGATTATGAAAGTGACGCATATATGAAGTTAATCGAGCGCGTTTCAGACCTGAGCGAGAAATTTTATGCTATTGAAGAAGTAAATTATGAGGCCGAAGTGGAGAAAATCCTGCTTGGTCTGGGATTTGTTCGCGAAGATTTTGTCCGACAAACTACGGAATTTTCCGGAGGTTGGAGAATGCGAATTGAACTTGCCAAAATCCTTTTGCAAAAACCAGATTTAATTTTGCTGGATGAGCCTACCAATCACATGGATATTGAAAGTATTCAATGGTTAGAGGATTTCTTGATTAATTCCGCCAAAGCGGTTGTGGTTATTTCGCACGATAAAGCTTTTGTCGATAATATTACGAATCGCACCATCGAAGTTACAATGGGACGTATTTATGATTATAAAGCCAAGTATTCACATTATTTAGAACTCAGAAAAGACAGACGTGTGCATCAGCAAAAAGCGTATGACGAGCAACAGCGCATGATTGCGGATAACAGGACTTTTATTGATCGTTTTAAAGGAACTTTTTCTAAAACGGATGCTGTACAGTCCCGTGTAAAAATGTTAGAGAAACTCGTTATCGTTCAGGTAGATGAGGTAGATACTTCTGCTTTGAAACTAAAATTTCCACCAGCTGCTCGCTCCGGTCAATATCCCGTAATTGTAAAAGATTTATCAAAAGCGTATGGAGAGCATGTGGTTTTTTCGAATGCAAATATGGTGATCGAAAGAGGCGAAAAAGTGGCTTTTGTAGGGAAAAATGGAGAAGGAAAATCGACGATGATCAAAGCCATTATGAAACAAATCGAAATCAATGGTGGTAGTTTAGAAATTGGCCATAACGCCCAAATTGGTTATTTTGCTCAAAATCAAGCCTCTTTATTAAATGAAAATGCGACTATTTTTGAAACCATCGATGACATTGCCGTGGGGGATGTCCGAACTAAAATCAAAGATATTTTGGGGGCTTTTATGTTTCAGGGCGATGATGTAACCAAAAAAGTGAAAGTGCTTTCCGGAGGAGAGAAAACCCGTTTGGCAATGATTAAATTATTATTGGAACCGGTGAATTTATTGATTCTGGATGAGCCATCGAATCATTTGGACATGAAAACCAAAGACATCATCAAAGAGGCTTTGCGCGATTTTGATGGTACATTGATTATCGTTTCTCACGATAGGGATTTCTTAGACGGATTAGCCACTAAGGTTTTTGAGTTTGGAAACAAAAGAGTAGTGGAACATTTTGAGGATATTGCGGGTTTCCTAGCGCACAAAAAAATGGACAGTATGCGAGAGATAGAGAAGTAATCGCTTGAAAATCTCCATAAAAAAGAGGCTGTATTCAAGAATATAGCCTCTTTTTTTTAGAGTCTGATTCCCGGAGGAAGCAACTCTTTGTAAATAGGGTTCTTTTTAAAAAAAACAACTATTTTTGGAAGGATAGGAACAACTTTAAATTTTCGTTCTATTGCAATTTCCATGATGTTTTTTAGAAATTTAGAAATGAATTCCTCATCTTCAAAGGATTCCGGTACATTTATTTTTGTCAAAAATATTTTTTTCTCCTGAAACGAATATTCAACAGTAACTAATCCTTCGTCGACCATAGTTTCAAATTGTCTTGCAAAAGTGTTGTCTTTGATTTCCATAGTGATTGCTGCCTCCATAATAATTAACGCTAATTCATTGGTACCTCTACCAAAAGTATTTTTGATTTGGTAATAATCTTGATTTCAAATGCCTCAAAATCGGTTATTCCCATGGCATCTCTTGCCTTCAAAACATGGTTGTTAACTTCTATTTCGCCTTCGATTAAAAATAAGTACACACCGTTATTAGGAATTCGAACCTGATAGGTCGAACAAGTATTGCTGTCAAAAATTCCTAAATGAAAAAAGGTTTTCTGGTAAACCCAAAGTGCATTACCATCATTCATATCATTTGGCGAAACAATATTTACAAAGGTATTGATTTGATTCTCAATATCAAATGATTTTTGGTCGTATCTTGGTGTAACTTCTTCTTTGTCAGGAAAGACCCAAAGCTGTAGCGTTTTGGCTTCGTCGATGTGGCTTGCGTTCATTTCAGAATGTTCTACTCCAGTCCCGGCACTCATTACCTGAACTTCTCCAAAACCAATGACACCGATGTTTCCCATGCTGTCACGATGTTTCAAGCCGCCTTCAAGAGGAATGGTGATAATTTCCATGTTGGCATGACCGTGAGTCCCAAAACCCATTCCGCCCTTGATGATATCATCATTTAAAACACGTAACATTCCAAATTGCAAACGTTCCGGATTGAAATAATTTCCAAAAGAAAAAGAAAAATTGGCTTTTAGCCAGCCAAAATCAGCTTTGCCCCTAGTGTTTGATTCAAATAGTTGTGTAGTCATAAATTATTAATAATATAAGATGATAAGTAATAAGCATGGTATAATGTCATATTTTAAAATCAGGATAAAATTATGTAACAATCTGATTTAAAGCTATTTTGCTTAAAGTTGATTCTTTTGACTTTACGACTTTTAAACTTTCGACTTACTTAGTTACAGCAGGTTCCAATAAAAAAATTAGTTTTATACAAAATTCGCTATAAAAAAGGGGAATGTTGTTATAAAATCGTTAAAACAATTATGAGTAAAATTCCAGTTTATTTAATGCCAGGATTAGCGGCAAGTACCGCTATTTTTGAACGAATTGCACTTCCGGAAGATCGTTTTGAGATCCATTTATTAGAGTGGGAGATTCCGTTGGACAATGAAGCGCTGATGGATTATGCCAATAGGATAGCTAAGAAAATCAAGCATAAAAATCCCGTTTTGATAGGCGTTTCATTTGGAGGTATTTTGGTTCAGGAAATCGCCAGATGTATAGCTGTCTCAAAAGTGATTATCATTTCGAGTGTCAAAAGTAATTTAGAATTTCCACGCCGATTAAAAATTGCTAAAACAACGAAGGCTTATAAGCTGATTCCTATGAGTTTGATTTTAAATCTGGAAAACCTAGCTAAATTTTCGTTTGGAGAAAAAGTGAATCAAAGATTAAAATTGTATAAAAAATTCCTTTCGGTTCGGGATATTCGCTATTTGAATTGGGCAGTAGAGCAGGTTGTTCTTTGGAACAGAACAGTTGCAGACCCAGACGTGATTCATATTCATGGAGACGCAGATGATGTGTTTCCTATAAAATATATTAAGAATTGTATCGTTGTAAAAGGAGGAACACATATTATGATTTTGAATAAATACAAATGGTTGAATGAAAATTTGCCTTCCATTATATTGGAAACCAAAAAAGAAGCAAACGCACTTTCGCAACTACTCTAAAGGCATAAAAAAAGAAAAGATGAAAGTAATGAATAAAGTGATTCTGGTGCTTACCGTAGTTTTTGCGAGTGGGATATTAGTTTTTGCCACTACAAATCCGGACGTTGAAAAAGTGTTAAAAAGAGAATCGACATCTTTTTTTCCTGAAAAACTGAATTTTTCAGGGGAAGCAACTCCGTTGAAAATAGCAGATGTCAAGGAACGATTTGACCGCGAATTACAGGTGAATGTCAATTTACATTCTTCTACAATTTTGGCAATAAAAAGAGCCAGTCGTGCTTTTTTAGTAATTGAGCCTATTCTAAAAAAGAACGGTATTCCGGATGATTTCAAATATTTGGCCGTTATTGAGAGCGGATTAGTGAATGTAGTTTCTCCGGCAGGGGCAAGGGGAATCTGGCAATTTATGCCGGAAACGGCCAAAGAACGCGGCATGGAAGTCAATGAAAATGTGGATGAGCGTTACGATCTTGAGAAATCAACCCAGGCAGCGTGCAGTTATTTTTTGAGTGCCAAAGGTAAATTTGGCAGTTGGACTTTGGCAGCAGCCTCGTATAATGGTGGAATGACAGGAGTAAACAAACAAATTGAGATTCAAAAAGTATCGAATTATTATGATTTGTTGCTTACCGAAGAAACATCCCGCTATGTTTTCAGAATTTTAGCCTTGAAAGAAATTATGGAAAATCCAGAAAAATACAATTTTAGGATTGCTCCCGAAGAATTATACGTAACGCTGCCCACTCGGAAAATAGAAATTGACAGTTCGATTGCAGATTTAGCTGATTTTGCAAAAAGCCAAGGTATTAACTATAAGATTTTGAAAATTCATAATCCTTGGCTTAGAGAAACAAAATTAATAAATGATACCGGTAAGAAATACCAAATCGATATTCCGTTAAAAGGATATTAACTAATTTTTTTGAACCATATAAGGCATTTAAGAAAATAGGAATGTCCTCAAAGTGTGCCAAGCATTTTTTTGCCACAGATTTCAAAGATTTGTATAGATTTTATTTTGTATTTAAGAAATCAGTTGAATCTTTTTAATCTGTGGCTAATTTTATCAATTTAGTATTAATAACGGATATTGATATAAGAAAATATGAAGCAGTTTTATTCCAAAAATTAGGATATATACCAAAGAAAAAGGGTCAAATGATACACATTTGACCCTTTTTTCGATAATTATAAAAACTATATTTTCTTCATTTGTTGTTTCATCATAGTAATCTGCTCTTTCAGCATATTCTGTTTGTCTAATTTTTTGGCTTCGTTCAATAGCGTAGTGGCTTCAAGTTTACGACGACGTGTCATGGCAACTCCGGCCAGATTCAATTTGGCTACAGCCAAGTCCATGTCCATTGATAATCCGAGTTCAATGGCTTTCTTAAAATATTTCTCCGCTTGATTGATATTCGTTTGCGAAAGCATAATTCCGTGTAAATAGTTAAAATAGCCCTGTTGTTTTTGTATCAAAGCCGTTTCCGGATTTTTGATGTACGCCAACCATTTTTTGGCACCTTCAAAATCTTGTTTTCGTAGTTTTAAGAAGGCTAATAGGATGAATTCGTTTTTGAAGTACAAGAAAATGGGAATTCCGGATAGCAATACAAGGAAAATCCCATTTCCGATATTGCCTTCTGTAAATTGCCAAATGCCAGTAGCTATGATAAGTCCGGCGATAATAAGTTTAATATTTCTGTGAAACATAGTGTGTTTAATTTAAGATCACAAATATAGTAAAATGAATTGAAAATATTTTTACAAAACTACTTGTGAGAAAAAAAAGTCTTTGTATATTTGCACTCGGTTTTAGAATAACAGTTATTCAAAAATAGGAAGACATATAAATAAGATTTTAAAGATACAAAGCAATGAGCAAAAGAACGTTTCAACCATCGAAAAGAAAAAGAAGAAATAAGCACGGATTTATGGACAGAATGGCTTCTGCTAATGGAAGAAAAGTTCTTGCGCGTAGAAGAGCTAAAGGAAGACATAAATTGACTGTTTCTTGCGAACCAAGACACAAAAAATAATGTTTGTATAAACATAAATAAGGCGTTACTTTTTTTAGTATCGCCTTTTTTTATACCTATTCGTTAAAAAATGTTTAAGATTTACAGTTTAAAGATTTGAGTTCAGTAATTTTAATCTTTTCAAAACAACAACTACACAACACCATAATTACACACAATGCCAAAAGATACATCCATAAAATCAGTTTTAATAATAGGTTCAGGTCCTATTGTTATTGGTCAAGCATGCGAATTTGATTATGCGGGATCGCAATCTGCACGTTCTATTCGTGAAGAAGGAATCGAAGTTATTTTGATCAACTCGAATCCGGCAACAATCATGACCGATCCTTCAATGGCGGATCATATTTATTTATTGCCCTTGACGACAAAATCGATTATTCAAATTTTAAAAGAACATCCTCAGATTGATGCAGTCCTACCTACAATGGGAGGGCAAACGGCTTTAAATCTCTGTTTAGAAGCCGATGAAAAAGGGATTTGGCAGGATTTTGGCGTGAAATTAATTGGCGTGGATGTTAACGCTATTAACATTACTGAAGACAGAGAACAGTTCAAACAACTGCTTAAGAAAATCGGTGTGCCATCTGCTCCGGCAGAAATATGTACTTCTTATCTGAGAGGAAAAGAAATTGCTCAGGAATTTGGTTTTCCATTAGTAATTCGTCCTTCGTTTACTTTAGGTGGAACAGGAGCGGCTATTGTTTATAAAAAAGAAGATTTTAATGAACTTCTAACCCGAGGTTTAGAAGCATCTCCTATTCATGAAGTCTTAATTGACAAGGCTTTGATGGGTTGGAAAGAATATGAATTAGAGCTTTTGAGAGATAAAAATGATAATGTTGTAATTATTTGCTCGATCGAAAATATGGATCCAATGGGAATCCACACCGGTGATTCCATCACTGTGGCGCCAGCAATGACATTATCTGATTCGACATTTCAAAGAATGCGTGATTATGCAATCTTGATGATGAGAAGCATCGGAAACTTTGCCGGAGGTTGTAACGTGCAGTTTGCCGTTTCGCCGGACGATAAGGAAGACATCGTAGCGATTGAAATCAATCCTCGTGTGTCTCGTTCCTCTGCTTTGGCATCAAAAGCAACGGGATATCCTATTGCAAAAATCGCTTCCAAACTAGCTTTGGGGTACAACTTAGATGAACTGCAAAATCAAATTACCAAATCGACTTCGGCATTATTCGAACCAACTTTGGATTATGTGATTGTAAAAATTCCACGTTGGAACTTTGATAAATTCGAAGGTGCTGACAGAACGTTAGGACTTCAAATGAAATCTGTTGGGGAAGTAATGGGAATTGGACGTTCGTTCCAAGAAGCATTGCACAAAGCGACTCAATCTTTGGAAATTAAAAGAAATGGTCTGGGTGCTGACGGAAAAGGATATACTAACTACGAACAGATTATCGAGAAACTAACTTTTGCGAGTTGGGATCGTGTTTTTGTGATTTATGATGCTATCGCGATGGGAATTCCATTGAGTCGCATCCATGAAATCACTAAAATCGATATGTGGTTCCTGAAACAATACGAAGAGCTTTATACGTTGGAGAAAGAAGTCTCTACTTATAAAGTGGATTCTTTACCCAGAGAATTGCTATTAGAAGCCAAACAAAAAGGTTTCGCCGACAGACAAATTGCTCACATGGTAGGTTGCCTGGAAAGCCAGGTACATACGCTGCGAACTACAATGAACATCAATCGTGTATTCAAATTGGTGGATACGTGTGCGGCGGAATTCAAAGCAAAAACGCCTTATTATTACTCGACTTTTGAAGCCGAAATTGAAAAAGCAGACGGAACACGTTACGTTGACAATGAAAGTATTGTTACCGATAAAAAGAAAATAATCGTTCTTGGGTCAGGCCCAAATAGAATTGGACAAGGAATCGAATTTGATTATTCTTGTGTGCATGGTGTGTTAGCGGCTAAAGAATGTGGCTACGAAACGATTATGATCAACTGTAATCCGGAAACAGTTTCGACGGATTTTGATACGGCTGATAAATTGTATTTTGAACCGGTTTTCTGGGAACATATTTACGATATTATCCAACACGAGAAACCAGAAGGCGTTATCGTGCAGTTAGGTGGACAAACGGCCTTGAAATTAGCCGAAAAATTGTCTAAATATGGCATTAAAATTATAGGAACGAGCTTTGATGCATTGGATCTAGCCGAAGACAGAGGTCGTTTCTCAGAATTGTTGACCGATTTAAAAATTCCTTTTCCACAATTTGGAATCGCTGAAACAGCGGATGAAGCTTCAGCTTTGGCGGATACTTTAGATTTTCCATTATTGATTCGTCCTTCGTATGTGTTGGGTGGTCAAGGAATGAAAATTGTAATCAACAAACAAGAACTGGAAGAGCACGTTATCAATTTATTGAAAACGATTCCAGGAAATAAATTGCTTTTAGACCATTATTTAGATGGCGCTATAGAAGCAGAGGCGGATGCGATTTGCGATGGTGAAAATGTGTACATCATAGGAATTATGGAGCACATCGAACCTTGCGGAGTGCACTCTGGAGATAGTAACGCGACTTTGCCACCGTTTAACTTAGGTGAATTTGTAATGCAACAAATAAAAGACCATACCAAGAATATTGCGTTGGCTTTGAGAACCGTTGGTTTAATCAACATTCAGTTTGCAATCAAAGATGATATCGTTTACATCATTGAAGCAAATCCTAGAGCGTCTCGTACGGTGCCGTTTATTGCAAAAGCATATGGAGAACCGTATGTGAACTATGCAACCAAAGTAATGTTAGGGCATAATAAAGTAACCGACTTTACTTTTAACCCACAGTTGAAAGGATACGCGATCAAGCAACCGGTTTTCTCTTTCAGCAAGTTCCATAATGTGAACAAAGCATTAGGACCAGAAATGAAATCAACAGGAGAAAGCATCTTGTTTATTGATGATTTGAAAGACGATCAATTCTACGAATTATACTCTAGAAGAAAAATGTATTTGAGTAAGTAGAAAATTGAATTTATTATATGTAAAAAGCCCCGTATGGGGCTTTTTTTGTATACATCATTACTTTAAAACAGAATCACGATAGCAATCTCAATGACTTTAACTCAATTGTTTAAATAACTACACTTCGACTTTGCTTCCTGCTGAATCGAAACTTTGGTTTGCCTTCATCCTAAGAAGTGTTAAGAACAAATGGTACCCAACAAGGTTAGTGGTCATGAATTACATTCTAATTTTCATTCGTACCGCATCCTATAGGAGCTCCTGGAGGTGCTGTTTGATGCAAAGTCGCTTTTGCTTTTTCGGGTGATTTAATCCGCTCTAGTGTTAGAAGTAAATATCCTTTTTGAGTATTGTTCTTAGTTTTTTTAAGTTGGGCTGTCACCTTCGTTTTGAGGTCGTCTATTGCTTTTAATAGTCCAGCTTTTGTGGCAAAGGAGGCACTATCATTCACGGAAACCGCAAGCAAATAGGTCAACAGCATTTGTTCGTTTTGTTGTTGTACCAATCCTTCTAATCCTACTGATTTTTGGCCGTTCCAAAGTTTAGTAGTAAGGACTTGAATCATATCATCAATTCCAAGACCGCCATTTTCTGCTTGATATTCTACTAACCGGTTGAGTCGACTGGTATTGAATAAAAAAGAAAGTGGAATATCAGCGGCGGCCTCAGCAGCGGCTAATGGATCAAAAGCTAGACCGGTTTTGCGGTTAAATAGTTCTCGATCATAGTCATAATTAGCTGGACGAGGCGGAATTAATTTTATGATACGTTCTGGCAGTGCTAGTACTTTTGGATCCATACAATCCACAACAGCATTTAAAGCATTAAGTTGCTCTTCCTTAGTTACTGATTTAGTCACCATTTGCCCATCACCCTTTATGGCATAAGAATAATATTGTCCACCTATCACTTTAGTAGCAGCCTCAACTTGATAGCGGTGAAAAAGATAGACCGGTACTAATACATCTTCCAGCATAGCCATCGGAGTGCCTTTGCGAATGTTGTTTTCTCCAAATTTAGACAGTGCTTTTGCTCGAATTTGCATGACCCTTTTTAGTTCAGTCACAGGATCATTTCCAGTATCCCACAAGTTAGCATTGGGATGTAGTCCGCCAGCATCGCGAGCATCTCGATCGGATATAAAGGTGAGTCCTTTTTTAGTGGCATCAGTTAATAGATTGTCTAATGCAACTGCTTCATCGGTTCCATTAGGGAATTGTTTATACCCATATTGAATACTGACTTTGTCCCAATCTCCAATTTCATTGGTGTACGCATTAGAGAGATCTATTTCGTCATTACTGTTTAGGGTAGCCATAGGCGGTGGATAATCCATAACACTGGATCTATTTTGTGAACTTGAAATATAGTTATGCATTAGTCCTAGCGTATGTCCAACTTCGTGAACAGCCAATTGTTTTAAGCGTTGCAGGGCCATTTGTAACATTTTATTATCAGCGGGTAAATCGCCATTTTCAAAAGGTGCAAGCAATCCCTGCGCAATAAGATAGTCTTGGCGAACACGTAAGGAACCTAAGCTAACATTTCCCTTTAGAATTTCACCAGTTCTGGGATCAGCAATGGAGTAGCCATAACTCCAGCCTCTGGTAGAACGGTGGACCCAGTTAATCACATTGTAACGAAGATCCATTGGATCAGCACCTTCTGGTAAAATTTTTATCTGAAAAGCATTTATAAATCCAGCCGATTCAAAAGCTTGATTCCACCAGCTAGCACCCTCTAATAAAGCACCACGTATAGGTTCTGGAATGCCATTGTCTAAGTAGTAAATTATGGGTTTAACGGCTTCACTTCGGTCAGCCAAAGGATCTTTTTTCTCTAGTCGATGCCTATTAATAAAGTTTTTTTGAATAGGCTCTGAAATGGGAGTGCTGTAATCAAAATAAGAATTAGTATTGTAAGGGGAGCGCGCATCATAGGTACGAGTTTTAAAATTACTGTCAGGCAACTCAACAAACGAATGATGAATCCGTAGGCTAATGGCTTCACTAGCAGGTGTTACTGCATTGACATAAGCACCAGATTTCCCGCTGTTATTAACAAAGGTCATCGTAGTTTCAAATTCAGAATTCATGGGAAAGTTTTTTGTGCGATCTAAGTATAAGGCACTGCGTGTTTCGTCGAGCGCGTAGGTGCCTTGGCTATTTGTTTGTAGAATAGCGCTAATTTTTAAAGCATCACGCATGAAAAAAGAGGTGGCATCTACTAAAACGCTTCCGCTAGTTTCGGCAGCAACTGTAAATCCCCATAATATTGATTGTGCAAAGGATTGTTCAACAGCTCTCTTTTCGGCGGCATCATTCGTTATTGCTCGATAGGAATAGTTGGGTTGAATCATTAAAATTTTGTTTCCAACCCGACTAAATTTCACAATAGACGTTGCGCCCAATTTGCCTCGGTCGAGTCCAATATCATTTGATCCCAAACCAGCTGGAATAGCGGTTTGATACAAGAATTCCTCGTCAAATTTATCAATTTGCAGCCATATTTTACCCGTAGTTTCATCCCAATAAAAAGGTTTGTAGCCATTGTAAACTTTCATTGTTTTTGTTTTTTCGGCTATGGATACTGTTTGTGCCTTTGCGTAAAAGGGAATAAAAAAGAGTAGCAATAAAGAGCGAAGTACATATAATTTAATCATAATTTTTTTTTATTGTTCAATACCGTTTTTGTATAAGTGCTTGAAAATCATTTTTATAAATGAATATAGCTTGTCGTAATTTAAATTCTTTGGTTAGTTTTTTCATATTGGGTTTTTTGATAAAATAAAATTATCTTTAAGATAAGACTTTGGTTGGAATTAGGATTTAAAACAATTTTTACTATATTTTTTTAAAATAATGGTAACATACCGTTAGACCTATTTCATCAGCATTAACGATCCCATAGTTTCTATACCATCAAACAAATTTTGAAGTCGAATGTTTTCATTTTCTCCATGCTGGTTGTTGTCATGATTCGCTATTGGAACGGAAATGGTGTTTGTTTTTAGATATTTTTCAAATAAATATAACGGTAGACTTCCTCCCATAGTTGGTTGCAGTACAACTTGGTCTTTTGTTGTGGCTTCAACTGCAGAAATCACCTTTTTGACAATTGCTAAGTCCATGGAGGTGCGTTGCGCATTTATTCCATTTTTATCGCGAATAACTTTTATAATTTTTGGGTACAAATTTCTTTCTTGATCTGTAGGTTCGTTGCTTGTGACGAAGTAGCCTTGTTTTATTATATGATCAATTACTTTTTGTTGTTGTCTTTCCCAGTCGTTCCCTAATACTAACCTCAGGTCTATAACAGCGGTAGCAGTAGTTGGAATTTGATTTGAGGCCATTTTGCCTACGTTACCACTTTGCATACCATTTATGTTTAAAGAGGGCAGGTTGATCGATTCGCTTAATGTTTTATCTCGCATTTCAGCACTATTTATACCAAGTTCAGTTTTCATCTGTTCGTCAACAGAAGGAACTGTCAATAATGCTTTATTCTCTGATGGTGTTAATGGTATTACATCATCATAAAACCCCTTTATCGTCACGCGACCATTGTTATCTTTCATTGATGCTAATAGCTGTGCTAGCATCATCGCTGGGTTTGGAGCCCAATTACCATAATGTCCGCTATGTAATGGTCTTTTTGAGGCATATACCGTAAAGTAAAGGTTTGTATCTCCTCTAACACCAAAATAAATTTGCTTTTTCCCAGACTGATGTACCGGTCCGTCGCATATTATCCATAAATCGGATTGTAAAAGGGCTTCGTTCTCTTGTAGGATTTCATCTAGGTGTGTTGAGCCCTTTTCCTCTTCTCCTTCAAAAAAGAATTTAAGATTGTAACTCGGTTTTAAGCCGCTTTTATTGATGGCGTCGTAAGCATTTATAATAGCATCAACTCCTGCTTTGTCATCGGAAGCACTTCTGGCATATATTCTCCATTCGTTATTGTATTTTCCATCTAAAGGGAAAGGAATGTTACTGCCGTTTTTATCAATAGCTGCCGTATATAACTTTGGGATAAAAGGACTCAGATTTTGATTCCATTGTTCAGGATTTACAGGTTGGCCGTCGTAATGGGCATAGAAAATCAAAGTTGTCTTTGCACCCGGTATAAGAACTTCACCGTAAACGGCTGGCGGAATATTTTTAGTTTTTCCATGTAATAACTGCACATTTTTGATACCTTTTCGATTCATCATTGACATGATGAAATCAGCATTTTTACGAAGGCTTAATGGCTCTGATGCTACGTTAGGGATACTTAAAAATTCTGAGAATTCAGTAATAATTTCGTTTGCGTTCTTTTGTGTGTATTTTTTTATTTTTAAACTTTCTACTGATTGTGCGTTAACTAGTTGTATAGTCAAAATCAAGAGTGGAATAATTAGATTAAGCTTTGTCATATAAAATAGGATTAGTTAAGTATTCAGAATATTAATTTTGCGGGCGGCTGTTACCAAATATATATAAATTTTTCCTGCTTTTGGGTTCCTATAACCAGGATAGGCGGATTTGTAATCCGTGCTCGTAAATAATATCAAAATAATTCTAATAAAACCACTTCTAATTCACTCTCTAAACTGGCATAATTTCTTGCTGAATCATTCTCCTTAGGGGCTCGGATTGCAAATCCGTCCGAAGGGTCGGGATTCTCCCGTAATAAGGGGATGGGATGGACTGTATAAAACGAGTTTTATTGTTAGTGCCACGCCACGCCACATAACTCTAACTGTTGAAAGAAGGACTAATTTATTTCATTTATTCTTGTTTTTAGCAACATCTTGTTCCAACTTGAATTGGTGGACATTTCACACTTCCGTAACTACAATATACGCAACAATCTCCTTCTAATGGTCGCAATATTGTTTTACAATTTTCACACTCGTAGAAAAATTCACAAGCATTTGTCGGCATCATTTCGTCTTTTTTGTATCCACATTTCGGACAAATGATTGTCGATTTCAATTCAACAGTTTTTCCTTCATATATTCCACAAGTTTTACAATTTCCGTATATTTTATTTTGATAATAATTTCCAATTGTTGCGATAAAAAGTCCAAACATTCCTGCATAAATTAAATAAGTTGAATTTTCAGATTTACTCAAATAATATCCGGAAAATATAATTATTCCGCTCGAAATTGCAATTAATAATGGATAGAAGTATTTATGTTTTCGATACGAAATATATATTCCGATAATTGAAATCAAAACCATTATTTGAAAAATCCACATTGTCCAACCTCCGAATAATTCTAAACTTCCAAGCCCAAGTGCTGATGCTCCAAATGCAAAAAGAGGAAAACAACAAGGTGAGAAAATTGCAGTTAGAAAAAGTCCAAATGTTCCAAGTTTGTCAATATTATTTATAAGTTTAAATTTCATTTTTTTTATTTTCTTTTTTTGACTTTTCTTTCGGTTTCTCTTTCGCGCAAGTCTTAGTGCCAAGGTCAGTTGTTTTTCCGATGGGTCTGGATAAAAACCTCCAAGCGAACTGTATTTTTGTAGTCACTGAGTGAATATAAGTAAGTCTAAAGTTTAAAAGTCGTAAAGTCAAAAGAATTAACTTTAAGTAAAACAGCTTTAAATCAGATTTTCACATGATTTTATCCTAATTTTAAAATACGACATTATACCATAGTTATTACTTATGTGATTTAAACTACAATAAAAATTTTTTTTTAAAACGGACTGTTTATTCATGAAATAAAATAAGTCACACTAAGTATTAAATGACAACGATCAGCCCATTCTATATTATTTCAACAAACATCTTATGTTGTTGTAGCTTTATACTTTGTAGCGATTTTTTGTTATTTGCTTAATGTTGTGGGCACAGTTTACAAAACTGCGCTAACTACTGTGGCATATCAGCGCTATCGGGTTTCTTGCCAAATTATTAAACATGATAGCGCATTCTATGATAAAAAACAAGTGATGTTTTAAAAATTAACAGGCAAATTTATATGTGTTTATGTATGGAG
>NZ_RYDN01000014.1:0-70422 GCF_003968735.1 Flavobacterium sp. RSP49 | reverse complement strand
CTTGCAAAAACGTTTTTGCAAGTGTTTAATTAAATATTTTTATCTAATAATCTGTATCGGTTATTCAGGACAAGACAGTTATCAAAGGGGAGTTCTATTTTAATAAATACAAATAATGATTGTAATAATCCACAATCGCTTTGCCTTTCATCAAGATATCAGCGCCAATAATTCCATGAACCGGTTGTGCCTTGTGCTGCACTAAAGCTTCGTTTACATGCGATAAATCAAAAATAACGAGTTCAAAATTAGAATCTTTCCAAGAGCCAAGCTGCAACTTGTTTTTCAAAGCGAGTTGAGTATGCATTCCGGTTGCTCCTGCTCCAGAGGCTTTTGTCTTTGATTTTTTGGCTTCCAATAGAAATAAATCGACACTTTCAAACCCTACGCAACTATTTGAGGCTCCTGTGTCCAGAATAAAATTACCCAGTACACCATTGATTTTTGCTTTTATCAAAACATGTTTTGTTGTGGTAATTTTAAATTTCACTTTTTTATAATTTTCTTTTTTAAGAATATTGAGCAGGTTTTTCATCTAGGCAGAATTTATTTTCGGAATTATAGTGTCCCTTTTACAAAGATACAAGTTGTTGTATGCAGTTTTGGAATCTTTTTTCTGTCGCAATCTTTGTTAAACCATTTTTTTGACTAGTTTAATTCTTGTAATTTTGTATTCTTAAACGACGACACTTGGAAACAAAAGTAATAATTACCGATACCCATACTCATTTATATTCTGAGGAATTCAATCAAGATCGGGACGAAATGATGAAGCGCGCCATTGAAGCGGGGGTTTCACGATTTTTTATTCCGGCAATCGATTCGACGTGCACGGAATCTATGTATACTTTAGAGAAAAAGTATCCTGAAAACGTATTCTTGATGATGGGATTGCATCCCACGTATGTGAAAGAGAATTATCTGGAAGAATTACAGCATGTGAAAAACGAATTGACCAAAAGAAAATTCTACGCTGTTGGTGAAATTGGGATCGATTTGTATTGGGATAAAACCCATTTGCCTCAGCAACAAATTGCTTTCAAAAAGCAGATTCAATTGGCTAAAGAATATAAGTTACCTATTGTGATTCATTGTCGGGATGCATTTGATGAAATTTTCGAAATTCTGGAGCAAGAAAAATCGGATGATTTATTTGGTATTTTTCATTGTTTTTCTGGAACGTATGAACAAGCTTTAAGGGCAATTTCGTATAATATGAAGCTTGGAATAGGTGGGGTTGTTACTTTCAAAAATGGAAAAATTGATCAATTTTTGAAACAGATCGATATAAAGTATCTTGTTTTAGAAACAGATTCCCCATATTTAGCCCCAATTCCTTTTCGAGGAAAAAGGAATGAAAGTAGTTACATCGTCAGCATAGTCGATAAGCTAGCCCAGATTTATGGCCTTTCAACACATGAAATAGCAATACGAACCACCGAGAATTCTAAAGCTATTTTTGGGATTTAAAGTGGAATTCACTTTATTTTGACTTTTTTTTTGTTCATTTGCCCACACAAATATAGAAAAATCAACAATGCAGAAATTTGACGCTATTCGGCCATTTTATGATTCCGAAATAAATGAAGCACTTCAAGATGTGATTAATCACCCAATGATGAAAGCATTGATGAGCTTTACTTTTCCTGGTGTTGCTGACGAAGTTTGGAAAGGACAACTCAGGAAAACGCATTCCATTCGGGATTTTCAATGTAATTTTATATACCAATCGGTTCAAAGAATACTAGAAAAAAGTTCCGAAGGAATGACCACTTCCGGTTTTGAAAAGTTAAAGAAAAACACTTCTTATTTGTTTGTCTCAAATCATCGGGACATCCTTTTGGATACTACGTTATTAAACACAGCCTTATTTGAACATGGGTTAGTGATGACAGCCTCAGCGATTGGGGATAATTTAGTAAAAAAATCGTTTCTGAATACCTTGGCAAAACTGAACCGTAATTTTTTAGTACAACGGGGATTGACTCCAAGAGAAATGCTGCAGAGTTCAAAACTATTGTCGGAATATATAGGGAATTTATTGCTTCATGAAAACCGTTCTGTATGGATAGCACAGCGAGAAGGAAGAACGAAAGACGGCAAGGATGAGACCAATCCGGGTGTTTTGAAAATGGTGGGTATGGGTTCTGATGAAAAGAATTTAATGGATTATTTCAAGAAAATTAAAATTGTACCCGTTTCTATTTCGTACGAGTATGATCCTACTGATGCTCTGAAAATGCCACAATTGATGGCTGAAGCCAATAATGAAGTGTATGTCAAGGAAAAGAATGAAGATTTCATGACGATTTTGAGTGGCGCTCTAGGGCAAAAGAAGAGAATACACATTCATGTTGGGAAAGTTTTAGATATTGAAATTGATGCCATTATTACAGAAAACGAGAACTCAAATAAGCAAATAGTAGCTTTGGCACAAGTAATTGACAATGCCATATTGAGTAATTACAAATTATGGCCAACGAATTTTATTGCTTTTGATATTGTAAATAAGACTAATAGATATTCCCATTTGTATACTGAAAATGAAAAATCATTGTTCGAGCGCAGACTGGAAATGCGAATTGATCATGACAATCCAGTGGCCCTTGAAAGTTTTTTGGCCATGTATGCAAATCCAGTTGTGAACAAATTAAAATACCACGATGTTGTATAAAGCCAAAATACTTTTAATATATACCGGAGGAACCATTGGTATGCGAAAAGATTTTGAAACAGGAGCTCTCAAGGCATTCAATTTTAGTAAATTGTTACAGCGAATTCCAGAATTGAAACAATTGGATTGTGAGATCGAAACTGTTTCTTTTGAAAATCCTATAGATTCCTCGAACATGAATCCTGAAAAATGGGCAAAAATGGCTATAATTATTGCAGATAATTATACTTCATTTGATGGATTTGTTGTGCTTCATGGATCCGATACTATGTCGTATTCTGCTTCAGCTCTGAGTTTTATGCTTGAGAATTTGGCAAAACCAGTCGTTTTTACAGGTTCCCAACTGCCTATTGGGGATTTGCGTACCGATGCTAAAGAAAACCTGATTACAGCCATTCAAATAGCGTCTCTGCAAAATAATAATCAGCCTGTTATCAGTGAAGTGTGTCTTTATTTTGAATACAAATTATACCGAGGCAATAGAACTACAAAGATTAATGCAGAACATTTTAAAGCATTTACGTCTCCAAATTATCCGGAATTGGTGGAGTCTGGGGTGCATTTAAAGTTGAATCCTGAATTGTTTTTGCCTAAAAAAGGAATGGAGGAATTCAAAGTGCATAAAAATTTAGACAATAATGTTGCCATTATCAAGATGTTTCCTGGAATCAGTGAAGCAGTTTTATCCGCTATTTTAAATATTCCGAATCTTAAAGGTGTTGTTTTAGAAACCTACGGAGCTGGGAATGCACCTACAGAGGATTGGTTTTTAAACCTCTTGAAAAAAGCGATTGCCGGCGGGTTACATATTGTTAACGTTACCCAATGTTCTGGCGGGAGTGTCAGTATGGGGCAATACGAAACCAGTACCGGACTGAAAGAAATTGGTGTGATTTCCGGAAAAGACATCACCACCGAGGCGGGAATCACAAAATTGATGTATTTATTGAGCAAAAAAATAGCCCCAAAAGACTTCAAAACTATTTTTGAAACTTCTTTACGAGGAGAAATGACATAATATTCAGATTTTACTTTTCTAACTCGTTTTTTTTCGTGTTCTTTGCAGCCGTAATAAAATAGAGAGGTGGCCGAGTGGCTGAAGGCGCACGCCTGGAAAGCGTGTATATGGCAACATATCGAGGGTTCGAATCCCTTCCTCTCTGCGATGAAATAATGCTTCCTAAAAGGGGAGCATTTTTTGTTTTAGGGCGTGGTCAATTTTTTAGTTTGTCAAGAGAGTAAACAAAAAAAGATCAGCAGGCAATACCAGTATTAATTTTTTGTGAGCCGTCCTTCCTTTAGGTCAACAAGGGTAGTTCAGTCCTTTCTGTCAAATAGAATTCCGTGGCTGCAAGAACTTAGAGCGTTTTTATCTTTAAAGGTCTTAAAAAGGATTATTTGTGGTTGTTATTTATCACAAAACGATCAAAAGGGTATATTTGTATCGTTTTAATGAGAATTGGAAGCCAAGGGTGTTTGATAGAATCATTGAGCCATTTAAAACCAAAAAATTATGCGAATTTTTCTTAGTTGTTTTCTGCTGCTAATGGTTGCTACTGTTTTTTCTCAGGAAAATACACCATCACAAGATACTCTAATTATGAAAGTGGATTCCTTGTATCGTGAGGATCAGTTCTATTTTGGGATCACTTACAATATATTGACGGACGGCCCTTCGGGGTTGTCACAAAGCAAATTTTCGTCGGGTTTGTCAGGTGGTTTTTTGCGGGATATGCCTTTAAATAAAAAGAGAACCGTTGCAATAGCTTCCGGTATTGGATTTACATATAATAATTACAATCAAAACATAGCCATTTCTGCAACAGACGGTATGCCAGTTTATGCCCTGATTGATGCCAATAGGGATTATAATAAAAATAAGTTTTCCCTACTTTCAGTTGATGTTCCTGTTGAGTTTAGATGGCGAACCTCTACTTATGAAAGCCATAAATTTTGGCGCATTTATACAGGAATAAAGTTTAGTTATTTGCTCTACGACAAGTCCGTTTTTGATAGTGCTCAGGGCAAAGTGGTGGTTACAGGAAATAAAGATTTTAATAAATTACAATACGGGGCTTATGTCTCTGCAGGATACAATACAATTAATTTGTATGCCTATTATGGTTTAAATTCAATATTCAAATCGGCAAAAATAGAAGACAAGTCAATTACCATGAAAGCATTAAATATTGGCATAGTATTTTATATTTTATAGCCATAAAACCAATAAAAGCAATTGTGGAATAATTCCCAGAACAAAACCTAAAAGGAGTTCTTTAATGGTATGCGCTTTCATTTCCAGTCTGGAAGTCGCGACCACGCCATTCAACAGTAGTAGTAATGCAATGGTAAAAATGTTTTGAATATGAAGGTGCAGGCTTAATCCAATGATAAATACAGTCAAAGAGCTGATGGCTATCATGTGCAGGCTTGCTTTTATCTGCAAAAACAATAGGATTAGAGCTAATAATGAACTCATGAGTCCCCCCAATAAAAAAAAATGCAACTCTGGATAGGAATCAATAGTGATACTTTTTCGAACTAATAAGATGATCAAGAAACAATGAAGTATTAAGGGTATTTTACGCTGGGATATTTTAGAAACCATTATGGAATCTATATTTCCTGTAGCGCGTAAGAGAAAAAAGGCCAAAACAGGAATTAACACCGTCACAATCAACACCTGAAAAAAAATGAATATCTTTTCTTGACTCACAAAATCAGATCCATTAAAAAAAAGGAAGAACAATGTTGCCATTGCCGGAATGAATATCGGATGGAAAATATAAGAGAAAAGGGGAAGGGTTTTTTTCAATAGTTTTGATTTTGTATCAAACAAATATAGGTAATCTGTCAAAATTAGTAAAGCATATCAAAAGAGTTTCTTGTTTTTAATAAACGAAATTGCTCATAATTATCGTATATCTGTCGCTTCGTTTTGAAAAGAAGTGCTATTTTTGAGGAAGTTTTGCAAATAAACAGCCTGTTGAAAGTATCATTTTCAAAAAAGAAATTCACCTCAATCTTTTTTTATTCCATGAGCAAAAAAATTCTAAATAGCATACAAAATATCCCCGCAAAGTTTATTGGAACCAGCAGTACGATGGCTATTGATTCTATTTCTATAGACAGTCGTTCTTTGCAAAATGGCCCGAAAACGCTGTTTTTTGCATTGGTTGGAGCCAATACGGATGCGCACCTTTATCTCAAAAATTTAATTGCAAGTGGCGTCCAGAATTTTGTAGTTACCCATATTCCTGAAGATTGTGAAGGGAAAGCTAATTTTTATGTAGTGACCAATACCTTGTTGGCTTTGCAACAATTTGCCGCAGCATATCGCAGTTTCTTTGATTTTCCTATCATTGGGCTTACGGGAAGTAACGGTAAAACGATAGTCAAAGAATGGCTTAATTTTTTATTAAGTCCGGATTATAACGTTATCCGAAGTCCAAAGAGTTACAACTCTCAAATTGGTGTTCCGCTGTCTGTGATTGCGATAAATGAAAAACACAATTTAGGAATTTTTGAAGCCGGTATTTCTACGGTTTCAGAAATGGAAAAACTCGAAAAAATCATTAAACCTACGATTGGAATTCTCACGAATATAGGGACGGCACATGACGAAGGTTTTGCTGATATCAGTGACAAAATCAAAGAAAAATTGAAACTTTTCCAGGATGTCCAAGTCATTATTTATCATAAAAATCCAACAATTGATTTGTTGATCCGTCCCGATACTACCGTTTTTTGCTGGAGTTATAACGATGCTAAGGCTTCGGTTCTGATTACTAAAAAGGGAGTTTTAGACAAGACCGTTTTGACGGTGTTACAAAACAACAACAAGTTTGACATAAAAATACCATTTCAGGATGAGGCATCGATAGAAAATGCAATTTCCTGTTTGATGGTTTTGTTGTATTTTAAATACGATAACAGAACGATTCAAAACCGCATGGAGTTGTTGTATCCGGTAGAAATGCGATTAAAAGTCAAAAACGGAATCAACAATAGCAGTATTATTGATGACAGTTACAGTTCTGATTTTCAATCCTTAAAAATTGCGTTGGATTTTCTTGAAAGTCAAAAACAGTATAAAAAGAAAACAGTCATTTTATCTGATATTTTTCAAAGCGGTTTGCCGAACGATGTGTTGTACGCGAAGGTGGCTGAGCTAATTGTTTCCAACCGGATTACACGGGTAATTGGTATTGGCGAAACCATTTCAGCATTTAAAAACAAGTTTGCTAACTGCAGTACTTTCCAAAACACGGCTGCATTTGTCGCTGATTTTGAAAACTTGGACTTTGGTAATGAAACCATTTTGATAAAAGGGGCGAGATCGTTCCAGTTTGAAGAAATTGTGTACTTATTAGAGGAGAAGACACATGAAACGGTCCTGGAAATCAATCTGAATGCTATTAGTTACAACCTGAATTTTTTTAAATCAAAGTTGCTACCAAAAGTAAAAATTATGGTTATGGTAAAAGCATTCGGGTACGGAAACGGCGGACTCGAAATTGCTAAATTACTGGAACATCATAAAGTAGATTATTTGGGTGTGGCTTTTGCCGATGAAGGAATTTCATTAAAAAACGGGGGCATTAATTTGCCTATTATGGTCCTTAATCCAGAGAATACTAGTTTTTCGGCTATTATTCAACATCAGTTGGAACCGGAAATTTACTGTTTAAAAGGTTTATATGCGTTCTTGAAGATAGCAAAACAAAAAAATTTAAAGCATTTTCCAATTCATATTAAATTCGATACCGGCATGCATCGATTGGGCTTTGAAGAAAATACCCTCGATGAACTGATAGCTGCGCTAAGAGGAAACAGTACCGTGCAAATAAAAAGTATTTTATCACACTTGGCTACGAGCGATGATCTTGAACACATGGATTTTGCTCATTCCCAAATTAATTTGTTCGAGAAAGTATCCTCTAAATTGATGTCTGAATTGCAAATAAAACCCTTGCGTCACATCCTGAACACCTCTGGGATAAGTAATTTTCTGGATTCGCAATTCGATATGGTTCGGCTGGGAATTGGTCTTTATGGAGTTTCAAATGATGCCCAAGAACAAAAGCAACTCGAAAATGTGGGGACACTAAAATCCGTGATCTCGCAAATAAGAACGATTGCTGCTGGAGAAAGCGTAGGCTATGGCCGCCGATTTGTAGCCGAAAAACCAACAAAAATTGCTACAATTCCCATAGGATATGCTGATGGGATTTCCAGAGGCTGGGGAGATGGTTTGGGATTTGTTATGGTAAAAAATACCAAAGCCTATATCGTTGGGAGTATTTGTATGGACATGCTGATGGTTGATGTCACCGGCGTTGAATGCAAAGAAGGTGATTCAATACTTATTTTTGGCGAAAATCCAACGGTTTCTTTTATAGCCCAGAAATTAAATACAATTCCCTATGAAATTTTGACCAGTATTTCGCAACGGGTGAAACGCGTGTTTTATAGGTAGCGATTAAATTTAGAAGAAAGGACTGTTACTGCTTTTAAAATTTTTATTAAATTCGTTTGTCAGAAGTAAATTTTAACCTAAAAAAATAAATTATGGGATTTTTTAGTGATTTCAAAGCCTCTTTGATGAAGAGAGACGTTTTAAGTTTAGCAACCGCGGTCGTTATTGCTGGAGCATTTGGCAAAATTGTAGGCTCAGCTGTTGATGATGTTATAATGCCAGTTGTTGGTTTGTTAACCGGAGGTATTGATTTTACCCAAAAATTCATCACCTTAGACGGAAATAGTTACGAAACCCTGGCTGCTGCAAAAGCTGCGGGTGCCGCCGTGATTACCTACGGTAATTTGGTCCAAGCCATTATCAACTTCATAATAATTGCATTCTTTATTTTTGTGGTTTTAAGAGCTGCTGAAAAGGCCAAGAAAAAGGAAGTTGTTTCCGTCGCTGCTCCAGCTGGGCCAACACAAGAACAATTGCTGACTGAGATTAGAGATTTATTGAAAAAATAATTCTGCTGTATTTTCAATACAGCAGGGTTGATTTCCTACTCAGAAATACATTTATTCAAGAATTAGATTCCTTTTAGGATAATACTGCATGGCAAGTAAAGCCAATGGCAAACACCAATTAGCAGATCTTTCAACAAATTCGATTACCGGATCACCCGACAATGGCCGACTTAATGCCGTTAAAAAAGCCCAAAAGGTTGCCCAAATTAATATACCACGAATTGGGTAAAATAGAGTGATTACAGCCACAATTATGTCCATGATTCCAATAAAAGGCATAATGAAAATGGCTTGTTTTATCGAAAGTCCAAAAGTAGTAAGAAGCGGAATCCATTTTGGGTTTATTCCAATTGCAACAATTCCGTGACCCAAAAAAGTTCCGAAAACTCCAACTCTAGCAATTAATTCTAACTTATTTGTATTGAGTAATTTTGTAGTTGTGTTCATTATTTTATATAAAAAAAACAAAACCCCCTGGACTAATTTCAAGAGGTTTTGATAGGTTAAATTAAAATTATTTTAAAATAATCAGAGAGTTGTCTTTTTGATTACCGATACTAAGTTCCAGTGCATAAACGCCTTTTGCATATTTGACAACATTACAACTATAAGAAAAAAGTTCATGCGTTTTTTCTGCTTTATCATCCATGATTAGTCTTCCATTTAAATCAAATATTTTAACATTAACCGTTCCTGTATCTGGAGAATTGTATTCTAATGTTAAATTGTCAACTACTGGATTTGGGAATACTTTAATAGGATAAAATTTTTGATTAATATCTGATGTTCCTAAAGTTGCTTTATTAATACAGAATTCGTCTAATATATTATTATTCTCGTCAAACGCGGTGGTGCAAATACTATTTGCAGTTACCTCAAATTTGCAGAAATTATAAGATGTTTTATATGTTTCGACAAACCACATAGGAACTCCTGGATATAAAGGGGCTCCTGCTCCACCACAAACTATTTCACATCTACCACCCGTTGGGCCACTGCCATAACTAGCAACGGCAGTTGTCGTGCTTACATTTCTATTAATTGGTTTTGTACGTTCGTACATGTGATCATGTCCATTAACTACAAAATCTACTCCATAGTCATCAAATGCTTTCCACCAGGTGTTAAAATAAGCATCCATTTCTCCATAATGCGTCCCAATGGTATAAAATGGCTTGTGGAAGAAAATGATTTTCCATTTTACATCCTTATTAGCTTCTAATGTGCTTAATAACCATTTGTATTGGGTTTCTCCAGCAGGGTCTTCTGAGTTTAGGGAAATAAACAAGGCATCACCATAAGTAAAAGAATAATACAGGTTCGTTCCATTAATGGGCTCTGATTTAGGGAATTCGAAAATATTGCTATAGGTAGGAACGCTTGTGGCATCATGATTTCCTAATGCGTGGAAAACCAGGTTATTATCAATATACGTTTTTCCGTTATCAAACCAATCGTTCCATTCTGAATATGCGCTACCGTCATCAACAATATCTCCATTAAAAATGGTAAAGTCTGCTTTTTTAGAATCAGCCAATGTTGATATTTGTTTCCAAATATCTAAACCAGATCTACTGTCTCCTATTGCTAAAAATGAAAAATCAGTTGTGTTTAGAGCCGGAGCAACACTATATTTTTTTCCAGCTGTCCAAAAGTCCGCAGTGGAATCATATAATTGATAGTATATTGTGGAGTTTGGGACAACTGATTCAAATGTATACTTAAAGAATTTTTCTTCATAACCATCACGCATTTTTGCCGAAAAAACCCCTTGTTCATAAGCTTCAGTATAACCCCATTTAATTTTGTCAGCAGTACTATTATTTCTCCAGCTGACAGTCAGTCCTTCAAGAGGGTTAACATTAGTTCCCCAACGAACATGTTTTATTTTTGTGTTTCCTATCAATGAAAAGTCAAAACTCATATCATCACTTATCGCAAGGTTTTGATGAATTTCGACGGCAATAGTATTTGTCCCATCTACAAAACCGGATTCTAGTAATGTTAGGTTTTTAGTAAGAAAAACTGCTCCATCATCTGTACAAGGAAGTATTGTTTGAGTATTATAAGTGATTGGTCCTGCAGGCATATTGTCTCGGTATATTTCAACTCCGTTTACGTAAACTATGACACCATCATCTCTTTTTACATTTAAATTATAACTTATATATCCCGCTGCTTTTTCTAGTTCAAATGTTTTTCTAAAATAAGTAGTAATGTATTTGTTCGTAGCGCTTGGGCCAAAACTAACAATTGTGGTTTCATCACCATCACCATATCCTAATTGTGCATTGCCAGATGCCCAAGTTGAATCATCAAAACTTTTTTCTTTCCAACTTGTTCCTTGATCAGAACCGTTGTCTAAAAACTTCCAGGATGAACCAGAAGGAATTAGGGTTGCTTGAGCATGAATAGACTCAACTAATATGCTTAGCAATAATGAATAAACAATAATTGTAAAATTTTTCATAGTTTAGATTATTTTTGGCAAATGTAGAAATCAAACTTTAACACTGTGCCAACTGGGATTTAACATACCGTTATGAAATCACCTTTAATATTAATATAAAACTTATTGCAAGATCAAAAAAGACGGTTTAAAAACGATGTATTGGCTGCCAAATTGATCTGTGAATTCTATAAAAATCACAAAATTGAGTGCAAACCACAATTTCATTTCAAAGTTTTATGTGTCTTTTACATTGGATAATCATTACTTTTGTTTTTCAAATTTTGTTCAAAAAGTAAACTATCATATTATGAGAATAGCAGTTGTAGGAGCTACCGGAATGGTTGGCGAAGTAATGTTGAAAGTTTTGGCAGAAAGAAATTTCCCTGTAACCGAGTTAATTCCCGTTGCTTCACAGCGCTCAGTGGGTAAAGAAATTGAATACAAGGGCAAAAAATATAAAGTGGTAGGCATGCAAACCGCAGTAGATATGAAAGCAGATATTGCTTTGTTTTCTGCAGGAGGCGACACTTCACTGGAGTGGGCTCCAAAATTTGCAGCAGCAGGAACAACCGTTATCGATAATTCATCGGCTTGGCGAATGGATCCGACTAAAAAATTAATCGTTCCGGAAATCAATGCAACAGAATTGACCGCCGCAGATAAAATCATTGCAAATCCAAATTGCTCTACCATTCAAATGGTATTGGTTCTGGCTCCGTTGCACAAGAAATACAACATCAAGCGCGTTATTGTTTCTACCTACCAATCCATCACGGGAACAGGTGTGAAAGCAGTACAACAATTGGAAAATGAATACGCAGGCGTTCAGGGTGAAATGGCGTATAAATACCCAATTCACAGAAATGCGATTCCACAATGTGATTCTTTTGAAGAAAATGGGTATACGAAAGAAGAGATGAAATTGGTACGTGAAACCAAAAAAATATTAAGCGATAATACAATTGCTGTTACAGCGACTGCGGTACGGGTGCCAATTGTAGGCGGACACAGTGAAGCGGTAAACGTAGAATTCACGAACGATTTTGATGTAAACGAAGTACGAAACATTTTGCATCATACCGATGGTGTGGTGGTTCAAGATAATAACGATACCTATACGTATCCAATGCCTATGTATGCTCAAGGAAAAGACGATGTTTTTGTAGGTAGAATTCGTCGTGACGAAAGCCAGGAAAACACTTTGAATATGTGGATTGTTGCGGACAACTTGAGAAAAGGAGCAGCGACAAATACCATCCAGATTGCTGAATATTTGATCGCAGCTAAATTGGTATAATACTTTTTAGATCCAAGATAGCGACTTGTTTTCTCCTGTTCGAGGATGAGAAAAATGTTTAAGGTAAGTCAATTTTAAATCCATTTGTTTCAACAAAAGCTATATTTTGTGAAAAACAAATGGATTTTTATATTAGGATGCCTATATTTGCCGTGCATGAAAAAGAAATTTTCTATAATAAACCTTGTATTAATGATTGCGGTATTGTTTTCAATACTGATTCAATCCCTACATAGTTATGAGCATATAGTAAAGCAATTTTCTGAAAAAAAATGTGAGCATAAATATACTTCTGCCGCAGAAATTACACATCAACATCATAAATTTGACAGCTGTTATTTATGTAATTTTACAATTAGCAGTTTCACATCTTCGGATGTAAAGTCTTTTGAGTTATATAAAATAGAGATGAATTCAAGTAATTCTTCGGCTATCTCAAAACAAATTACACAATTCTTTAAAGGAAGCCTTTTTGCGCTTCGAGCTCCTCCTCAGGTTTAAAATAATATCCACATCAATACATCATTTCAAATATTGGAAGTGATTCATATGTTTATATATTTTGAACGAGGAAAATGCAAACAAAAATTTATATTGTTTTCTGCTTCTGTTTGTTTTGCACCGTAGGTTTTTCGCAAAATACAGTTAGTGGAAAAATTACTACTCAGGAGGGCATGCCGCTTTCCGGGAGCCACGTACACATTGGGACAAAAACGGTATCTTCGGATGTTTCAGGTAATTATCTTATAAAGAGATTGCCTTCCGGGAACGTCAAGGTATTTGTGTCATATGTTGGTTTTCAGTCTGTTGATACGCTGGTAAATTTAGCGGGTGACCAAATTTTGAAATTTGCTCTAAAACAAAACACTGCCCAACTGCAGGAAGTAGTCATCAGACAAAAAGCCAATACGCTGAATAAATCGATTTTGGAACAAAAGATCAAAACGGAAACGATTGAAAAATTCAGCAATCAGACGCTTGGAGATATTTTGAAAGAAATAGTAGGTGTTTCCAGTCTAAAGACAGGAAGTTCTGTGGTGAAACCAGTTATTAATGGTTTGTTTGGAAGTAGAGTTCCGGTAATCAATAACAATGTCCGCATGGAAGATCAAGAATGGGGAACGGAACATGCGCCTAATTTTGATATAAACGCTGCAGGGAAAATCACGGTGATCAAAGGGGCTTCTGGACTTCAATTTGGCGGTGATGCCGTCGGTGGTTTAGTGGTTATAGAGCCAGTTTCAGTCAAAAAAGATACGCTGTTTGGCAAAACTATTCTGAATTTGGCGTCTAATGGCAGGGGCGGTTCTATTAGTTCGAGTCTGCACAAAGGAAATGATAAAGGATGGAGTTGGAATGCACTGGGAACATTCAAGTATTCAGGCGACAGAGAAGCACCGGATTATGTGTTGTCTAATTCTGGGAATCGGGAAGCTAATTTTTCCGGCGATGTAAAATTTACAGGAAAAAAATATGATATTTCCGGGTACTACAGTTTTTACAATACGACTATTGGTATTTTAAGCGCATCACATACGGGTAATGTAAACGATTTGTACAATTCCATTACCAATAAAATTCCTTCGGTTGTAAATGATTTCACGTACACCATCAAAAATCCAAAGCAAAAAGTGCAGCATCATTTGGCTAAAATGAACTACAATTACTATTTCGATGAAACGGCCTCTTTAGCGGTACAGTACTCTTTTCAGTTTAATAAAAGATTGGAGTTTGATGTGCGCAGGGGAGATTTTAATGATGTAGCCGCTTTAGACTTGGATTTGACCACGCATGCCGTTAATGTTGATTATAAAAAATCATTGCATGACTGGGGCTTGAAAACTGGATTTAGTTCTTCTATTCAGAATAATTTTGCAAATCCGGCTACAGGAATAAAGCCGCTGATTCCTAATTTTGATCGGGTTGAATTTGGGGGCTATGGTATTGTCAGTTATGATTTAGCGGATAGTTTTTCGGTAGATTCAGGATTGCGATATGATTATTCCCGTGTGGATGCCACCAAGTTTTATTTGAAATCACGATGGGAGGAAAGAGGCTACACTCCTGAATTTGATAATTTTATAGTGGGAGAACAAGGCAATCAATGGTTGACAAAGCCTAGTTTTACTTTTCATAATATTTCAGCCAGTGCAGGGTTTCACAAGGAATTTGAGGCAGACCTGGATTGGTATACCAATATCAGCCTTGCGACAAGAAACCCAAATCCATCCGAGTTTTTCAGTGACGGTTTGCATCATTCCACCGGGGTTATCGAGTTGGGTGATTTAGCGTTAGACAAAGAACAGGCAATCAAACTATCGACAACATTACAGAAAAAATGGACTGCTTTCTCGGTTGAGGTGAATCCTTTTATCAATAGTATCCATAATTTTATGTTTTTGCGTCCTGTTGGTTTTGAGACGACCATTCGCGGTGCTTTTCCTGTGTGGGAATACCAGCAGACCAATGCGAGATTGGCAGGAGTTGACGTGCAAACCCATTGGAAAATAAGCAAACAATGGCAACATGATTTCACCTTGGCCTATGTCAATGGTAAAGATATCACGAACAAGGAATCTTTAATCGATATTCCGCCCTTGAATCTGAGTAACAAAATTCAGTTTTCAAAGAGAGAATGGCATGATTTGAAACTCGAGTTAAAAAGTGAAATCGTACTGCATCAAAATCAGTTTCCTAACAATAATTTCACAACAAACATTGTGGTAGATAATGAGTTGGCTCCGGTTCTGGTAGACATCAGTACACCTCCGCCAGGGTATCAATTGTTGCATTTTTATTCGGAAATGAACTTCAAGACTTTTGGAAAAACCAATGCAACGATTGCGTTTTCCATTCAAAATATTTTAAACACTAAGTACAGGGACTATCTTAACAGGCAACGTTTTTTTGCCGATGAAATGGGTAGAAACTTTCAAATTCAATTAAAATTCAATTATTAAAAAGTAAACAAAAAACAATAAAATGAAAAATTCAAAAATTCTAGCAATCGCATTAATATCAATATCCATCTTTTCATCTTGTAGCAATGATGATCCAATTGCAGTAAATGAGGAAGAAGTAATCACAACGGTGACTACAACTCTGACATCAGGAAGCCAGACAGTTACGATGATTTCGAGAGATCTTGACGGCGACGGACCAAACGCGCCAGTGATAACAGTGTCCGGGGATTTAGTGGTAAATACAACCTATACAGGGGCTGTTAGTTTCCAAAACGAGTCCGTGTCACCAGTTGATGACATTACATTGGAAATAAAAGAAGAAGGGGATGAACACCAACTATTCTTTCAGGCACCAACAGCCATTGGAGCATTTACATATACTGATGCCGATGTTAATGGGAAGCCTATTGGGTTGACTTTTACATTAAAGACAGGTACTACAGCAACAACAGGAAATATAGTGGTCATCTTGAGACATGAGCCAATTAAAAATGCTGAAGGTGTTGCATCCGGTAACATTGCAAATGCAGGAGGTGCAACAGATGCACAGATTACATACCCAGTTCAGGTCAAATAAGCACCTCATTCTGATGTCAACCATTCTAGAAAACGCTATTCGAAAGAGTAGCGTTTTTTTGGTTTTTAACTTGCATGACTTACATATTAAATTTTCTCAACATATAAGTCATATAAGTAGTTGTTGTATTGTTTTTAAAACCAATTATTTATTAATCAAGCTTTTTTAACTTACATGACTTATATGTTTAATTTTATCAACATATAAGAAGCAGTGGTTTTCTTATTGAAAGTAAATTCTAATCGAAAGAGTAGCGTTTTTTTGGTTTTATTTAAGACTTCCCCACTACTAGTAAACTAACTAATTTCTTATTTTTGTAATAACCTAAAACAGAATCTAATGAAAAACACTTTTTTAATAATGGCTGTAACTTCTGCAATGGCGACTTTCGGCCAAAACCCAAATCCAAAACCGCTAACCTATCCCACTACAAGTAAAGGGGAAACCGTGGATGTGTACTTCGACACCAAACTTCCGGATCCATACCGCTGGCTCGAAGATGACAAATCTGCTGAAACGGGTGCCTGGGTAAAAGCCCAAAACGAAGTGACCTACGGGTATTTGGCGCAAATTCCGTTTCGCGATGTCTTGAAATCAAGAATGGAAAAACTGTGGAATTACGAAAAAATAGGAGCGCCCTTCAAAGAAGGAAATTTCACGTATTACTATAAAAATAACGGCTTACAAAACCAATCAGTGTTGTACAGAAAAGACGCCAAAGGAACTGAAACCGTATTTTTGGATCCCAATACGTTTTCTAAAGACGGAACAACTTCGTTGGGCGGATTAGATTTCTCTAAAGACGGTTCTAAAGTAGCCTATTCTATTTCAGAGGGCGGAAGCGACTGGAGAAAAGTCATTATCATGGACGCCATTTCTCAAAAAATAATCGAAGATACTATTGTCGATGTAAAATTTAGCGGTGTGTCTTGGAGAGCAAATGAAGGATTTTACTATTCCAGTTATGACAAACCAAAAGGAAGCGAATTATCAGCAAAAACTGACCAGCATAAACTGTATTTCCATAAATTAGGGACTGCACAAAAACAGGATCAAGTGATTTTTGGTGCCGACCAAAAGCGCCGTTATGTAGGCGGTGGAGTTACGGAAGATGACCATTATCTGGTAATCACAGCGTCTAATTCTACCTACGGAAACGAATTGTACATCAAAGATTTGACAAAACCCAACAGTCTTATTGTGACTATAGTGGATAATTTCAAGAGCGACAACAACATTATTGAAAACGAAGGCGGAAAATTATTCATAGAAACCGACTTAAATGCGCCCAACAAACGCATCGTTACTGTTGATGTGAATAATCCAAAACCAGAAAACTGGAAAGATTTTATTGCTGAGACGGAGAATGTGTTATCTCCATCCACAGGTGGCGGGTATTTCTTTGCTAATTATATGAAAGATGCCGTTTCGGTGGTGAAACAATATAATTATTCCGGAAAACTAGTTCGTGAAATTAAATTGCCGGGCGTAGGAACTGCCGGTGGTTTTGGCGGAAAGAAAAAAGAAAAAACGGTGTATTATTCCTTTACGAATTATATTACTCCGGGTTCTACTTTTTCATTCGAGCCAGCAACCGGAACTTCTGCGGTGTATGAAAAACCAAAAGTAGATTTCAACAGTGAGCAATACGAGTCCAAACAAGTGTTTTACACTTCCAAAGACGGAACCAAAATCCCGATGATTATCACCCACAAAAAAGGATTGAAACTTGACGGGACAAATCCAACAATGCTTTACGGTTACGGAGGATTTAACGTGAGTTTGACACCAAGTTTCAGTATTGCCAATGCCGTTTGGATGGAAAACGGAGGCGTTTATGCCGTGCCCAATTTACGTGGTGGTGGCGAGTACGGGAAAAAATGGCACGATGCGGGAACCAAAATGCAAAAGCAAAACGTATTTGATGATTTCATCGCAGCGGCAGAATATCTGATTGCTCAAAAATATACATCTTCACAATATCTTGCCATTCGTGGTGGGTCAAACGGAGGATTGCTAGTGGGAGCCACCATGACACAACGTCCTGACTTGATGCGAGTTGCATTGCCAGCAGTGGGCGTAATGGACATGTTGCGCTACCACACCTTTACCGCAGGAGCAGGTTGGGCGTATGATTACGGAACGGCGCAGGACAGTAAGGAAATGTTCAGCTACATCAAAGGCTATTCTCCAGTACACAACATACAAAAAGGGATTCAATATCCAGCAACCATGGTCACTACAGGGGATCACGATGATAGAGTAGTGCCAGCACACAGTTTCAAGTTTGCAGCCGAATTACAAGAAAAACAAACCGGAACAAACCCCACACTAATCCGTATTGACATCAATGCAGGACACGGTGCCGGAAAATCCGTAGCAGCAACCATCCAGGAAAATGTAGATCTTCAGGCCTTTACCTTGTACAATATGGGCGTAACCGAATTGCAAAAATCACCTAAATAAGATTTATCTTTAGGAGCTATTTCCTGCTATTCGTTACAATCTTTATATCCGCCGAAAAGGCGGAAATAAAGGATTTTCACTTCTATCAGGGCTAGGGCATTCGATTCCTTAGATAATTGTCATAATGAGGAGTTGCGAGGCACGCGGCAAAGCAATCACATCACAAATTGATAAGAAGTTCAAAAACGCTATTCGAAAGAGTAGCGTTTTTTTTGTGGAATGAATTTACTTATCAAAAAATCAAGTTGAAAATTAAAAATTAATGAGGTCAATTGTAGGCGGGTCAATTGTAGGCGTAAAGCTAATTTTATCAAATATGGAGATTAAAGAAAAATTTGGCCTAAAAGTAAAAGAATTAAGAGAGCAAAAAGGCTTTTCTATTGAGCAACTGGCTAATATTTCGAATGTTGACAGGAATTATATTTTCTCTCTAAAGGATAATTTTAAATATTTATATTTGTTGGGAATCAAAATCACTTAGTAATGGACAAGAACTCTAACAAACATAAAAACTATGAAATCTTAAATTTAATTGGTTTTGGTCTTTCTAAATTTAATGATGGTTTTATTCAGGAATTTGGTTTCAAAACAAAGACTTCTTTTTATCAATATTTTGTTGATTTGGGAATTGCAGATACAACGGGAACAGTAAAAAATAGGATGGATTTATTTGATCAGTTTTATCCAGAAAACGGGAGAAAAGGATGGTGGCAAAAAGGAGATGCTTACATACATAGGAAACTACTAATTGATTCTTTATTTGGAACTGAAAATGTAGTTGGATTTTCCAATATTGTAAAATTATATTTAAGAGAAAATCTAAATATTAAAAGTATATCTGTTTCCGTTAATCCGATAGTTAAATCTAGATTTAAACAATTACAGGAAACGGGTCTTGAAGCCGAATTATATTTTTTAAATAATTATAATTTAATAGAAACCTTTAAAAACGGAATAATTGAAGACGCAAGATTATTTGGTGACGGCTATGATTTTCAAGTAAAGGTAAATGAAAGTTATTATTTATCCGAAGTTAAAGGCATTAGAGAGAAAAAAGGTAAATTCAGATTGACTGAAAAAGAATATCTTAAAGCGATAGAGTATAAAAATGATTATATCATTACCTTAGTGCTAAACCTGAACGATTTACCAACTTTCAAAACAATTGAAAATCCAATAAAAAATCTAAATTTTGTTGAAAGAATTGTGAATTCAAAAGAAACTAAAGAATACCATTTAATCAAAGAAATATGTTGAAATTATTAAAAAAAACACATGATAGACTATTCAATATTAAATATTCCCACTGTTCTTAATCCACCTATTATACTTAAAGATATTATTTATAATTGTCCTGTTTGTGATTATGAGATTGATATGATTGTAGATAACAATAGTTTTATAAAATGTGATAATTGTGACCACAGAATCAAACTTGAAATTATAAAAATTTAACTACTATTGTCTAGTTACTTATGTGAACTTTCCTTCGTCGAGATGATAAAGGTGCTGGATAAAACAGGCGTAACACGTACTTTTTGTCATTCCGACGCAGGAGGAATCACATAATAGGAGTGCGCTTTTTGATCTTGAAAATGTAGAAAAGAATGAATTTCATGGATTAATTATAATGATTTATAGCTCCATCTTAGTCTATGAAACCTAAAGATAAACGTAAACAACAAGATTTATGATTGAATTTACAGAGGGCTATCACACCTATTATGTTTACATTATTACTAATAAGTATCGGACAACGTTTTACATTGGAATGACTAATAATCTTAAAGTGAGATTACAACAACATGAGCAAAATATTATTAATGGGAAAAAAACTTTTGCATCAAAATATAATATTGAGTTTCTAGTTTATTATGAAAAGTTTACTTGGGTTCAACTCGCCATTGCCAGAGAAAAAGAAATCAAGGGTTGGCGAAGAGATAAGAAATTAGGTTTAATACGTTCGTTCAATTACAATTTTGAATTTTTGAACCACTATTTTAAAAAGGATAATGAGATTCCTCCTTTGTCGGAATGACAAAACAAGAACTGCTGTAATTATATTAAAAATCTGGAACGTTGCATCACTAAAATCTAATCTGAAATTAATTCGGGACAAAATCAAGAAAGCGAATCTTAAACCGTAAACCACAATCCATTCCCTTCCTTAACTCCACAATTTCACTTTTTTCTTTTCACAATGTTTTATTAATTGGTTCGTTTTTTCATACTGCAATGGGTAAATTTGAAAGACAACATTAAATTAATAAAAACATGACAGTACAAATCAACACAGACAACAATGTAGAAGGACACGCACGTTTGAAAGCGTATATTACCGAGGAATTGGGAACGGCTTTGGTGCGTTTTGAAGATAAAGTAACCCGTTTAGAAGTACACCTTGGTGACGAGAACAGTGATAATAAAAGCGGTGTCAACGACAAACGATGCTTGATTGAAGCCCGACCTATAAATATGCAGCCTGTAGCGGTTACCAATCATGCCGATACTACCGAAAAAGCATTTCATGGTGCCTTAGACAAAATTAAAAAAGTGTTGGAAACAACTTTCGAAAAAAAGAAAACTCATTAAATAGTTGCCATTTGGCAAACAAAAAAAGGACACTGTCTCTATAGGATAGTGTCCTTTTTTTTGGTTGAGATTCTTTAGAATTTGGATAGTGGTTTTAATAATTTTAGCAGTAAATTAGTACTTTCAATTTAATTCCGAAAAGCGTTGAAAAGTTGCAATTTGAGAAAATGAAATTTATAGAATAAATTAATGGAAAACATAAAATTATTTGAAAGCCAAAAAATCCGTTCCTCATGGGATAACGAACAAGAGAAGTGGTTTTTTTCGATTGTAGATATTATACAAGTTTTGACGGATAGTCCAAGACCAAGGAAATATTGGAGTGCGCTGAAAACAAAACTAAAAAATGAAGGAAGTGAACTGTCCCATAATATGGGACAGTTGAAAATGATGGCTGATGATGGTAAAATGAGACAAACGGATGTGGCAGATACGGAGCAACTATTCCGTTTGATCCAATCCATTCCATCGCCAAAAGCAGAGCCTTTTAAACAATGGTTAGCCAAAATAGGCTATGAAAGAATAGAAGAAAGTCAAGATCCTGAAAAGGCTATTGATCGTGCTATGGAAAATTATTTGAAATTAGGATACTCCACAGCCTGGATTAATCAGCGGTTAAAAAGCATAGAAGTTAGAAAAGAACTCACCGATGAATGGGAAAATAGAGGTGTTAAGAAAGGACAGCAATTTGCTTCACTTACCGATATAATTACCCAAGCTTGGAGTGGGAACACGGTAAAACAATACAGGGATTTAAAAGGTTTGAAAAAAGAAAATCTAAGAGATAATATGACCAATTTAGAATTGGTATTAAATATGTTAGCAGAAGCAACCACAACAGAAATTAGCAAAGAAAACAATCCTAAAACATTTGCAGATAATAAAAAAATTGCCCGAAAAGGCGGTGAAATTGCTGGCGATACCAGAAAGCAAATTGAAGAACAAACGGGTAAAAAAATTGTTAACCCACAAAATGCTAAAGTTTTAAAAGAAGATAAGAATAAATTAAAATAATAGTATAAACAATAAACAGGATGAACAACTAGCTTTAGAGTTGTCTCAAATTTACTTTAAATCGATATTTTTGTTGTGTTTCGGTTTCTGTTTTAATAATATTGACCGCAAATTCGTAAATAATAGATATGTGTTGCATGTTTTAATTTGCGAATTTGCAGTTTTTATGATTATTTAAACAAAATAAATTTTACTTATCAAACAGTAAGTTTGCTAAAGCTTCGTCTCTTTTATACACATCTTCATAAAAATGAACCACACCTTCCGCATCAACCCAAGCGGTGAAATAACCAATGTATACGGGGATTTTGTTTTTAAGCGTGTACCAGTATTCCTCTTCGCCGTTCATGGCGGTTTCTATCTTTGCAGGATTCCATTTTTTGTCTTCTTTCATAATCATCGCAGCAAGTTCTTTTGGCTTGGCTACTCGAATACATCCGTGGCTAAAAGCGCGATCTTCCTTCCCAAATAAACTTTTTGCCGGCGTATCGTGCAAATATATCGCATTCGAATTGGGAAATAAAAACTTGACTAATCCCAAGGAGTTCTCCGGTCCGGGTCTTTGTCTCACGTAATTGTCTTTCCATTCCATGTCGTGCTCGGCCAAGTAATTGGGATTGTTTTCAATGGCAGGAAGAATCTCTTTTTTGAGAATACTTGCCGGCACGTTCCAATACGGTCTGAATACAATGTATTGCATTGGCGCACTAAAAATTACGGTTTTATGCATGGCTTTTCCTACGACAACCTTGGAGCGTAATTCTGGTTTCCCATCTCTTAAAAAAGTCAGTTCATAGGCCGGAATATTCACCACGATTAATTCCTTGGATTTGGTAATATCATTCGAAATCCATCGGCAGCGTTCCATATTGACCATCACAGTTTTGATGCGGTCTGCAACAGATACATTCATGTAGCGGATGTGTTCCGGCAGTATCGTTTTGTTCAGTAGATTGCCACTTCTCTTTTTGAATTTCAATACTCCAGCCGCTAATTCAGCATCATATACGGCACTTTTAGAATCTCTGGCAAGATCATCCGTGACAAACAAACGTGTTCTGATTTGCGCAATGGCAGTGGCACTGTCTCCGGGTTTATAGGATTTTACACTTGGGTCTAATTCAGTGGTTTTCCATCCACCTTTAGTTTCTATTTTGCGGTATTCCTGTAGTACAGCTTTAAGGAGGTAATACTGTTTCAATACGCCTTTTTCGTCTTTGTGAATTAACGATGGATTGATCAATAGTGAATCCAGATAATCGCCATACGATTGTTTTTTTCGAGGCAAAAACCACTCTAAATCCTTCGATTTTTGAGTGTCGATCCCATCATATACTTTATCCGCATAAAAGAAGTATAACGCAGAACTCAACAACTCAGTATTGATACTTGCTTTTTGATTGTCTTCCGGATTGTCATAAATGTCATCTAGTTTTTCCTTGTACGGAATCGCAGTTTCAATTCCTTCCTGCGTCAGATTATTCACTTTGTTGTATAATAAACCTGCAAATTCATTTAGGCCATCCTTGTCAAACCAGATGTAATGAAACTGATGCTTGCGGTATAACTTTTCTACTTCTGTTTGGTAAGGCTGCAGTTTTGGATATTTTTCAAAAAACGTTTTGATTTTTGTACTGTCAAAAGCAACTGCAACGGTATTTAAACTCGTTTCCTTTTTAGTGTCATTTACATCTTTCTTTTTACAGGAAACGAGGGTAAATAGTAGTGCAAAAATAATAAGTAGTATGGAGGTGCTTAACTTTCTCATAATCGTAACTTTAAATCTTACATTTTACTGTCTAAACAATACAAAAATACGTCAAAACTAGATGTGTAATACCGCCTTGGGTTGGGCGGTTCTTTTTAGTTTGAAATCAGATTTGTAATTGAAGTGTCTAGATTAAAAATAAATTATATTTAATAATCTTTTGATCAATTGGTTACGGTATTTTTTTTGTTTCTAAAACTAAATTTGAAATCAAATAGGATTGTCAAAATCCAAAAATTATTTCTTTCGGCTGCGTTCTATGAATCAACACAGCCACTTTACAAAAAATAGAGCTATTGCTTTACGTATTTTGGACTTTGTGGTTTGGATCTCAAATGATTTTCAGTTGTTTGAATAATTAGTTTCGAGCGATTCATTGCTATAACGGATGTTTTTATGCTACCTTGTAATTCAAACAGAAAAGGACTACGAGGAGACCAGTAGCTGTTGATCGAAAAATAAAAATAAGATGGAATAAAAAACCATAAATAAATACCGAATAAAATGAAAAAACTACTAGCTTTTTTGATAGTAATAACCGTGTCTGGTTGTAAAAGTGTGATGGTAAAACAAAGCGATTCGAAAAACGAAATCAATGTTACATTAGATACTTGGCATAAAGCTGCAGCAGATGCTAATTATAACGCATACTTCGGCTTGATGTCAGATGATGCAGTTTTTATAGGGACTGATGCAACAGAGAATTGGAATAAAACAGCTTTTCAGGCCTATGCAAAACCACATTTCGATAAAGGAAAAGCGTGGAGTTTTACGGCTTTAGAACGTCATATTCATTTTGACAAAACGGGTAAAATAGCTTGGTTTGATGAATTACTGAATACTCAAATGAAAATTTGTCGCGGCTCAGGGGTGTTAGTCAAAATAGGGCAAGAATGGAAAATAAAGCAATACGTTTTGTCTATGACAATCCCAAATGATAATTCAGGTGAAGTTATTAAAGTTAAAACTTTTATCGAAGATGCGATGATCAAAAAATTACAAGCAAAGCAATAAAATTTTTAGCTCTTGTTTTATTCTTAAGTAGCAAGAAAGATATATTGTCGCAATTATTAAAAAGAGTTTTTGCCACAGATTGTAAGGATTAAAAAGATTTTTAAAATTACATAACGAATTAATCTGTGCTAATCTGTGGCAAAGAAATTTAGTGCTTTATTAAAATATGACATTAAATTTTAGTCATTACTTAGTTTAAAATTTCTTAATAAAATGTACTGTTGTTTAAAAGCCATCTTTAATTAAATAATAGTTTAAAGGGTGCATTAAATGTTGTTTTTAAAACGTTTTTCATTTTTTGGTCCCTAGTTCGCTCCGTCTTATATATTTCCTTAATTTTGCCGAAATATTCTAAAAAAGTGGGAAGCAAAAACAAATTAAAAAGATTCAAGGAAAACGAGACATTCAACAACGTTTTTCAACCAACGAGGGAAGAAGTAGTAGGTGATTTATTTCCGTTGAAAGGGAAATGGAATACAGAATTTTTCAAAAATGAAAATCCATTGGTGCTGGAACTAGGCTGTGGGAAAGGAGAATATTCAGTAGGACTGGCAGAAAGGTATCCCAATAAAAACTTTATCGGAATTGATATCAAAGGCGCGCGTTTCTGGCGTGGTGCTAAAACGGCTGTGGATACCGGATTGCATAATGTGGCTTTCATTAGAACTCAGATCGAATTGATCAATCATATTTTTGATGAAAATGAAGTAGACGAAATCTGGATTACTTTTCCCGATCCCCAAATAAAATACAAACGCACGAAACATCGAATGACCAATTCTGAATTTTTGCAATTGTATAAAAAAGTACTTAAAAAAGACGGTGTTGTGAACCTTAAAACAGACAGTGAATTCATGCATGGATATACCTTAGGTTTACTGCATGGCGAAGGGCATGAAGTATTATATGCCAATCATAATGTGTATGTAAATGAAGGAAGTCCAGAGGAAGTAACGGCTTTTCAGACATTTTATGAAAAACAATATTTGGAAGTTAATAAAGCAATTACGTATATTCGATTTAAAATTAAAGAATAGTTTTATATTTGGGATTGTTTTTTTGAATACTGGTACCGTTTGCTTATGAATTTAATTACTTCCTTGTTTTTGGGTTTTGTTACTGCCTTTGTGGGGATTACTCCTCCGGGACTTCTCAATATGACAGCTGCTAAAGTAAATCTGAAAGAAGGGAAGAAAAGCGCTTTTTGGTTTGTTTTGGGAGCAGTAATCGTAATTTTTGTACAAGCCTATCTCGCTATTTTATTTGCACAATTTATCGAAGTGCGCCCGGATGTGATTGTTTTATTGCGAGAAGTAGGATTTGTCATTTTTACTGCGTTGACTATTTTTTTTTTGTTGGTTGCTAAAACCCCCAAAATTAAAAAAGGCAAAATAAAAAAGAAGAGTACTTCCACTCGTTTTTTCTTAGGAGTTTTGCTCTCCTCTCTTAACTTTTTCCCGATCCCTTATTATGTTTTTGTAAGCATTACATTGGCTTCTTATAATTTGTTTCTGTTTGATTTTTCAAATGTTTTTGTTTTTGTGACAGGCGTGGTGTTGGGCTCTTTTTTGGGGTTTTATTTGTACATTACTTTTTTTCAAAAAATACAAGAGAAGTCGGATTATATTATGCGAAACATGAATACAATCATTGGTAGCATAACCGGGTTTATATCATTAGTTACTTTGATTAACATTGTCCGTTATTATATGGGGTAATTGGCTCACCGGGTCTCCCATAAAACCTTTTTTCACTAGATTTAAAATCATGTCAAACGATACTTTTTTTGAACGCGTGTATGACATCGTCAGGCAAATTCCATACGGTAAGGTTACTTCGTATGGCGCTATTGCAAAGGCTTTAGGAACGGCACGCTCTGCCAGAATGGTAGGCTGGGCAATGAATGCCTCCCATGGTTTTGTGGATGTTCCGGCACACCGTGTAGTCAACAGGAACGGTTTGCTCACGGGGAAATTACATTTTGACGGCACCAATCTGATGCAGCAATTATTGGAAAGCGAGGGAATAATCGTGACCAACAATCAAATTGTAGATTTAGAAAAATATTTTTGGCAACCGGAAGTCAGGACAGAATGATTTATAATAGTTGAGATTCCGGGGTTCTAATCTCAACAAATATTCAATAACGACCAGCAATCTGTGCATCAATAAATGCGATGCAAATCCTTTATAATAAGAACTTTTCATAGTATCTTTGTAATCTGAAATCAGTTTAAATAAAGATAATATTCTGGTGGTATAAGCCAATAGAAACAGTAAACTAAAAATGAAATTAGAAAGAAAAGAAATTCTTAAAGCCTTAGAAACAATTACTATAGCCGGAGAAGGGAAAAATATGGTTGAAAGCGGAGCAATTGCAAACGTAGTCACTTTTGGCGATGAAGTAGTGGTAGATCTAGTATTACATACCCCAGCAATGCACATCAAAAAACGTGCGGAAGACGACATCAGAAAAACAATTCTTGAATTAGTATCTCCGGAGGCTAAAATCAAAATTAATAGTAAAGTGGAAGTGCCGGACAAACCGGAAATCAAAGGAAAACAAATTCCAGGTATAAAAAATATTATCGGAGTAGCCTCTGGTAAAGGCGGTGTAGGTAAATCTACCGTTACTGCAAATCTTGCAGTATCATTAGCTAAAATGGGATTTTCAGTAGGGATTCTCGATGCGGATATTTATGGTCCGTCCATGCCGATTATGTTCGACGTAGAAAGTGAAAAGCCCATTTCTGTCATGGTTGACGGAAAATCAAAAATGAAGCCCGTAGAAAGTTATGAGGTAAAAATTCTTTCGATAGGATTTTTTACAGCACCAAGTCAAGCAGTAATATGGCGAGGGCCCATGGCTTCTAAAGCCTTGAACCAAATGATATTTGATGCAGATTGGGGGGAATTAGATTTTATGTTAGTCGATTTGCCACCAGGAACAGGAGATATTCACCTTTCTATCGTGCAATCCTTGCCAATTACAGGAGTTGTCATCGTAAGTACTCCTCAGGCCGTAGCTTTGGCCGATGCCAAAAAAGGAGTTTCAATGTTCCTCTCAGAAGCTATAAATGTACCAGTTTTAGGAATTATAGAAAACATGGCGTATTTTACACCGGAAGAATTGCCTGAAAACAAATACTATATCTTTGGAAAAGAAGGGGCCAGAAATCTTGCTGAAGACTTAGATGTTCCATTCCTTGGTGAAGTGCCCATCGTACAATCGATCCGGGAAGCAGGTGATTACGGTCGTCCCGCAGCCATGCAAACCGGTTCAGTTATCGAAACAGTTTTTGAGGAAATCACAAAAAATGTAGTGCAGGAAACCGTCAACAGAAATAAAAATTTACCTGCTACCGAAGCTGTGAAAATTACAACTATGGCAGGTTGTTCCGCAGTAAAAAAATAAAAAATTAGAACACATGAAAATAATTTTCAATCATTCAATTTTCTAATCTTTTGAATCTTTAAACAAAGACAATGACAACAGAACAATTAACCCTAGAAGTTCAAAAAGCGCTAGAAGAAATAAGACCTTTTTTGAATTCAGATGGTGGTGACATTACCCTTATTTCCATAGAGGACGGGAAACACGTAAAAGTGCGTCTCGAAGGAGCCTGTACCAGTTGCAGCGTAAATCAAATGACATTGCGTGCCGGAGTAGAAACAACCATCAAAAAGTTTGCACCACAAATAGAAACTGTTGTAAATATCCTATAAATTAACAGGGCGTGCCCCCTTTTAAGAAAAAAGGCTACTTGTTTTAACGGGTATAGGCCTTTTTTCTTAAAACGGTCGGGCTATCCGCGCTACTTCGGTAGCCAGCTTCTATCCCTCACGCAGTCCGTATTTAATAACCAACACCGATTGCCTAAAACCAAACACCCACAATCATATGGATGTATTAATAAAAATAAAAGATCGAGATGGAATCGTGCATGAGTTACAGGCTCCCACGGATATGGCCATGAATATCATGGAATTATGCAAAGCCTATGAGCTTCCTGTAGAAGGAACCTGCGGCGGTATGGCCATGTGTGCTTCCTGTCAATGTTATGTTCTTAACGATGTTGCCTTGCCAGAAATGGGCGATGATGAAGAAGCAATGCTTTCAGAAGCCTTTTATGTAAAAGCAAACAGTCGTTTGGGCTGCCAGATCCCAATTACCGAAAGCCTCGAGGGATTAGAACTCGAATTGGCTCCTGAAAATTAATAAAAAAGCATCTTGTTACTAAAACAAGATGCTTTTTTTAAGGGTATTTTCTAAAGAAGTGTTGCGTTATTTGAAAGTATTAGTTTTATGCCAATTCAACATTCATTAGGATAGTTTCTTCGATGGCATCCCAAAGACCAATGCGTTTCTCTAAAGCTAATTTTGAAACTTCCTCAACGTCAGACCATTTTTGAGCATCGGTACCGCAAAGTTCTGTTATCATTTTCATCGCCATTGGCCCATGTTCATCCGCATCCAATTCGATGTGTCTTTCAAAATAATAAATCAGTTTGCTCAAATCCGTTTCAGGAAAATTCTCCTGAAAGTTTTTCAAAATAGCGGTAAACATACTCGGTATCAAATCTTCTCTTCCAAAAGTAAAAGCCGCTGCAATTTCATGGGATTTCCCTTCCTCAATAACCCTGAATGTGAAATCCAGGAATGCTTTGATATTGGGGTGTAAAGTGCTGGTTTTTATAGCGACAAATATGTTTTGAAGGGAATCTACTTCAGTTAAAAAATGTTCAATACCTTCAGTATTTGCTCCACAGGATTGCATGGCTTCAATATACATTTCATAATGACTCAAACGACGTCCATCTATTGTTAAGTCAGATTCTTCAGCAAGGACAATTTCGTTTATTAAATATCGGGTTTGTGGATTTTGCGTTGCAAACCAAGGAGTTGTTGTACAAGTTAATTTGGATTGTAGTGCTTTTAACAAAGACATGAAATCCCAAACAGCATAAATATGATTTTCTAGAAAACACTGTAAATCCTCAATAGTTTTTACTTTCTTATATAAAGGATGGTGTAACAACAGTTCTTTTTGAGGCTGAATACTATTGTTGATGGTTTGGATATTCATAAAGAGTATTTTTATGTAAAGATAAAAAAGCTTCTTGGTATCAAGAAGCTTTTGTTATCAATTTTATTAATAGTTTAATAACTGTTTGCCACTACTTGAAAGCAGGAATTCCAGTGATGTCCATACCGGTAATTAACAAATGAATATCGTGCGTCCCTTCATAGGTGATTACTGATTCCAGGTTCATCATATGACGCATGATCGAATATTCTCCGGTAATTCCCATTCCACCTAGCATTTGTCTGGCTTCGCGCGCAATATTAATAGCCATGTTCACATTGTTTCTTTTAGCCATTGAGATTTGAGCTGTTGTAGCCCTTCCTTCATTTTTTAAAACTCCCAGTCTCCAAGTCAATAATTGTGCTTTTGTGATTTCGGTAATCATTTCGGCTAATTTCTTTTGTTGTAATTGGGTTCCTGCAATTGGTTTGTCAAACTGAATTCTTTCTTTGGCGTAACGCAAAGCCGTATCGTAACAATCCATGGCTGCGCCAATAGCGCCCCAGGCAATTCCGTAACGTGCTGAATCCAGACAACCAAGCGGTGCTCCCAATCCAGATTTATTGGGCAATAAGTTTTCTTTTGGTACTTTGACATTGTCAAAAATCAGTTCTCCAGTTGATGAGGCACGAAGCGACCATTTGTTGTGCGTTTCCGGAGTGGTAAAACCTTCCATTCCACGTTCTACAATTAAACCGTGAATTCTTCCTTCTTCATTTTTTGCCCAAACAATGGCGATGTCTGCAAACGGAGCATTTGAAATCCACATTTTGGCACCATTCAATAAATAATGGTCGCCCATATCTTTGAAGTTGGTAATCATACTTCCTGGATCTGAACCATAGTTAGGTTCCGTTAAACCAAAACAGCCCATGTATTCTCCAGTGGCTAACTTAGGTAAATATTTTATGCGTTGTTCTTCGTTTCCGTATTTCCAAATAGGATACATTACCAAAGAAGATTGTACAGATGAAGTGGAACGAACGCCAGAATCACCGCGTTCTATTTCTTGCATGATCAAACCATAAGATATTTGGTCTAGACCCGCACCGCCGTATTCTTCTGGAATGTAAGGACCAAAACCGCCTATTTCGCCCAAACCTTTAATGATTTGTTTTGGGAATTCGGCTTTTTGAGCATATTCTTCTATAATAGGTGATACTTCACGTTTTACCCAAGCACGAGCAGAGTCACGTACTAGTTTGTGTTCTTCTGTTAGTAAATCGTCAAGGTTGTAGTAATCTGGAGCTTGAAATAAGTCTGGTCTCATGGTTGATAATTTTTATGGAACAAATTTACATAAAGAAATATAACAAAAGCATTAACAAATGTTATATTTTTTTATTTGAAATAGAAATAAGTAAGTCGAAAGTTTAAAAGTCGTAAAGTCAAAAAAATTAACTTTAAGTAAAACAGCTTTAAATCAGATTTTTACATGATTTTATCCTGATTTTAAAATACGACATTATACCATGGTTATTACTTAGCCTATTTTTTAACAAATAAGTCCTTTTATGTACGGGATTTTATTAAAAAAGGTATTATCCTCTAAATTACAATAAAAATTAACTTTAGCAGAGATCAAAGGTGTTTTAAATAAGATTACGGAATGATTTAGGTGTTATTTAGAATCATTTTGGACTTACATCTTCATATAAAACTCTTTAGTCAATGCAATGTATTCGGGAGTATAAATGTGTCTTGCAGTTTCGATAATCAATTCGTCAACGGGATAGTTCGAGCTTTCTTCTCGGCTAAAGGCCAATAAACTGCGTTTAATTTCGGTAGTTGGAGTTCCTTTTACGTGTGTAATTTTAATTGGATACAATTCGTATTCTTTGGCAAGAGCCAAGAAATTTTCTTCTTCTTTGAAAGGAATTATAACTGTGAATATTCCGTTTTCTGAAAGCAATAAATCAGCAGCCTCGATTAAATCCTCAAAAGGCATCGCGTCAGCAAAACGGGCTAAATCACGTTGTTCGTTATCAGATTTGTAATCATCAGTATAAAATGGAGGATTGGAAACAATTAAATCATACTCGTCTTCCGGTTCTTCGACGAATTCATCTAAACCGGCATGAAAACAAAATAAGCGATCACTCCAAGGGGAGTTTTCAAAATTATCTACGGATTGTTCATACGCTTCTTCGTCTATTTCCAAAGCGTCAATTTGTTCCGCGTTACTTCTTTGTGCCAGCATTAGTGCGATTACGCCTGTTCCGGCTCCAATATCTAAAATACTAATAGGATTGTTTTCAATAGGAGTCCATGCACCAAGTAAAACGCCATCAGTTCCAATTTTCATGGCGCAACGATCTTGCTGGATTGAGAATTGCTTGAAACTAAACATAGGAAATTTTGATTTCAGATTGTAGATTAACGATTTTTGAGGAACTGAACACTAAAAACTGAATACTGAACACTAATTTAAAGGTACATTTCAATAAGTCCTTCAGGCAAGTCCATGACAACTTTTTTGTTTTCACGGTCAATTTTAACCAAGAAAAGATCAATCATGGGGATAAGAATCTCAACATCACCGTTGAGGACTTCAAAAAGGGGTTGGGCAGTGGTATCATTAATGGATTCGATCTTTCCAACAACACCAAGACGTTTGTCTTCAACTTCAAAACCAATTACTTCGTGGAAATAGAATTTATTGCCGCTAAGTTTCGGCAACATCTTCAAAGGAAGGTAGATGGCATTGCCTATAATGGCGTCTGCCTCTTCTTCGGTAGTCATGTCTTCAAAACGAATTCTAAGTAAATCGTTTTTGTGCAGCGAACTACTTTCAATAAAAAAAGGAACCAAGTGTTTGTTACATTCAACAAACACTGATTCCAAGTTTTCATATAACTCAGGTTCGTCCGTGTCTAAATAGGCTAGAATTTCCCCTTTGAAACTAAATTTTTTAGCGATTTTACCTAAATAGAAACAATCTTCTTTACGCATAGTCGCCTTCTAAAATTATGCTTCAGTTGTTTCGTTATTTTCTTCTGCGGCAGGAGCTTCTTCAGCTTCAGCAACTTCTTCTTCAACAGCTGGAGTTGCAGCAGCGATAGCGTCAGCTTCTGCTTGAGCAGCTGCAGCTAAACGTTTTGCATTAACATCTTGTTCTGCTTTGAAAGCTTTAGCTTTAGCATCCGCTTGCACTTTTGTTAAGCCGTCTTTTTTAGCATCTACTTTTCCAGTTTTTGCCTCTAACCAAGCATTTAATTTAGCATCAGCTTGTTCTTGAGTTAAGGCTCCTTTACGGATACCACCGTCAAGGTGATGTTTCAATAAAGCTCCTTTGTAAGAAAGAATCGCTTTAGCAGTATCTGTTGGTTGAGCACCATTGTGCAACCATTTTACTGCACTATCAAGGTTTAAGTCGATAGTTGCTGGGTTTGTGTTTGGATTGTAAGTACCAATTTTTTCTAGGTATTTACCATCTCTTTTTGAGCGTGCATCTGCAGCTACAACCCAGTAAAAAGGTTTTCCTTTTTTACCGTGTCTTTGTAATCTAATTTTTACTGACATAATCTTGTGATTAAATTTTGAGGTACTCGACCTCTGTTAATTAAGGGTGCAAAGATACCTTTTTTATTGATAAATACTAATTGGATTGTGGTTTTAATCTGTGGCAGTGCACTGTAGGTGGTTTTGATTCGTATTTTTTTGTCCTATTATGTTTTTTTTTAGCATTAATGCCCTATTTTTGTTAGTAAAAGAAGGTTTTATGAAAAAATATTTGATATTTCTAGGGGTACTTTTTTTAATGATTTCATGTGCGGAAGAGGTGAGTTTTAATACTCCTTCTTTACAAGGAAGGAAAGACAATGTGTTTTGGAGAGCGACAGCTTCCAAAGCGACTTTAGCTTCTGATGGTTCACTAGTAATTGAAGGGTTTACTGGAAATGAGGTTTTGACTTTGAAGACAACCTCCATATCACCTCAAGTGTATCCTTTGGGAACCAGTAATTCCAAGACAGCTGTTTTCGTATTGACCGGAGGAAGCGATGTTTCATTTGCAACAGGTATTGACATGGGTAACGGGCAAATAGTAATTACTGATTATGATGAGAAGGGTCTTACGGTTACAGGTACTTTTAAATTTAGAGCCGAAAATACAAGTAGCAATCCGTCAACAGGCACTGCTTTAAATTTTCAGCAAGGCGTATTTTATAAGGTTCCAGTAAGTGTACAGGTTCCGTAAATTAGCATAGTTCAGATTCTTAAATTGCAGGAGGAGGGTATTCAGTAGCTTCATTTTCTTTTTGAATTTAAAATAAAAACATAAATAAGCTAATCTATAGTATATTACAAAAAAATAGCAGTACATTTGTTTTATTATTTAAATAAGAACATATGAATATTTTTGTTGGAAGTCTTCCATTCAGTATTGAGGAAGCAGATTTAAGAGAGTCTTTCGAGGCTTATGGAGCAGTTGATTCAGTTAAAATTATTACTGATAAATTCACTGGAAGAAGTAAAGGATTTGGTTTTGTTGAAATGCCAAATGATGAAGAAGCTCAAAAGGCTATTGATGAATTGAATGGTGCTACTGTTCAAGGTCGTGCAATCGTTGTAAACAAATCGGAGCCTAAACCAGAAGGTGAAAGAAGAAGTTTTAACAATAACAGTCGTGGTGGAGAATCTCGCGGTGGTTATGGTGGTGGAAACAGCCGTGGTGGAGAAAACCGTGGTGGTGGAAACAGAGGTGGATATTAATATTTTTCTCTACAACTATAAAAAAAGGTGTCAATGTAAATTGACACCTTTTTTGTTTCCTCACCCCAGCCCTCTCCCAGAGGAAAGGGGGTTGGATTTTACAAATTAGCAACTAACCAGTCACCTACTTCGCTAGTTTTGTATGCCTTAGCCCCTTTAGCAACTAAATCTTCAGTTACAATTCCTTGTTCGAGTGATTTGTTGACTACAGCTCTAATCGCAGCCGCTTCTTCTTTTAAGCCGAAGGCATCTTCAAACATCATTGCAGCAGATAATACGGTCGCTAATGGATTGGCAATATTTAGGCCTGTGGCCTGTGGATAGGATCCGTGAATGGGTTCGTACAATGAAGTATGTTCTCCAACGGATGCAGAAGGCATTAATCCCATTGATCCGGATATCACTGAAGCTTCATCGGTCAAAATATCTCCAAATAAATTTTCTGTAATCAAGACATCATATGAATTTGGCCATTGTACTAAACGCATCGCTACGGCATCCACAAATTCATAACTTACCGTAACTTCAGGATAGTCTTTTTCCATTGCTTGTACGGTTTCTCTCCACAAACGAGAAGTTTCCATTACGTTGGCTTTGTCTACACAACATAGTTTTTTAGTACGAGTCATTGCTAGTTCAAAACCTTTTTTAGCTAAACGTTTTACCTCTGATCTGGTATAGGTACAAGTGTCAAACGCTGTTTCACCACCGTCTTTTCTTCCCTTTTCTCCAAAATAAATTCCGCCGGTAAGTTCCCTTAAAAAGATTAAATCAGTTCCTTCAATACGCTCTCTTTTTAAAGGAGAATTGTCAATCAAAGAGGGGAATGTAAATGTTGGGCGAACATTAGCAAACAGCCCTAGTTTCTTACGCATTAATAACAAACCTTGTTCTGGACGAACCGGAGCGCTTGGATCATTATCGTATTTTGGATGGCCAATGGCTCCAAATAAAACAGCATCAGCAGCCATACAAATTTCGTGAGTCTCATCAGGATAAGGAACTCCTACGGCGTCAATGGCACAAGCTCCTGTAAGTGCAGGAGTCCAGATGATTTCATGGTTGAATTTTTTAGCGATCGCATCCGAAACTTTTACGGCTTCATGGATTACTTCTGGTCCAATTCCGTCTCCGGCTAAAAGGGCTATTTTTAATTTCATATTAATTGTGTTTTCCTCCTCCCAGCTCCCTCCAATGTAAAGGGAGATTGGGTGTTGAAGGATTGGGTTTGTTGTTTGTGTTGTATTTCTTTAATTTTATTTCAAATTTTCAAGCTCCAATTTCGGCTTGGCTCCCTCGTCTTCGTAGAGGGCTGGGGCTGGGATTACGTTCAGCATTTTTTGGGTTGCTATAATTGCGGCAACTGTTTGGTCAGAGTCCAGCCCTCTGGTTTTGAATTCTTTTTCATTATTTGTCCAGGTGATTATGGTTTCGCATAAGGCGTCAGAACTGCTTCCTGGTGGAATTCGTACGGCATAATCAATCAGTTTTGGCAATTCTAAGTTTTTGCTTTTATATATTTTTGCCAATGCATTCATGAAAGCATCAAATTGTCCGTCTCCTTGTGCATGCTCTTCAATGATTTCACCATCTATTTTTAAAGATAAAGTAGTCGATGGACGCATGCCTTTTGCATGAGATAATATATAGGACTCAACAACAATTTTTTCCTGATAGGTTTGGCTGTCCAAAACATCAGAGATAATATAGGGTAAGTCTTCTTTAGTAACGGTTTCTTTTTTATCTCCTAATTCAATGATTCTTTGGGTAACTAACTTTAAATCCTCGGGGTTTAATTGAAGGCCTAATTCTTGAAGATTTTTCTCGATATTGGCTTTTCCAGAGGTTTTACCAAGGGCATACTTTCTTTTTCTGCCAAAACGCTCCGGTAGTAAATCGTTAAAATACAGGTTGTTTTTATTGTCACCATCGGCATGAATACCAGCAGTTTGTGTAAATACATTGTCGCCCACAATAGGTTTGTTTGCAGGGATTCTGTATCCGGTAAACGTTTCTACTAATTTGCTAACAGAATATAACGAAGATTCTTTTACGCCAATTTCTATTTCGGGTAAGAAATCATTGATTACCGCAACAGTGCTTTCAAGGGGTGCATTTCCAGCCCGTTCTCCCATCCCGTTAACAGTTACATGAAGCCCTTGAATACCAGCTTTTACGGCTTCCATTACATTGGCGATACTTAAATCGTAGTCGTTGTGAGCATGAAAATCAAAATGAGTATCAGGGTATTTCGTTATAATTTTTGCAATAAATTCAAAAGTTTCAGAAGGGATTAAAACCCCTAAAGTGTCCGGTAATAAGATTCTTTTGACCGGTTGTTTAGTTAGAAAGTCTAAATATTGAAATACATATTCAGGGGAATTACGCATTCCGTTACTCCAGTCTTCCAGATATACATTAGTTTCAATATTATTTTCCTGAGCTAAGGCTATGGCTTGCGCAATTTCAGAAAAATGTTGTTCGGGTGTTTTTTTTAACTGGTGGGTTAAGTGGTTGAGCGATCCTTTGGTTAGTAAGTTCTGAACTTTAGCTCCGGTATTTTTCATCCATTCAATAGAAAGTCCCCCGTCTACAAAAGTTAAAACTTCAATTCGGCTGCTGTATCCCTTTGTTTCGGCCCAAGCCATAATTCCTTTCACTCCTTGAAATTCACCCTCGCTTACACGAGCCGAAGCAACTTCGATTCGGTCAATATGAAGCTCTTCCAGTAATAATTGTGCAATGGTTAATTTTTCTGCAGCAGAAAAGGATACTCCGGAGGTTTGTTCACCATCACGAAGCGTCGTATCCATTATTTCAATTTTTCTTTTTTTCATTATAGATGGGATTCGATTTCGATTTCATGAATCAGAAATCGGGATATCTTGTTTTTATCAAAAACTAAAAACAGTTGCTTCGGGGAGAACCCAAAGAAAATCTTTAGCCAATACCTTTTCGGATTATGTTTAGTAAGGAAGTTGATTGGCAAATTCCACCACTTCTGATTTTATATTTTGCAAATAATCAATATCATCAAAACCATTGATCATATTGTCTTTTTTATAACCCGAAATATCAAAAAATTCTTTTTCGCCAGTTGCTTTAATGGTAATGGTTTGTTCTGGAAGATTAATTTCTAGTTCCGTTTTTGGATCTTCTTCGATAGTTTTAAATATTTTTTCTGCAAATCCAGCACTAACCTGAACTGGTAAGACACCAACATTCAGGCAGTTATTTCTAAAAATATCAGCAAAAAAACTAGAAACCACACATCTAAAACCATAATCGTAAACCGCCCAAGCAGCGTGTTCTCTTGAGGAACCCGAACCAAAATTTCTGCCTCCAATAAGAATTTTTCCGCTGTAGATTGGATTATTCAGTACAAAGTCAGCTTTCGGAGTTCCGTCATTATTGTATCTCCAGTCACGGAAAAGGTTGTCGCCAAAACCAACACGTTCGGTTGCTTTTAGAAATCGAGCAGGAATAATTTGATCCGTATCTACATTTTCGATAGAAAGCGGAACTGCGCTACTGGTAAGAATATTAAATTTATCGTAAGCCATTTGATTTTTGATTTTTGATTAACGATTTTAGATTTTTGATTTCCTGTTTTGAAAATAAATCTTTAATCGCTACTGTTTTTATTTTTTTACTATTTTAATCTTGATTTTAAAAATTCAAATTGGATTTTGACACTAACGAAATCTGCAATCAAAAATCGTTAATCTTCAATCTGAATTCTTTTAAAGAAGTTCTCTAGGATCTGTCAAAACTCCAGTTACAGCGGCAGCAGCAGCCATAAACGGACTTGCTAACAACGTTCTCGAGCCAGGTCCTTGACGTCCTTCAAAGTTTCTGTTGGAAGTACTTACCGCATATTTTCCGGCAGGAACTTTGTCGTCATTCATTGCTAAACAAGCGGAACATCCTGGCTGACGCAAAACAAAACCAGCTTGGGTTAATACCTCAAGAATTCCTTCTTCTTTAATTTGTGCTTCTACGACATGTGATCCTGGAACCAGCCAAGCGGTAACATTATCCGCTTTTTGGCGTCCTTTTACAATGGAGGCAAAAGCTCTGAAATCTTCAATTCGACCATTGGTACAACTTCCTAAGAAAACATAATCAATTTGTTTTCCAATCATGGCTTCTCCTTGATGAAATCCCATGTATCCTAAAGATTTTGCATATGTTTCTTCTCCTTCGGCAACGTCTTTTGAGTTTGGAATGCTTTTAGAAATTCCCAATCCCATTCCTGGGTTTGTTCCGTAGGTAATCATAGGTTCAATATCCGATGCTTCAAAGTTGATTTCTTCATCAAATTTGGCATCAGTATCTGTTTTCAATGTTTTCCAATAAGCTACTGCTTTATTCCAATCATCCCCTTTTGGAGAATACAAACGTCCTTCTAAATAATCAAAAGTAGTTTGGTCCGGAGCGATCATTCCGCCACGAGCACCCATTTCGATACTTAAATTACAAACGGTCATACGGCCTTCCATGGTCATGTTTTCAAAAACTTCACCTGCATATTCCACAAAATAGCCGGTAGCCCCTGAAGTCGATAATTTAGATATAATATAAAGTGCCACATCTTTGGGAGTAACCCCAAATTGAAGATTACCGGCAACATTAATGCGCATTTTTTTAGGTTTAGGTTGCATAATGCATTGGGTAGAAAGTACCATCTCAACCTCAGACGTCCCAATTCCGAAAGCGATGGCGCCAAAAGCTCCGTGAGTTGATGTATGTGAATCACCACAAACAATGGTTGCTCCGGGTAAGGTAATTCCGTTTTCAGGACCCACCACATGAACAATTCCATTTTTTTGATTTCCTAAACCCCAATGGCTAATGCCGTATTCAGCAGCGTTTTCTTCTAATGCTTTGAGTTGATTGGCAGACAATGCGTCTTCAACCGGTAAATGTTGATTTATAGTTGGTGTGTTGTGATCTGCAGTAGCAAAAGTGCGCTCTGGGTATAATACTGAAATGCCTCGTTCTTTTAAACCTAAAAAAGCTACAGGACTAGTAACTTCATGGATGAAATGACGGTCAATAAAAAATACGTCTGGTCCGTCTTTAATTTTGCGCACCACGTGCGAATCCCATACTTTGTCAAATAATGTAGTACTCATTTTAATATGTTTTAATGTGTTTTGTTTATAGCCCAAAAGGCTACGATGATAACAATAAAGACAAAGCTAAAAAAACAATCAAGGCTTTACGTATCAATATTCCATTATATACGATACCCAAAATCCCATTCGGATATTTCTTTGTTGATTTTTGTCTTTTTACTTTTTTTTTGTACGGTAGTTTTTTATTTAGATCTAATAAAAAATCAATTTGTTGAGTTTTTTGATGTTTGTTGAATCGTTAAATTAGGCTTCTTAAATGCAGTTATATTTACGAATATTTAATTAAATGGTATGAAAAGCAACTTTTTTTTAATTTTAAATTCACTAATTCACTTTTGTGACAGTTGTTTTTCAAAATGGTTTTCGTAGTAAACAACATTTTTTTTTAGCGGTATTTCATTGTTTTTTTTTGATGAAATACTACGACATCCAAAAAAGCAATATGTCGTCTTTTTATCTTTTAATACGATGCAATCAAGTTGATTTGTTGTAAGTGATTGTAGTTTTAATAGGAGAATAGCCTTGGAAAATAATTTTGTTTTTTGTTGATAATTTACTTCTATTCTACTCTAAAAAAACTAAATTTGAAATTCATTTTTCGCGATTTTTTAAAATCACAAACTCTTCAAATCCAGCTATGTACTTAATATTCGATACCGAAACCACAGGATTACCAAAACGTTGGGGCGCACCCATTTCAGATACGGATAACTGGCCACGATGTATTCAAATCGCGTGGCAGTTGCACGACGATATGGGTAAACTGATTGAGCATCAGGATTATTTGATCAAGCCCGAAGGGTTTAATATTCCGTTTGATGCCGAACGAATTCACGGTATTTCTACAGAATTGGCGGAAGCCGATGGGATTTCGTTGGCAGAAGTGCTAGAAAAGTTCAATGCTGTTTTAGGCAAAGCTAAATTTATAGTGGGTCAGAATTTAGGTTTTGATATCAATATTATGGGGTGCGAATTTTACAGAATGGGAGTGGAGAGCCAAATGAGCTTGATGCCAATTCTGGATACTTGTACAGAAGTTACGGCTTCGTTATTAAAATTACCAGGTGGCCGTGGCGGTAAATTTAAACTGCCTACGCTAACGGAATTGCATTCGTATCTTTTTAATAAACCTTTCGGTGAAGCGCACAACGCCACTGCCGATGTGGAGGCAACTACGCGTTGTTTCTTAGAGTTAGTTCGTCGTGATGTTTTTACAAAAGAGGAACTCGACGTTCCGGGCAGTTATTTTCAAGATTTTCAAAGCAAGAATCCAAGTGAGATTAAACTCATAGGTTTAAAACATATTAATCTAAAGGAAGCGTCCGATAAAATTCGTCAGCAGTTTGGCGAAAAACAAGCGCCGACAGTTTCGAAAGCAGAACTTTCAGAGAATAAAAAAGTACTTATTGATGCGCCTTTCGTGCATTTGCATAATCATACGCAGTTTTCGGTATTGCAATCGACGATCAGTATTGCAGCATTGGTAAAAGCGGCGGCACAACAAAAAATGCCGGCAGTTGCCATGACCGATCATGCGAATTTGATGGGTGCTTTTCATTTTGTCCGCGATATTTTATACCATAATAAAGTGGCTGAAGCCAAGAATAAAGAGGCGATTGAAAACGGGGATGAACCTACTGAAGTTCCGATGAAACCTATTGTAGGTTGCGAATTTTTTGTGTGTGAGGACCATAAAAATAAAAAAATTAAAGACAATGGTTACCAGATAGTACTTTTGGCTAAGACCAAAAAAGGGTACCATAATTTGGCTAAAATGTCTTCTATCGCGTATACCGAAGGATTTTATTATGTGCCAAGAATTGACAGGAAAGTCATTCAGCAATTCAAAGAAGATATTATTGTTTTGTCTGGAAATCTTTATGGTGAAATCCCAAATAAGATTTTGAATCTTGGTGAAAACCAAGCCGAGGAAGCCTTAGTCTGGTGGAAAAATGAATTTCAGGAAGATTTTTATATTGAGGTGATGCGTCACAATCAGGAAGATGAAAATCGGGTGAATGCGTCTTTGATTTCATTGGCCAGAAAGCATGATGTCAAGATTATAGCGACAAACAATACCTTTTATATAGATAAGGAAAATTCGAATGCGCACGATATTTTGCTTTGTGTGCGTGATGGCGAAAAACAAACCACGCCTATTGGTCGCGGTCGCGGGTATCGGTACGGATTGCCCAATCAGGAATATTATTTCAAGTCGGGAGACGAAATGAAACAACTTTTTGCAAATTTGCCCGAAGCAATTTCAAATATTTCGGAGATTGTGGATAAAATTGAAATTTTCGATTTGGCACGGGAAGTTTTATTGCCAAAATTTGAAATTCCGGTTGAATTTAATAATCCGGAAGATGCTGTTGATGGTGGGGTGCGAGGAGAGAATGCGTATTTGAGGCACCTTACTTTTGAAGGAGCAACAAGACGATATCCCGTAATGACCGAAGAAATTCAAGAACGACTTGATTTTGAATTGTTGACGATATCTAATTCAGGATATCCAGGATATTTCCTGATTGTGCAGGATTTAATTGCTGAGGCGAGAAGCATGGGTGTTTCTGTAGGGCCGGGAAGGGGTTCTGCGGCGGGATCGGTGGTGGCGTATTGTTTGAAGATTACCAATATTGACCCCTTGATGTACAACCTGCTTTTTGAGCGTTTCCTGAATCCGGATCGGGTGTCTTTGCCCGATATTGATATCGATTTTGATGATGAAGGACGCAGTAGCGTAATGGATTATGTGATCCGTAAATACGGTTCGAAACAGGTGGCGCAAATTATCACGTATGGTAAAATGGCTACCAAATCAGCGATTCGAGATACCGCTCGTGTGTTGGATTTACCTTTGTTTGAAGCCGATAAAATAGCCAAATTGATTCCGGGAATGATGCCTTCTAAGTGGAATTTAGCTCGTTTTTTAAATGAAAAGGACGATGTAATTAAGAAGGCCGTTCGTCCCGAAGAGTATGATAAAATAAAGGAATTAATAGGACTTGCTAATGAAGATGATTTGGGCGGAGAAACCATTCAGCAAGCCAAAGTTTTAGAAGGGAATCTTAGAAATACAGGAATTCACGCCTGTGGTGTCATTATTACGCCAAGTGATATTACTGATTTTGTTCCTGTAGCAACCGCCAAAGATTCGGATTTGTATGTGACCCAGTTTGATAACTCGGTGGTGGAAAGTGCCGGTTTGTTAAAGATGGACTTTTTGGGTTTGAAAACCCTTACTCTGATAAAAGATACGGTTAAATTGGTAAAATACAGAACTGGAATTGACCTGAACCCGGATGAGTTTCCTATTGATGATTTGAAAACCTACGAGCTTTTCCAGCGTGGAGAAACTGTAGGAATTTTTCAATATGAGAGTCCGGGAATGCAAAAATACATGAAGGAATTAAAGCCTACAGTATTTCCCGATTTGATTGCCATGAATGCCTTGTATCGTCCGGGGCCAATTGCCTATATTCCAAGTTTCGTCAAGCGAAAAAACGGTGAAGAGGAAATTATTTATGACCTTGACGCCTGCGAAGAATTACTAAAAGACACCTACGGAATTACCGTTTACCAAGAACAAGTAATGCTTTTGTCCCAGAAACTAGCGGATTTCTCAAAGGGGGATGCGGATGTTTTGCGTAAAGCGATGGGAAAAAAACAAAAGGACGTTTTGGATAAAATGAAACCTAAATTTATCAGTCAGGCTGCGGCCAAAGGGCATCCTGAAGATAAACTGGAGAAAATCTGGAAAGACTGGGAAGCCTTTGCAGAATATGCGTTTAATAAATCACACTCGACTTGTTATGCCTGGATTGCCTACCAAACGGCATTTTTGAAGGCGAATTATCCGGCTGAATATATGGCTGCGGTTTTGTCCAATAACATGAGTGATATCAAGCAAGTTTCTTTCTTTATGGAAGAATGCAAACGCATGGGATTACAGGTTTTAGGACCGGATGTGAATGAATCGTTTTATAAATTTACGGTAAACGATGATTATGCGGTTCGGTTTGGGATGGGAGCTGTAAAAGGTGTAGGTTCTGGCGCTGTGACTACGATTGTGGAAAATAGAAAAGACGGAAAATACAAATCTATTTTTGATTTGACCAAACGAATTGATTTGCGTGCGGCCAATAAAAAAGCATTGGAGAATCTGGTTTTGGCGGGTGGTTTCGATTCGTTTTTAGGAACTACGAGAGCACAATATTTTCATGATGATGGCGATGGAATTACCTTTTACGAAAAAGCAATTCGGTACGGTGCTAAATTTCAGGAAAATGAAAATTCAGCTCAAGTAAGTTTGTTTGGCGAAAGTAGTGATGTGCAAATTGAAGAACCTGTTGTTCCGCCTTGTGAGGATTGGAGCACAATGGAAAAATTAGCCAAAGAAAAGGAAGTGGTGGGGATTTATATTTCTGGGCATCCGCTGGACGATTACAAATTTGAAATGAAATATTTTTGCAATGCCAAGTTAGAAGCACTCAAGAACATGGAATTGCATGTCAGTAAAAATCTGACTTTTGGGGGGATTATCAATAATGTACAACATCGTGTTGCCAAAAACGGAAAAGGCTGGGGCATATTTACATTAGAAGGGTACGATGAAAGTTATGAGTTCCGGATTTTTGGGGAGGAGTATTTGAAGTTTCGCCATTTCCTGATTCAGAATAATTTTACGTTTATGAAAGTAATGGTCAAGGAAGGCTGGACGGATCGGGATACTGGAAAAAAAGGAGATCCAAGATTGCAATTTGTGCTGGTGCAATACCTGCAGGATGTCCTGACTACATTTGCTAAAAAGCTAATTTTACTATTGAATATTAATGATCTAGAGGCGGAATTTATCCATAAGTTAAATCATATTTTTCAAGAAAACAAAGGCGATAATACTGTAGCTTTTGAAATTATGGAGTTGGAAAAAATAAAGCGATTAGTAGAAAATGTGGTGGTACTTCCGGAAAATGAAGAAGCCGTTTTTGTAGACGAAAATGAGGAAACCGATTCTCTAGAATCAGGAAATTCCGAAATTAGTACGGCAACTGAAGTAGAAGAAATAAAAGTAGTGACTAAACTGACCATGCCAAGCAGAAAATTGAAAGTGAAAATTTCAAATGAATTGTTGGTTGAACTGGAAAAAATGCAAATTAATTTTAAGTTAAACTGATTTTTTAACAGTTAAATTTAATTTTTTTTAGTGTTGTTTTTGTTAAAATTATGCGCGCACAGTAAAAATTTAGCTTGGCGTTTGACAGAACTGTTGTTTGCGCTTTTTACGGCCTAAAAAGCCCGGAATCGTTGGGTAAATTTACATTATGTTTGTGTGAATTAAACAACAATAATCATGAAAAAGAATTTATTTTTATTTGGATTTATGTTTTGTTCTATGATTGTGATAGGGCAAACGGAAAAAAAGGAAAGTTGGTATTTTAAATTAGGAGGATCCTATTTTCTTCAGACAGCCGCAACTGAATTCCCCACTGTTGGAGGTCAGTCTGCACTTAGTACAGTTTATGTAGGAGGCGATTTAGTTTCAGAGGAGAGTGTTACCGGATCTTTTGGAGAGGGTTTCCGCACATCTGGTAGTGTTGGATACCGTTTTACGGATCGTTTGGGTCTGGAAATGGGAATCAATTATTATAATAGTACGGATAAAACAATGGTCAAAAGAGTAGATGATGGCGCCACGACACTGCGATCCGTTGGACAAATTACTGCTTTTGATTTAGCTCCTGCAATTGTGTTTTTTCTGGGAGAAGTAAAAGGATTCGAAACCTACTCTAAAGTTGGGGTAATTGTGCCTGTTCACGGGGATTTGACGATTGAAACAAATGCCGTTGCTGGCGCTGGTGTAAATGTATTTAGCAAGGATGTCATCAAGCCAAATCCTACAGTAGGTTTTCAAGCGGCGTTAGGGACTTCGTATAAGTTGGCCAAAAACCTTTCGGCTTTTGCAGAATTGGAATACCGTAACTTTACTGTTCATGGAAAAGATAAAGAAACAACGGAATTTACGGTAAATGGATTAGATCGATTGAATACGCGTACAACAGCTCAGATACATTCGAATTATTCAGACCGTTTAGACAGTAACTCTAATAACGCGCAATTTAATACTGTGGATACTTCCAGACCTACGGATGAGTTGAGTTCTTATGTTGGAATCAGTGGATTGGGATTAACACTTGGAGTAAAATACAGTTTATAAACACAAAAAGTTAGATTTTTTAAAAAGGCTGTCTGAGGTGACGGCCTTTTTTTAGGAATAAATATTTTGGTTTTCAGGAAACCCCTAGCCCTGATGGGAGCGGCATCTCCCGATTTAGAAAAACAAGGCTTTTTTAGCCGTAGTTTTTGTTAATTGGGAATACAGCGTACAGCAGGAAATAGCTCCAAATAAGTAATAAATGGAGGTACACTGAATGTGTTGAATAAGAATTGGCAATGTATTAATAGGTAAAACTAATTCAGGAATAGTGTTTGATTAGTTTTTAATTTCTAAATTTGTATTCTAGTTTTGAATTTTAAAAATTCAAACGATAAACTTTAAATAAAATAGTATGGCATTAGCAATAACAGACGCGAATTTTGAAGAATTAGTTTTGAAATCTGACAAACCGGTAATGGTGGACTTTTGGGCTGCTTGGTGTGGACCTTGTAGAATGGTAGGACCAATCATTGATGAATTGAGTACGGAATACGAAGGAAAAGTAGTTATAGGAAAAGTAGATGTGGATGCAAATCAAGAATTTGCTGCCAAATACGGAGTAAGAAATATACCAACTGTTTTGGTTTTTCACAACGGAGAAGTAGTAGGAAAGCAAGTAGGAGTTGCTCCAAAGCAAACCTACGCGGATAGTTTAGACGCATTGTTGTAATCAGTAGATTATGATTTATATAGGATCTGTACTGGATTCAGAGAAAAGGTTTGGCGAGAGTCAAGCCTTTTTTTTGTTTAAGCTGAATTTATTTCAGTTCCTAAATTGAGTTTCTGTAATAGTTTAATTTTTAAATCGTTCAATCTTTTAATATATTTGGGATATGAAGATCGAATCGCAAATAGAGAAAATTTCTAGTTTCCAGCATCTGGAATTGCTGGCGCATCAAGTGGTGGAAGGATTTATTTCTGGAATGCATAAAAGTCCGTTTCATGGATTTTCGGCTGAATTTGCGGAGCATAAAGTGTATAACGAAGGCGAAAGTACCAAACATATTGATTGGAAGTTGTTTGCCAAAACGGAACGCTTGTACGTCAAGCGATTTGAAGAAGAGACAAATTTGCGGTGTCATATTATCATTGATAATTCCTCATCGATGCATTATCCGAAATTGAAAGAGAATCAGAATTTTTTTGAGAATAAGATTGGTTTTTCAGTTTTGGCTTCGGCAGTATTAATGAATCTCTTGAAGAAGCAACGTGATGCTGTGGGACTAAGTGTGTTTTCGGACAGTTATGAGTACTACGCGCCTGAAAAAGGCAGTGATCGCCACCATCGAATGATTTTGAATGCGCTTGAAGGACTTTTAGAGAAATCTGCGACTACTAAAAGTACGGATACAATTACTTTCTTGCATCAAATAGCCGAGAAAATCCACCGCCGTTCGATGATTATTGTATTTACCGATATGTTTCAATCCGGTAATGAAAAGGCGCTGTTTGATGCCTTACAACATTTGAAACACAACAAGCATAAGGTGGTTTTGTTTCATGTTGTTGACAATAAAACAGAGCTTAATTTTGACTTTGATAACGCCCCGCGAAAGTTTATTGATATAGAAACAGGAGAGGAAGTAGCAGTTTTTGCCGATAATGTGAAGGAGGAATATGAAAAACAAGTAGAAATGTACTTCAAGAAGTTGGCTTTAACGTGCTCTCAAAACCGAATAAAGTACATTCCGGTGAGTGTGAATGAAAGTTTTGAAAAAATAGTACTGACGTACTTGGTTGAAAAACAAAACTTTGGGTGATAGTACGGTTTTTTATCAATTATTTTTTCAAAAAACACTTGCGTAAACGGAAATCTATTGTATCTTTGCCACCGCAATAACGCAGAGGTTTGGTAGTTCAGTTGGTTAGAATACATGCCTGTCACGCATGGGGTCGCGGGTTCGAGTCCCGTCCAGACCGCAATATTGGGGAAAGCCTTTCGTAACAGAAAGGCTTTTTTGCCCCTAAAAGGTTTTTAACGTTAGTTGTGTTGTTTGCTGCGAATTTGTAACTCGTAGCGGGTTTAGTAGTTAGACCAATGAAAAGCTTTCCACTTTGTGGATAGCTTTTTTGATTTAAATGTAGCAGGTTTGGTAGTTCAGTGGGTTAGCATACATGCCTTTCATTTCGTATTTCCCTTAAAACAACTCAGATTTATAATTCCAGACAATCCACACAAACAAACCTAAATACATCACGCAAACCACAAATTTCATAAAGCTGGATGCCAGAAACCCTATAAAGGAACCTGTAGCCGCTCTCAAAGCTCGACTATGGTCTTTAAAATCATAAATAAGTTCACCTATCAACGCACCAACAAAAGGGCCGATAATGAATCCAAAAGGGACAGGAGCAAGAATCCCCACGATCAATCCGATGTTAGTGCCCCAAATACCATAGGAGCTTCCGCCAAATCGCTTAGTTCCCTTTGCCGGAATCACGTAATCTAAAACCGATAGGATCACGGTGATCAATAAAGTAATTCCTAAAATCCAATAATTTACTGGAACAGCATTTGTGAAATACAGTAATGCCAATCCAACCCAACTGATGCCAGGTCCGGGCAGAACCGGTAAAAAACTACCAAAAACGCCTAAAATCATACACATAAAACCAAGAACCAAAAGCAGTACATCCATGAATTTATTTTTACTAATTTTGAACACTCAAAAGTATTGAATTTTTATTTGAAAGAGTTTGATGCGCTTTTTTTGATTTTTTCGATAAAAAATCAGACCCAAACTCAGTATTGAATTAGGAGGAATTTTATAAATATACAATCCAAACTGCTGTTCTTTCAGATCGATTGGTGGCTTCGTATCCCGATCAAAAAGAAATTGCCGCTGCGATCAAAAAGAAATGGTTTGCTGAAAACTACGAAGATTATTTGCTTTCGAAAGCATCTCAAAAAAAATAATTGTATTTTTATAGAATATTAGTCCAATTCAAACACAAAACCTTGAAGCAGAATTACCTTTTTTTAGTATTTATATTTTTTAATTCCTGTCAATACTTAGACAAGCAAATTCCCTCGGAAAAAGAATTGTTGCAAAAGGAACTGAAATCCATCAACTGGAAAGAAGTCGATGAATACCCATCAGTAGTAGAATGTGAAAAAATAGAAGATAAAAAGCAACGCCAACAGTGTTTTTTTGATGTTTTAACCCAGCTGATTCAGGAGAAATTGAGTGTGGATACCCTTGCAATTCTTTATCCGGAACTGGATACGATCGAAGTTAAGGTCACGGTTTTTCCAAATGCAACGATGCAATTTGAGCCGCAGTTTCCCAAAGATTCCGTGGCTTATGACAAAATCAAAATTGACAGTATTCTTAAAGTTCGTTTAGTTGATTTTCCAAAAATTAACCCAGCTATCAAGCGCGGTATTCCCGTAAAAATACAATTTATTCTTCCGGTGATTCTCAAAGTAGAGTAGTTCTTAAAAGGATTTTCGAATGAAGAGTAGCTATTTTTGATTTCAGATTCCGTTAGTATTTACTTTTTGGCTCGGATCAGGATTCTAAAATCTTCTGCCTTTCCATTCGTATTTTCCAAACACAGAATACAAAGCCACGCCTGTACTAAAAAAAGGATAGAACAAACTGCTCAAAATCAAATAACGTATTTTGGTTTTGGTTAAAAAAGAGTTGGTTTCGTATATCAAAACAGCATCAACAAGAAATTTTAAAAGGAACAGTAAAACTATATTTAGAAACGGAATAACGCCCAACACCCAACACCCAGCGCCTATCACCAAACACAAATTCCCCGCAAATACTAACAGTCCCAATCCTTTCCCGAAAGTACTTTGATAGGAACTTGTTTTTGAGGCCCAGCGAACGCGCTGATGGAATAGTGATTTCCAATTATCCAGCGGTTTTGTGATGACAATATTACTTTTAGATTTTAGATAACACACTTTTTCAGGGGATTTGGCAATCGCTTTTTGCAACAGGAACACATCGTCGCCACTGGCAATGCTGTCATTTCCTTCGAAGCCATTCAACGCTTGGAAAAAGCATTTCGTGTACGCAAAGTTGGCGCCGTTGCACATAAATCCTTTGTTAATACCAAAACTCCCAATGGTTGCGCCTTGTAAACTCGCCAAATCCAATTGCTGAAAATGATGCAAAAATGAATTGCCACAATCATACGTTACTGCCCCGGCAATCATCGCCACATCATGGAGCTGAATGTAATTGTCCAAGGTCAATAACCAGTTTTTATCAACTACACAATCGGCATCGGTGGTGATAATCCAGTCTGCATTTACAATTTGCATCGCATTTACAATTGCATCTTTCTTGGGTGAGTTTGAAATCCGAATGTTCTTTATTATCCGAACACGAAACACTGAGCACGGAACACGGAACACTTCTTCCGATTCATCGTCAACCAAAATCACTTCGAACAATTCCATCGGATAATTCAGCTTCGACAAACTGTCTAATAGAATGGGTAAATTTTCAGCTTCATTCCGAAAAGGAACGATAATTGAGAATTTTGTTTTTGGCTGTAAGCCAATATAATCAATTGTACTCACTTTAATGAGACCATAAATCAAAAGTCCAATAAAAACGGCATAAATCAAAAGCACCAAAAATAAAATATTTGTAATCATAATTATTTTAATAAGTTTTATCTCCCTCACCTTTAGGGAGTCCCGAAGCTCCGGGAGGAGAGAGGATTTTAAAGTTCAACACATAATAAGTGCCAATTATTACGGGTAAAACCACATTCAAAAACCACATTAAAGTCGAAATGAAAATAACAATCCATTCATTTACACCTAAAATCCCAAAGAAATAAACCGCAACACTTCCTTTTACGGCAAAGTCTAAAAATTGAAAAGTAGGCAAGGAAGAAGCTAAGAAATAAACAGAGGAAATGGAGGCAATTAGGGTAAAATAAGGCAAATCAACATCAAAAGCCAGAAACAAAAAGTAGTATTGGTGCGAGAAAACAAGATAGCGACAAATACCCAAAAAGATATTTTTTTGATGAATGGGTTTTGGAATTTCATTAATCTTATGGATCAGTTTTTCGATCGAATACCCTTTGATAGTAATTTTTTTGGCCGAAAATAAAACAATGAAGAGAAGTATCAGAAATCCAAAAAGTAACGCTACTGTTTTTGTGGTAATCACATGGTACTGCGCATTAAAAAATAGCAATCCGAAAACTCCAAAAATAACGGTCAATATCATTTGGATTCCGTTGCAGATCAGATTTAAGAATATGACTTTTTTAGTGTTTAATTTATCAAAAAATAACGCTTTCCCGGCATATTCTCCAACTCCATTGGGTGTAAAAAGTCCCGCGGTTAATGCGCCAAGAACTTGTTTGGTTGCTGTTCCTACTGAGATTTCATGAATGAATTCAACTAAGTTTTGCCATTTCAAAATTTCAAAAAACCGATTCAAAACACTCAGTAGTAAAATAAAGGCGATTCCGCCAATAGACTGATTTTTCTGGAATAAAACGATGAATTTCTGCCAATCCAGTTTGTCATTATTAGCCAATTGATTGTAAATAAAATAAAACGCACCGCCCACAATCAAAAGTTTGATCAGAAGTACGAGGAATTGCTTAGTTTTGTGTGGAATTGTATTCATTAGTGCAAAGAAAAGGAAAAGTATTGTGATAAAGCTGTTTTGCGAAGATTCACAAAGAAATTACTAAGCGGTGCAAAGTTTTTTGTTTGGTCGATTGTAAAATTAATCTTTGTGTACCTCTGTGTTCCCTTTGAGTATCTTTGTGTAATAAAAAACTAAAACTTTTGGCAAACGAACGCATCATATTAGGAATTGACCCCGGAACCACGATTATGGGTTTCGGTTTGATAAAAATTGTCAATAAAAAAATGGAATTTTTGCAGCTGAACGAATTGCAATTATCCAAATACGATAATCATTATCAAAAATTGAAAATCATTTTTGAGCGTACGATTGAGTTGATTGATACCCACAATCCAGACGAAATTGCGATTGAAGCCCCTTTCTTTGGTAAAAACGTGCAATCGATGTTAAAGCTGGGACGTGCTCAAGGTGTGGCTATGGCAGCGGGACTTTCGAGAGACATTCCTATTACGGAGTACGAACCTAAGAAAATAAAAATGGCAATTACCGGTAACGGAAACGCCAGTAAAGAGCAAGTTGCCAAAATGCTACAGCAATTATTAGGAATGAAAGAATTGCCTAAAAATCTTGACAGTACAGATGGATTAGCAGCTGCGGTTTGTCATTTTTTCAATTCTGGGAAAGTAGTGGGAGAGAAAAGCTATACGGGTTGGGATGCTTTTGTAAAACAAAACGAAGAACGAATAAAAAAGTGATTAGTGTTCAGTGCTCAGTTTACAGAACTGACCACTGACCACTTTCTTAAAACTGACCACTACTAAATGAGCGGAATCTACATTCATATCCCTTTTTGCAAGCAGGCGTGTCATTACTGCGATTTTCATTTTTCGACTTCGATGAAGAAGAAAGACGATATGGTTTTGGCTATTGCCAAAGAAATTCAAATGCGTAAAAGCGAATTTAAAAACGAAATTGTCGAAACCATTTATTTTGGAGGAGGAACGCCAAGTGTTTTAACTTCAGCAGAAATTAATTTCCTGATTGCGGAAGTGTACAAATACTATTCTGTTTCAGATAATCCTGAAATCACACTAGAAGCCAATCCGGATGATTTGTCAAGCGAACGAATCATTGAATTGTCTAACAGTAAAATTAATCGGCTAAGTATTGGGATTCAGTCGTTCTTTGAAGACGATTTACAATTGATGAACCGAGCTCATAATTCGGGGGAAGCCAGAAAATGTTTAGAAGTTGCTACTCAGTATTTTGACAACATTTCTCTCGATCTAATATACGGAATTCCGGACTCGAGCCAAAATGGCGAACAGGCGCAGCAAATGAGCAATGAGAAATGGAAACAAAACATTGAAACAGCATTGAGTTTTGGGATTCCACATATCTCGAGTTACGCCTTGACAGTAGAGCCTAAAACAGCGTTGAATAAACTGATACAAACTGGAAAAATAGCCGCGCCTAAAGATGATGTCGCGCAAGAGCACTTTGCTATTTTAATCGAAATGCTCGAAGCCAATGATTTTATTCACTACGAATTGTCAAATTTTGGGAAGGAAAACTATTTTTCGAAGAATAATTCAGCGTATTGGTTGGGAAAAAAATACATTGGTATCGGTCCTTCGGCGCACAGTTATGATGGAGTTTCGAGAAGTTGGAATGTTTCGAATAATGCGCTGTATTTAAAATCCATTCAAGAGGATAAATTACCCAATGAAATCGAAATCCTTTCGGTTATGGACCGATACAACGAATATGTTATGACGGGTTTACGAACGATTTGGGGTGTTTCTTTGGATAGAATTGAAAGCGAATTCGGAAGTGGATATTTGGAATATTTGAACAATCAATCTCGAAAATTTCTTGATGATGATTTGCTTTTTATTGAAAATGGGATTTTAAAGCCAACCAAAAAAGGAAAGTTTTTGACGGATGGAATCGCATCGGATTTATTTTACTTAAATTTGGAGTAGTTTAAATCCGTCACAAAGAGGCGAAAAAACAAAGAAATTCATGAAATTTCAGGGAATCTTTTTGTCTTTCTACTTTAGTGGCATAAAATAAATAAGTGTGCTAGCAACAATTCAACAAAATAATAGAACTTTCAAGGTCGATTTGGCAAAGCCCATAGATATTTCAATAGCACTGACCAATACGGATGAGAATCCTATTGCGTGGTATGTTGGCAAGCCTGTGATTGAACCGGTACGATTTGAGGAATGGATAGGGAAGGTTTCAGTAGGAATGTCCTCTACGAACTTCAATACGATTTCGTTCAATCCTCACGCACATGGCACCCATACGGAATGTTTAGGACATATTACACGTGAATTTTACAGTGTTAATGAATCTTTGAAGGAGTTTTTCTTTGTTTCAGAATTGATTTCAATTGAATTTGAAGATCAAAAAGGGGATTTGGTAATTACTAAAGAAGCGGTAGCGCATGCTTTGCAAGGAAGGGCTCCAGAGGCACTTGTTATCCGAACACTACCTAACAGCAGTGATAAAAAATCCAGAAAATATTCTCATACAAATCCACCCTATCTTAGTGAAGCGGCCGCTTTGTTTATTCGCGAAAACGGAATTCAGCATTTATTGATTGATTTGCCTAGTGTGGATAAAGAAAAAGATCAAGGGAAACTCTTAGCGCACAAAGCCTTTTGGAATGTTACGGATGTGAGTATTTTGAATATTGAAGCTCGGTTGAATGCCACGATTACTGAAATGATTTTTGTTGCGGATGCTGTTCCTGATGGAAGTTATTTATTGAATTTACAAATTGCCTCTTTTGAAAATGATGCGAGTCCGAGTAAGCCGGTTTTATATGCTTTTTTAAATGGTGAATAAAACAATTTCTTAAGATGAACTTAGAAACCTATTACGAATATTGTCATTCAAAAAAAGGGGTTACAGAACATTTTCCTTTTGACGAAGATACATTGGTGTTTAAAGTGGGTGGAAAAATGTTTGCATTGTCTTCTTTAAGTCAGTGGGAGAAAGGACAGCCATCAGTTAATTTAAAATGTGATCCAGAACGCGCTCAGGAATTGCGCGCTGAATATGAGGACATTCAACCGGGTTTTCACATGAGTAAAACCCATTGGAATACAATTGCTGTAAATGAATCAGTTGCGGATGCATTACTCAAAGAGTTGGTGGATCATTCCTATGATTTGGTTTTCAAAAGTTTAACAAAGAAATTGCAGAGTGAAATTCAAGAATTAGAAGATTAGGTGTTACTTTTGCCAAGAAAAGTCGAATAAAATTATAAATGCGTAAGGAATAAATTCAGCATATCACATGAAAGAACAATTTAAAAAGTTTTTAAACGAAGAACAAGACCCAAAAGCCATTGAAAAAATCGCTTCAAAACTGAGTGATTTATTGATGAAAAATGAAGAAATCGGATATATTGCTGTTCAAAAAAAACCAGCGATTACTGTTTTGCCGGATAGTATTGTGATGACGAATAAAAGAATTATCATTTGTCAGCCTAAAAATCTGGGACTTTCAATGAATTTTATTGATTACACTTGGGATGAGGTTGAAGGAACTTTTGTAAAAGAAAATATTTTGGGTTCTGAGTTTTCATTTACAACCAAAACAAATATGGAAGTTTCTATTGATTATATTCCTAAAATCCAAGCGCGTAAAATTTTTACGTATGCCAAAGAACAATTGGATATATTGAAAACAGGAGCAGTATTAAATGCAACACTTGTAGATGCAATTCCGTTTTCACCAATGGCAGAAGATGAAATTATTGAAGAAATGGAAACGGAAGAAGTGACTAATTTTGCTGAACTAATGCCTGTTTCACCACCTAATTTCACTGCTGAAAACCAAGATTTTGAAGAGTCTACAGTAATATCAAAAGACAAATCTTTAAGCGATTTATCGCAAGACGAACTTTTTGAAAAATTGCAGAATTATAAAAAATTACTAGATAACGGATTGATTTTGCAAGGCGAATATGATGCTTTCAAAAAAGAAATTTTAAGTTTTATGTAATTAGCCTTAATGCGGAAATTCATAAAGTCAAAAGATATTTACTTCCTTTTGACTTTAGGACTTTAGGACTTTCGACTTTCGACTTAAAGTGTTCTTTTCTGCTTTTCTACAAAATTATTTGATTGTAATTCGAGCAAATCGGCAGCGTTTTTTCGTTGTAAATCATGCAACTGTTTGTCTTGAGCAATGTCTCCGTACACTTTATCGTGCATCATCGCACTAGTTTTTACCAATAAAGAACGTTGGTATTTGTCTTGCTCGATTGTTGCTTTCAACGCTTTTCTATATCTTCTAATTTATAGTCGTATTCCCCTTTTGGAGATAAAAGTTTAGCAATAATAGGAGAAGTTTTAATGGCTAAAAATAGTAACATTATAAAGAACGAAGGCAGCCACGATAATTTATCCAAGGCATTGATTCGTGCCATTAGACCGTCAAATCCATCAATAATAGGTTGGGTTTCGGTAACTTTTTTGTTTAATCCGATTTAAAATAATGTACCACTTCCTTTTTGTTATTCAATGCCATCGCATTTTTCTATTTCAATAAAACGGTGTTGATTTCTTTCTCGAAGATTTTAATTTCTAATGGTTTCGAAATGACGATCGCAATGATTACCGCTAAAATAATTCGGGGAGTTGCCTGCAGAAATTCACTTCCAAATTGATCTCTTTTTCGAATAGTGGAAACAATAAAACGATCCAAATTAAATAGGAGTAAACTCCAAACGGTACCAAATGCGATTGCGGGATACATACTGTCAAAGACGGTAAACATTGCATACGAACTGGCAAGAAAAGCCATGACCGCAGTAAAGAAAACAGTGGCGCCAATACCTACATATTTGGTTTGTTCGCCTTCGGAACTGCCTACGAGTAGGTCTTTGTCTGAGCCGGAACACAGAATGAAAAATTGTTTTAACATAATTGATTTTTGATTGCTTCACCAGATTGCTATTCCGGCGCGGATGACTGATGAATATAAATTTAACGACAAAAAACGGATTGTGGTATAAATACTTGATAGGTATTCATTTATGGCTTTTTGTTACGGTTTGTCCTAAATAAAATAGAGCCGCTCTTTACGAACGGCTCTATTGGTTTTTGAATTAATAATACCTTATGTTAATGGTGCTCCTGCCATAATTTCGGCATTGGCAAATTCTTCAAATTTGGTGAAGTTGGCTTTAAATTTTTGAGCTAATTCTATTGCCTTTTTATCGTAAAGTTCTGGGTCTTCCCATGTATTTCTGGGATTTAGAATTTCACTAGGAACATTTGGACAGGTTTGAGGTTTTGCAATTCCAAATACTTTATGATTTTCATAGGCCACATCATCCAATTCTCCATTTAATGCAGCGGTAATCATGGCGCGGGTGTATTTTAATTTCATTCGGTTTCCTATTCCGTAAGGGCCACCAGTCCATCCTGTATTGATAAGCCAGACTTTTACATTGGCATCTTTCATTTTTTTAGTTAACATTTCAGCGTATCTTGTTGGGTGTAATGGCATAAATGGCGCTCCAAAACACGTCGAGAAATTGGGTTGAGGTTCTGTGATTCCTGCTTCAGTTCCGGCAACTTTTGCTGTGTATCCGGAGATGAAATAGTAGGCTGCTTGTCCCGGAGTTAGTAGTGCAATAGGAGGCAGAATCCCGTAAGCATCCGCGGTCAAAAAGAATATATTTTTAGGATTTTCTCCAATGGAACCTTGCTGAATATTATCAATATGAAAAATAGGATAACTTACTCTAGTGTTTTGTGTAATGGAAATATCCTCAAAATCAACGTCATTCGTATCTTTATTGATAATTACATTTTCCAGAATTGCTCCTTTTTTTATAGCGCGAAAAATGTCAGGTTCATTTTCTTCAGAAAGGTTGATGACTTTTGCATAGCACCCTCCTTCAAAATTGAAAACGGTATTTTCATTCGTCCATCCATGTTCATCGTCGCCAATTAGTTTTCTGTTAGGATCAGCTGATAAAGTTGTTTTTCCGGTTCCTGATAATCCAAAGAAGATAGCTGTATCACCATCTTTACCAACGTTGGCACTGCAATGCATTGGTAAGGTGTTTTTGAAAACTGGCAAAATGAAATTCAAGGCAGAGAAAATTCCTTTTTTCATTTCACCTGTATATCCAGTTCCGCCTATTAAAACTACTTTTCTGGTAAAGTCCAGGATTGCGAAATTGCTTTGACGTGTTCCGTCTATAATTGGATCTGCCATAAAGCTAGGTACGCAAAGTAAAGTCCATTCGGGGTCGAAGTTTGCTAATTCCTCCGTTTCAGGTCTTAAAAACATGTTGTAGCAAAATAAGTTGGCCCAAGCGGTTTCTGTCACTACTCTGACATTTAATCTGTAATTTTGGTCTGAACACACATAAGAATCTCTCACAAAAATTTCTTTGCCGGATAAATAAGCGGTAACCTTGTTGTATAATTTTTCAAAAGCTTCTGGCGAGAAAGGAATGTTTACTTTTCCCCACCACACTTCGTTTTCAGTGACGCTGTCTTTTACGATAAAACGATCCTGCGGAGATCTGCCTGTGTATTCTCCAGTGTTGACCGCTAGTGATCCACTTGAAACTTCGATTCCTTGGCCAGATTTGATGGTGATGTCGTGTAATTCATCGGGAGATAACTGGTAATGAATTTTTGCATTTTCAATTCCTAATTCTTTTAACGAAATCGATTGCGTGAAAAGTGTGTTATTGTCCATAAATATTTTGTTGTGTAGTTTGTTTTTATAGACTGCAAAAGTAGATATTAAATTTCAGATAGAATTTGTTTCGTCTAAATTTGTGACTTTTTATTTAAAATATTTGTCAATAAAACGCCCCAGGCCAGTATTAATAGGAGTCCGCCAATAGGAGTTATAAATCCAATGATGCTAAAATCAAACGAAGTAAGGGTGTTTGTTGCCAATAGATAAATGGAGCCAGAAAATAGAATTACACCTGAAAGCACTAAATTATAGAGCGTTTTTTTTGTTTTTTGAGAGAGGTCTTTCAGGAGTCCAAGAAACAATAAAAACAGTGCATGGTACATTTGATAGCGTACGCCTGTTTCAAAAGTATTTAATTGCTCAATAGACAGTACTTTTTTTAGGGCATGTGCGCCAAAAGCACCAAGAATTATTGCAATCATTCCCAGAATAGTTCCCGTTGTAAGTATCTTTTTGTCCATGATAATTATGTTTGATGCAAAAGTATTTCATATCTCCTAATTTTAAAAGTATTTGGCACGATACTTTCAAATGAACTTAATTTAACGGTACACTAAGCAGACTAATTTTTTATTTTTAAAACGTAAAAGAAAGAACGAAAAGAATAAAAGCTTTCTCAGTAAATTATTTTGAGTTGTTTGTTATAAATACAACATTTTTGTATGTTTGTGTTATAAATAAATAAAAATGAGAACAATTTTAATCATCGGCGCGGGAAGATCAGCTTCATCTCTTATTCAATATCTTTTAGACAAATCCGAAAAAGAGAGGTTGCACCTTGTTATTGGTGATTTATCATTGGCTTTAGCTCAGCGTAAAACCAATGATCATAAAAACGCAACTGCAATATCTTTAGATATTTACGATAATGAGCAACGAAAAAAAGCAATTGAAAATGCTGATATTGTCATCTCGATGTTGCCGGCTCATTTGCACATCGAAGTGGCTAAAGATTGTATAATATATAAAAAGCATCTGGTTACCGCCTCTTATGTGAGCGATGCCATGCAGGAATTAGATGCTGCCGCCAAAGAAAACAATCTCATTTTCATGAATGAAATTGGGCTTGATCCTGGAATCGATCACATGAGTGCGATGAAAGTGATTGATGAAATTAAAGAAAAAGGCGGAGAAATGCTTCTTTTTGAATCTTTTTGTGGTGGACTCGTAGCGCCGGAATCCGACACGAATCTTTGGAATTATAAATTTACCTGGGCACCACGCAATGTGGTTCTAGCAGGTCAGGGCGGTGCTGCCAAATTTATTCAGGAAGGAACGTATAAATACATTCCGTATTGTAATTTGTTTCGCAGAACCGAGTTTTTACAAGTAGAAGGGTATGGTCGCTTTGAAGCGTACTCTAACAGGGATTCCTTGAAATACCGCAGTGTGTATGGCTTGGATAATGTACTTACTTTATACCGAGGAACGATCCGAAGAGTCGGTTTCTCTAAAGCTTGGAATATGTTTGTACAATTAGGAATGACAGACGATAGTTACGTAATGGAGGATTCTGAAAACATGAGTTACAGGGAATTTGTGAATTCTTTCTTGCCGTATCATCCCACGGATTCCGTGGAAATCAAGACTCGTTTGATTCTTAAGATTGATCAGGACGATATCATGTGGGACAAATTGTTGGAATTGGACTTGTTCAATCGCAACAAAATTGTAGGCTTGAAGAATGCCACACCGGCACAAATTCTGGAAAAGATCTTGACTGATAGTTGGACGCTTCAGCAAGATGATAAAGATATGATTGTCATGTATCACAAATTTGGATACGAATTAAATGGCAAAAAAGAACAAATAGATTCCAAAATGGTTTGCATTGGGGATGATCAAACCTATACAGCCATGGCAAAAACAGTAGGCTTGCCTGTTGCAATGGCAACCTTATTAATACTGAATGGTAAGATTACAACTCCCGGAGTTCAATTACCGATTCGTAAGGAAGTTTATGTGCCTATTTTGAAAGAATTAGAGGAATACGGTGTAGTTTTCAAGGAACAATCCATGCCGTATTTAGGATACAATCCTGATAAAGAGTTTAGTTAGTAGTTTGTTTTTAGATTTTTAGTTTGATAAATCCGCTTCTTTTGAAGCGGATTTGTTTTTTAAAATTCTTTATTTATGCTGAGCGTAGCCGAAGTATGGGCGTGACCCTGCAGTTGGCTTCGTCATTCCTCCTCGCCACTTTGGGTCGGGCTGTTCGCTGCAATCTTTATGTTTTTAAAGAAAAAACATAAAGGATTTTCGCTGCCATCCCTCACGCAACGCATTCCAATGATACGCCGTTTTTTTTTAATTAATTGTAAGAAAATTTTAATATATTTGAAAAACGCAAAGCGAAATAGACCTTCTTTAATCTAAAAAGATTTAGGAGTATATATGAAGGTTTTTCCACTTGTGTAGCAGTGGTGGTTAATATTAAAAAAGCTCCTCGGAAAAACCAAAGAGCTTTAAGTAAAATCTTTCACTTAATTACGTTTTCTTTAGGAGAAAAGAGGCTTGATTAAGCATTACGTTGTAAAGATATGGCATATATTTGTAAAATCAATCTTTTTAGGAAAAAATTAATGGAATATAATAAGCTTGAATACTATCTTTCTCAACCTAGATTAAACAGATTTTTATTAGCTTCAGGTAACTCAAAAACAAAAGCGCAAAAATTATACAGAGCAAACTTAAGAGTTGCACAATCTTTTTATCCAGTTTTAAACTTATTTGAAATATTCCTGAGAAATATTTTCAACAATCAAGTATCTGCACATTTCGCAAATCCAAACTGGATTATTACAGAGAAAAATGGTTTTATGAACGACCATTCATTACAAGCCTCTAGATTTTTTCTTAAAAATTCAATTTTAAATGCTGAAAGAACCATTAGGCGCAAAGGCGGGTTGGTAACAGCTGGAAAAGTTGTTGCTGAACAATCTTTCGGCTTTTGGACTAGTTTATTCGATACTCACCATTACCGGCTCATAGGTGGAATTGTTATACATTCATTTAGTAATAAACCAGCCGGAATTAATAGAAGTGCAATAAGTCAGAAACTAAACAGAATAAGAGAATTTAGAAATAGAGTTTATCATAACGAACCTGTTTGCTTTTATGGAAATGCAATTGATTTTTCATATGCAGAAAATATCAAAAATGAAATATATGAAATGCTGAATTGGATTGATGCAGATTTGACAGACTATGTTGAGTATTTTGACGCAATTGACAATAAAATAAGTATTGCGAAACAGATATAAATTAATACTTGGCACAATAGCTAGACTTTCGCCTCGTAGGCAATACGAACAATCAAACCTGGCTTTAATATGCAGAAAAACTGATTTTATGTTGGTCAACACTATGGAGTTTTCGTAAAAAGGTTAGCTAGAATAAGAAGAGGATTTGGGCCCTCTTTTTTTGGAGAAATATTTTTGGGCGTGACCCTGCAAATTGCTTCGTCATTCCTCCTCGCCACTTTGGGTCGGGCTGTTCGCTGCAATCTTTATGTTTTTAAAGAAAAAACATAAAGGATTTTCGCTGCCATCCCTCACGCAACGCATTCCAATGAAGTGTTTTTTCAATAAATTGTAAGAAAATTTAAATATATTTGAAAAACGCAAAGCGAAATAGGTCTTAGCTAATCTGCTTAGATGAGGGCGTGTATGCGAAGGTTTGTTTGGTTAATGTGTTGACTGTCATGGTCGATCAAAAAAAAGTACAAAAAAAATAATCATAAATCAATGAAATCAAAATTCACTTTTTTTGCAGTAAGTTTACTGACATACTTGAATGTGTCTGGACAAAAAACCGAATTTGTAAAAAGCGATAGCATAATTTATCCAATTCACAAATCAAACATTGGTAAAATTACTTTTATGGGACAAGCAATTGCAATTGAAAACTTTAAAGAAACCGATTTTCTAAAATTATTTGAATTAAAAGAGAAAACCGATTTAAATATCAGAGTTTTTTTAGACAAATCATTGACAAATTATCTTCATTTTCTATCACCTCAATCAACTGTTGACGAACTGACTAAAAATGGGAATTATCAATTTACATTTATTGTTGACGGCAAAAAAATATATGTTGAAAATTTAAATATTGGAGCAGGAAGTGCAGAAAACAAAAATCAGAAAACAATTTTCAGAGTTCCATTGATAAGTTCAACCGACGAAGATTCTTGGGGTAAATTTCTTTGGAATAGATTTTTTGGCAATGGTGGACAAGAAGCACTTTCTGAAGGAGAACATCTGGTTAAAATTGAAATAAGACCGTATTTAAAACTGACTAAAGTTTTGACGGGTAACATAATTGCAGTAGGACAAATAAAAATTAACGTTCCAGAAATAAAAATTAGCGAAAAACTTGTTAAAGTTCAATCAATAAAACCAATCAAAGATTGGCAGATTTCTAAAGATAAAATTGATATTGCTAAAATTGAAGACCTAAACCGAAAAATAGCTAAGCAAACCTTTAAAAATATAACGAGCATTATTGTTGTGAAAGACAGAAAAATCTTATTAGAAGAATATTTTAACGGAGCAAGTAGAAAGACACTTCATGACACTCGTTCTGTGGGGAAATCATTTGCATCAACTCTTTTGGGTATCGCAATCAAAGACAAATATATAAAAAGTGAAACACAAACCTTAAAAGAATTTTACGATCTAAAATCTTTTCAAAACTATTCTACATCAAAAGACAGCATTACTTTAAAAAGTTTGCTGACAATGAGTTCGACTTTTGAAGGTTCAGATATCTATTCTGAATCGCCCGGAAACGAAGAAAATATGTATCCTACTAAAAATTGGGTTAACTTTACATTAAATCTTTCTATTGACAAAACAAAAGTAGCATACAAGCAGTGGGATTACTTTACAGCGGGAGTTGTAGTTCTTGGCGACATAATAGATAAATCTGTACCAAATGGTTTAGAGAAATATGCGGACAAGAATTTATTTCGTCCTTTGAACATTAAAAAATATAAATGGCAATTTACACCTCAAAAAGTAGCAAATACAGCAGGTAGTTTACAATTGAGTTCATTGGACTTTGCGAAGTTTGGTCAATTATACAAAAATCAAGGAACTTGGAATGGCAAACAAATCTTATCTCAAGAATGGATTGTAAAAAGTTTGTCGCACCAAGTGGCAATATCAGAAGATGAATTTTATGGTTACTTATTTTGGAATAAAACGTACAAAGTAAATGGCTTAGATTATGAAGTTTATTATTCTAGCGGAAATGGTGGAAATAGAATTTTTATATTTAAAGACCAACCAATTGTAATTATAATAACTTCGACAGCATATAATACGCCGTACGGAGAAAAACAGGTTGAAAAGATTATGCAGGAATATTTAATACCAGCAATAAAGAAATAACAAAAAAAAACGGCAGTTGACCGTCGTTTGGCAATAATAAGGGTATAGGCTTATTTTAAAGTCTAGTCTTCCTTAATCTGCCACATCTCAAAGCGCCGGCACGTTAGTTTAATAAATCCGTTTATTTTTTATAGACTTCATTTGTTGAATACGTATTTTTGGGAGTGACCCTGCAAATTGCTTCGTCGTTGCTCCTGGCAACTTCAGGTCGGGCTGTTCTCTGCCATCCCTCACGCAACGCATTCCAATGAAGTGTTTTTTCAATAAATTGTAAGAAAATTTAAATATATTTGAAAAACGCAAAGCGAAATAGGTCTTCTTTAATCTAAAAATATTTAGGTGTGTGTACGATAGCTTGTTTTGATTACATACAAGTTGGCAGGTAGACTCCGAAAAGTAACGTAGGAATAGAAACATATATAAAAACAGAAATTTATGAAAACCATTTGTTCAAATTGTGAAGCTGAAAACGAAATAAATTCAAAATATTGTTCTGTTTGTGGTTATAAATTACCGATTTTAGAAAACCAAAACATGAAAACCAAAATTGAACATTTGAAAGTAATGAAGCCGAAAAAGAAACTTGATTTAAAAACTTTAATAGGAGTTGTTGTTGGAGTTGTCGTAGGGCTTTTTGTAACTCAATCGTTATTTCAACCATCAATTGATAAACAGCTCGCTGAAATGGCAAGTGTAATGAATAAAACTTGTCCAATGAATATTGACGAATATACAACTTTAAAAAATGTTGTTGCCCTACCTAACAAAACTGTTCAGTATAATTATATCTTAGTTGGAATTATAAAAGCTGAAGTGCAACTTGATACTGTGAAAAAATATGTTTTTCCAGGAGTTTTGCAAAACGTAAAAACTAATCCTCAAATGAAATTTTTCAGGGATAATAATGTAACATTAAATTATTATTACTCCGATAAAAATGGAGAATTTGTGACTCAATACGCTGTAAAACCCGAAATGTACGAATAGAAATAAGCCCACCTGCCAAACCTTGTTACTAGTGATTTGGGCAATTGGCTTACTTTGAAAATGGTTTTGTATTTGGGATGTTTTGCAAATTCGAAAATAGCTCTTAATTTAATTCCAAACTACTTGTAGAAAAGGAACCTTAGTCTAATAAATCCGCTTCTTTTGAAGCGGATTTTGTTTTTTTATAATTACGCCTTTCCAGATTGAATAGTTATAGGTAAGCTATACATTACTCTCACAGGGACGCCGTTCATTTTCCCGGGAATCCATTTCGGGCATATTTTCAAAACACGTATGGCTTCTTCACCGGTTCCAAAACCAATATCTCGTATGTTTTTTATGTCGCTTAAACTGCCGTCTTTTTCTACTATAAAGGTGATGTATATTTTTCCTTTTAAGTTAGGTTGTTCTGGAGTTTTAAAATTATTGCCGACAAATTTGTAAAATTCTGATATTCCTCCGGGAAAATCTGGTTTTTCGGTTATTCCAGCAGTATTGTAGACTTCATTTTCCCCTTTTTGGACAAACTGATTTTCAGAATTGAATGTGTCTATTTCAATTACTTCAGGCGCTCCTTTGCTTAAAGTCGCCAGAAGTTCCTCGTTTGTAGGTAATTTTTTTTGTTTTGATAGGATAGAAGGTATGGCTCTCTTTTCTAAAGGAGTTAGTTCATTGTGTTTTTTTTCGCTGGTAATCTTCCCTTTTTCATCTTTGATTTTAAAAGTGGTTTTGTCGTAATACGTTTTAAATAAATTTCCAGGTTTTACAGGAGTAGTTTCTTTTTTAACATTGGTTTCCTGCGCAACGACTTTCGTACACAATAAAAACAATAAGGCAGTTACTACAGGAATTAGCATTGCTTTTTTTAATAAAGCTTCTGTTTTTGATGTGGTTTTTGTCATCATAAGTAATCGTTTTTTAGTTATTAAATAATTCAAATTACTGGCCAAGTAAAAAGTTTGGTTCTCGTTTGCTTTCGATAGTAATAAAGATTGGTAGTAGGGAACATTGTTATAGGAGATCACTACTTTCTCATCGGCAAGAAATTCGTGATTGAGTTGAATGGCTTTTTTGTAAAAAATAAAAATAGGGTTGAACCAAAAAACGGTTTTCAATAGTTCGATGAATAAAATATCCAAAGTGTGTTTTTGAGTTACATGCGTGAGCTCGTGTGTGTACAATTCGGCTTCAATTTCACGGTTGTTGTACTCCGTTTTATTGATGAAAATAGTATTCAGGAACGTGTGCGGAAGTGTTTTTTCGGGAACCAAAACCAGTTTTGCGTTTTTATAGGCAATTGCTGTATTCGACTTCATTTTAGATGAAATCTTGATGATATTACTGATAAAACGTATCGCCAAAACGAGTGTTACTACCGCATACAAACTCCATAATCCTATTGCCAAATAGTTAGTTTCTTCAAGTATTACAGCGGTTCCTTGCAGTATTTGGATGTTTCCTGGATTGACTGCAGGCTGTGCTATTTCCTGAATAACTTCAATAGTAATAAAGGGAATCACCATTGAGAAAACAAGGCTGAACAACAGGTAAAACCTATTGAAAACGTGTGTTTTTTCTTTTTCCAAAAACAAATAATACACTGCCAGTAGCACAAATAAAGTGATTGTCGATTTGATTAGAAAGTCGCTCATTTTTTCTTTTTTTGAATTTCACTGTCGATTATTTTCTTGAGTTCTTCCAGTTCCGTTTGAGACAAATTCGTTTCGGTGGTAAAGAAAGAAGCAAATTGCGATGCCGAATTATTGAAAAAACTACTTATCAATCCGTTGACGTGTTTGGAGAAATAATCCGTTTTTTTGACCAATGGATAATATTCCCGGGAGTTCCCAAATTCAGTATACGCTACAAATTGCTTGTCGATCATTCTTTTCAATAAAGTAGCCACGGTTGTGGTTGCCGGTTTTGGTTTTGGATAGGCTTCCAGCAAGTCTTTCATAAAGGCTTTCTCGAGTTTCCAAAGGTGTTCCATAAGTTGTTCTTCGGCGTTTGTTAGTTGTTGCATGTTATTTAATTTCTATTTCGGAAACTGATTCTCCGTTTTTGTATTTCTTTATCGTTATTAGTTTTCCATGTTCATTAAAGAACTTCCAGTCACCAAAATAAAACCAATGTGCGTACTTATCGCTCGTTTCCATTTTTGTTTTTCCTTTGGACTGTATTTTTCCATTTTCATGATAAAAAGTAGTGTTGCAGATGTTGTCTTTGTATTTTTCTCTTTTTATGATTCTACCATTTAAAAAATAACTCCATTTTTTTACGGGATCACCTTTTCTGTATTTTCCAATTGATTTATAATGGGAACTATCCTGTGAGTATTGTTCAATCCAAAGTCCTTCTCTAAGTTTATTTTTCATTTGATTGGTTTTGCAACTAAAGAGGAAAAATAACAAGCCGATTACAATAACAGTTTGTCGCATAAAATGATTTTGTTCTACGAAAATAGAGTTAGCTCTACAAATGTAGAATATAAATTGAAATAAACAAATTTTTATGAAAAATATTTTGGTAGTCAGCGGTTTGCGTTAAGGATGGGAGTGGAAATCCTTTTTATTTTTTTGTTTCAAAAAATAAAAAGATTGAGAACGGACAGCCTGACCACGCTGGAACGATAGTGGAAGCGTGGGAACGCCCAAAAAAAATCCGCCCTGTTTAGAGCGGATGTAGGTTCTCGATACTTTTTTGTTCCGTTTCTCTTTACAAAAAAACTCGAACGGACGGTATCGCTAACTATTATTTAGAAAGTTCTACAAAATATTTGTAAAACAACGGAATGGTTTCAATTCCTTTTAGGTAATTGAAGATCCCGAAGTGTTCGTTTGGCGAGTGAATGGCATCACTGTCCAGACCAAATCCCATTAGAATAGTCTTGCTTTTTAGTTCTTTTTCGAATAAGGCTACAATAGGAATGCTTCCTCCAGAGCGTACTGGAATGGCTGGCACATCAAAGGTTTCGGTATACGCCATGTTTGCGGCTTTGTACCCAATGCTGTCTATTGGGGTTACGTAGCCTTGCCCGCCATGATGTGGTTTAACCACTACGGTAACGCCTGCAGGGGCAATGCTGGTAAAATGTTTGGTAAATAATTCAGTAATATGCTCCCAGTCTTGATTGGGAACCAAACGCATTGAGATTTTGGCGAACGCTTTGCTCGCAATAACGGTTTTGGCACCTTCACCGGTGTAGCCACCCCAAATTCCGTTGACGTCTAGGGTAGGACGTATGGAGTTTCTTTCGTTAGTCACATAGCCTTTTTCGCCGTAAATGTCATTTAAGTCTAATGCTTTTTTGTAATTGTCTAAGTTGAAAGGCGCTTTGGCCATTTCGGCTCTTTCTTCCAAGGATAATTCTGCTACATTATCATAAAAACCAGGAATGGTAATGTGGTTGTCTTCATCATGAAGCGAAGCAATCATTTTGGCTAAAATATTGATTGGGTTGGCAACCGCTCCACCGTATAATCCAGAATGTAAATCTCGATTAGGCCCCGTTACTTCGACTTCTACATAACTCAATCCACGTAATCCCGTTGTAATTGACGGTTGTTGATTAGAAATCATTCCGGTGTCCGAAATTAAAATCACGTCATTTTTTAGTTTTTTCTGATTGCGTTCTACGAACCAACTCAAGCTTTTGGAGCCAATTTCCTCTTCACCTTCAATCATAAACTTCACATTACACGGCAAAGTATTCGATTGAACCATATATTCCAATGCTTTTACGTGCATGTACATTTGGCCTTTGTCATCACAGGATCCACGGGCAAAAATAGCGCCGTCGGGATGAGTTTCGGTTTTCTTAATTACGGGTTCAAATGGCGGCGAAGTCCATAATTCAATAGGATCTGCGGGTTGTACGTCATAATGGCCATACACTAAAATGGTTGGTAAACTTGGGTCGATTATTTTTTCGCCATACACGATTGGGTTGCCTGGGGTATCACAGATTTCAACGAAATCGCAGCCTGCTTTTTCCAAACTTGCTTTTACGGCAGCAGCAGTATTGATGATATCTAGTGAGAAAGCAGGATTTGCGCTCACGGAGGGCATTTTTAATAATTCGATTAACTCGTTGATAAAGCGGTCTTTGTGTTCTTGAATGTATGCTTTAATATTTTCCATTATTTAATTATTTTATAATCTCAAAAGTACAAAAAACTGAGTAAATAATTTTTTAAGAAATTCCTTTGAACTTAAGAAGTAATGCTTATATTTGCACTCAGAATTTCGCGGATATGGTGAAATTGGTAGACATGCCAGACTTAGGATCTGGTGCCGCAAGGCGTGTAGGTTCGAGTCCTATTATCCGCACTTTTAAAACCCAAAGTACTAATCATTAGTGTTTTGGGTTTTTTGTTTTTTAAACTTGACCTAATAACAACTCCGTTTCGTGTTGTGAAACTAAAATGAATCTATTTTATGTAATATAATTAGATTGATACAATAAGTTAAAAACTGTTAAACAGTATTTTTATAACATTATTTTGTCTGTTTCTATAGTCTTAACTTGAAATAATAAAAGTTTAGCAGTTTGGTTTTTTGTCCTTAAATAAATGTCTTTGTTTCGTTTTCTGTGTAAATCACTTTATTATGGTGGTTTCCGTTCTTAAATAAAAGATGGGGAGTACCTCAAAAAAAATATTTTACCTCGGTAACTTTTCTTTTTGGTGGTTCTTGTGGGGGTATGAATTTAATTTTTTTCAAGAAATTGTATTTTTTGAAATCACTACAATATCAAAATAAGTTTTCTAACTTTGTGAATCAATCACATACAATGACAGAAAATTTTACTTTGCAATCCTTACCGCCTAAAGACTTTACAGAATCGATTGCTATAGTTAAATATGGTAAAAAACCATTGAAAATTTACCGCATAAAAACAACGTGTTAGAAAAATGCTAAAAACTTACCACGTTATGTAAACGTGTTAGAAAAATTGAAAAAATTTAACACGTTAGAAAGTCGTGTTAGGAAAACGACTAAAATGTAACATTACTTTTGAATTTTACACAAATAATTTTATGAAAGACTTTTGGAAAAATCCCAATATAAAAAATTATTTAGTTTAAGATATTTTTGATATGGATGATCATATTAACCGATTTGATTATATCTGCTCTCTACACTAGGGTAAACATCATGCTAACATTTGAAATAATTTCTGCATAAGTCAGATGGTATTTAAAATTTAGCTACTTGAATCCACCGTAATACTTATTAACTAAAAAACCTGTAAGCATAAAAATAATAATCGAGCCAAAAACAAAAACAAATATATTTCCTAATACTCTCTGCTTTTCACTTTCATTTATAAACCTTTTTTCAATCTTAAGATATAAACCATCTTTTCTAAAATACCAATAATTGAAATAATAAATTAAAAACGCATAAGACAAACCAATGGCCATAAATAAGTTCCCTGACGAGCATCAAAATGACGGCGTTCTATTGCTAGTCCATTTTAGCTTGAGCAAGTTCTTTTTTTATTACACTTTTTATAGCTAGGCGCGTTGCAAACGCTTCGACTTGTTTTTACAAGGTAATTAGGCACTCGTTTCAAACGAGAGCCAGTTAGAGCGGGGATCTAGTATTGCTTGCTCAACTTTGTGGGCACAGAAAGCAATTCTACGCTATCCGTTGATTAGAAAATTTAGTTCACATCCGCCTTTACTTTGTATTAGATAAAAAACACTAAATTTATTCAAAGGAAAACAGAGGTGAACTATCAATTCCGCTAA
>NZ_RYDN01000013.1:0-84659 GCF_003968735.1 Flavobacterium sp. RSP49 | reverse complement strand
TGCAAAAACGTTTTTGCAAGTGTTTAATTAAATATTTTTATCTAATAATCTGTATCGGTTATTCAGGACAAGACAATGATTTTTATTTGTTACAGAAATGTGACGATGTTTTTTTATTTCAGATAGAAGAACGCAATTTTTTATTTAATCCTGAGGGCATAGGATTTAATGTTGTGCAATGAGTAGCTTGTGATTTAAGCTATACAACGCTTGTTTTTAGGAATAATTTTTTATGACTGTGCAGTATAGGGATTAGGATTTTTTAAGTATCATGCTTCTCAATTAAGCTTAATTAGAATGTCTTTTTGTTGAACTAAGCTTATTCGTATGATGTCATCCTGATATAAAGTTCTTTGCTTATTTCAAATAATAGAGTGCTTGATTTTACAGAATCTGAATATTTTTAAATCGATTAGAGGAGAATTTTTGCTATTTTTCAATTGACTTTTGTTTTTTTTTTAATCCAATTATTAAAACACAAAAACCACTTTTGAAGTGGTTTTTTAAAATAGGAGATACATGATTACCGATGCTGTTTTATTTGTTAGGCTTTATCAAATGTACATTGGAATAGCTTTTTTTGATCTCTATTAGATTTCGTTCTGCTTCAATTCGTGTTTTGAAATTTCCAACCCAAACTTTGTAATTTGGAGTAAAAAAAATAATGGTTCCGTCAATATCTCGAAATTGTTGTCTAAATTGATTAAGAGTGTTTCTTGCCTTTTCGCTTTCGCCACTAAATATTTGAATTTTATATTGGTCATTTGTAGCATTAGAAATATTTGTTTTTCTCTTTTCATTTAGTAATTGTTCAAATTTAGGGTCTTGATTAACGATTAAGTTTCTGTCTTGTGCGATTGCATGTATATAGGAAATGCTGAATGCAATAGTGATAAAAAAAGCTTTTTTGAAGGCTAAAATTCTCATAATGTGATTGTTTTTGTGTAAAAGTACTATTTAATAAATCATAGTAAACTTCGAATGTTATTTAGAATAGATATAAATTGAAATTAAGGCTATTTTAAGGTTTTGAGACTAGTTCTTTAGTCGTATTTTTGTGCAAGTTTAAAATAAAGGAGCAGTTTTCATAAAAATAATTAGAAAAAACTGTGCCAATTTTTAGTAGATAATCATTATACTATATGAAAAAGGTGGGTAACCATAATTCGATCTCAAGGAAATTAATATTTAGAATAGCTTTAATGCTATCTATTTCCTTTACTTCATTTGCTCAAGAAGCTACTCCAGCAGTAGCGGATGTTACTGCGGATGCTACAGCTACTTCACAAAGTGCTGATCCGGTTAAGGGTAAAGAGCTTTTTAATGCTAACTGTGCTGCATGTCACAAACTTGATGCGAAAGCGACAGGCCCAGCTCTTAGAGGTGTGGGCGCTAAATATGATGCTTCATGGCTTCATAAGTGGGTTCGTAATAGTTCAGATCTTATCAAGTCAGGCGATGCTCAAGCTGTAAAAGTTTATGAGGAAAACAATAAGGCGGTAATGTCTGCTTTCCCTCAATTATCGGATGGGGATATTGATAACATAATTGCTTATACTTCAGAGCCGAAAGCGGAGGCTCCTGCACCACCTGCAGGCACTGAGGCTGTTCCGGGAACAGCTGCTTCAGATAGTGGTGTTTCAAACAATATCATTCTGGGGGCTTTGTCTCTGGTGATGTTAGTTCTTGTAGTCATGTTGTTTCTTGTAAATAAAGTGTTAACTAAAGTCGCAAAATTAAATGGTATTGAAGTTGCGCCTAAAACACCTACAACACCGATATGGAAATCTTTTGTCAGAAATCAGTTTTTAGTGTTGGTTACTTCTGTATTTTTGTTATTAGCGAGCGCCTATTTTGTATATGGTTATCTTATGCAAATTGGTGTTGACCAGGATTATGCACCAGTTCAGCCAATTCATTATTCTCATAGAATACATGCTGGTGATAATGAAATCAACTGTAAGTATTGTCACTCGTCGGCAAGAGTTAGTAAGCATGCTGGAATTCCTTCATTAAATGTTTGTATGAATTGTCATAAAAATATTGCTGAAGTTGCTGAAACAACAGCTACTCCTGAATACAGTAAAGCGTTTTATGATGAGCAAATTCAAAAATTATATACTGCAGTTGGTTGGGATCAAACAACTCAATCGTACACAGGTAAAACACAGCCTGTAAAATGGGTTCGTATTCATAACTTACCGGACTTTGTTTATTTTAATCACTCGCAACACGTAACGGTAGCTGGTATTGAATGTCAAACGTGTCATGGTCCTGTTCAGGAGTATGAAATTCAAAAACAATTTGCCCCGTTAACAATGGGTTGGTGTATTGATTGTCACAGGAAAACTGAGGTAAAAATGGAAGGTAATGAATATTATACTAAGATTCACGAGGAGCTTTCTAAGAAATACGGTGTAGACAAGTTGACTGCGGCTCAAATGGGAGGTTTAGAATGTGGCAAATGCCATTATTAATCAAATTATTAAGATTTTAATATTTATATATGTCATCAAACAAAAAATACTGGAAAAGTGTTGAAGAGCTAGATCAAAATAGTTCTGTTGTTGAGGCCCTTAGAAATAACGAATTTGTTGAAGAAATTCCTACTGATGAATTTTTAGGAAATGATGGTGCTTTGTCATCTTCGTCAACATCACGTCGTGATTTTTTAAAGTACGTTGGTTTTAGCACAGCAGCAGCCACGCTTGCGGCTTGTGAAGGACCGGTTAACAAGTCTATTCCTTATGTGCTTCAGCCGGAACAAATTATCCCTGGAGTAGCCGATTATTATGCAACGTCAGTTTTTGATGGTTTCGACTTTGCAAATCTTTTGGTAAAAACACGCGAAGGGCGGCCAATTAAAATAGATAATAACACTATTCAAGGCGCTGCATTTAGTGCCAATGCAAGGATTCATGCTTCTATTCTTTCGTTGTACGATAGTATGCGATTGAAGGAGCCAAAGATAGAAGGTAAAAGTGCGGCTTGGTCCGCTGTTGATTCTAAATTAAAGTCTAGTATCGTTGATGCTGCTGCAAAAGGCGGGCAAGTGGTACTTTTGACTAGTACACTGGCGAGTCCATCATCAGAAAAGCTTATTGGCGAATTTATTGCCAAAAATCCTAATGCGAAACATGTTGTTTACGATGCTATTTCTTCTTCGGAAGCGTTAGATGCTTTCGAAACAGTTTATGGAGAGAGAGCTTTAGTTAATTATGATTTTTCAAAAGCATCTCTTATTGTTTCTGTTGGAGCTGATTTTCTTGGAGACTGGCAAGGCGGGGGTTATGATTCGGGTTATACGCAAGGAAGAGTTCCAAAAGCAGGAAAAATGTCTCGTCATTTTCAGTTAGAAGCTAATATGACACTCTCGGGTGCTGCTGCTGATAAACGTCTGCCAATGTCTACGGCTAATCAAAAGCAGGCATTAGTACATATTTATAATGTGGTAACAGGTTCTTCTGTTGGCGTAACTTTAGAAGATAAATTTAAAACAGAAGTTACTAAGGCGGCTCAGCAATTAAAAGCTGCTGGTTCAAAAGGAGTTTTAGTTTCAGGTATTCAAGATAAAAATGCGCAGTTAGTAGTTTTGGCCATCAATCAAGCATTGGCCAGTACTGCTTTTACTACCTCTGGTGTAAGACAAATAAGAAAAGGTTCAAATGAAAAAGTGAATCAATTAATTAATGATATGAAAGCAGGAAGCGTTCATACGTTGATTATGAGTGGCGTTAATCCAGTATATACTTTAGCGGATAGTACTTCTTTTGTAGAAGCACTGAAGAAAGTTAAAACATCAGTATCTTTCTCTTTAAAAGAAGATGAAACGGCTTTAATAAGTACAATTGCAGCAGCTGTTCCTCATTATTTGGAATCATGGAATGATGTAAGTTTCACCAAAGGAAGTTATGGTATTACTCAGCCTACGATTCGTCCTCTTTTTAATACCAAACAATTTCAGGATGTATTGTTGTCTTTAAATGGAATGAGTGGTACATTTTACGATTATATTAAGGGTAATGCTTCGACAATAATAGCGGGTTCTTCTTGGAATAAAGTTTTGCATGATGGTGTTTATGTGGGTGTTGTACCAACTGTAGCTGCAGGCTCTGCTGATTATGGTGCTGCTGCAACTGCTTTGGCACAATCAAAAGCTTCTGAAGGACTAGAACTTGTTTTATACACCAAAACTGGTTTAGGGGATGGACAACAAGCAAACAACCCTTGGTTGCAGGAATTTCCGGATCCAATTACAAGAGTTTCTTGGGATAACTACCTTACAGTGTCCAATGCTGATGCTAAGAAATACGATCTGTCGAATGAAATCGTTGCTAATGGTGGGTTAAACGGAAGTTATGCTAGCATTACCACAGCAGACGGAATTAAATTAGAAAATGTTCCTGTAATTGTGCAACCGGGTCAGGCTGTTGGTACTATTGGCTTGGCGTTAGGGTACGGTCGCAAAGCGGCTTTGAAGGAAGAAATGATGGTGGGTCTAAATGCCTATCCTTTATATAAAAGTTTCAATAATGTACAGTCAATAACCTTGGTGAAAGCTGAAGGAGAACATGAGTTTGCTTGTGTTCAAGGTCAGAAAACATTAATGGGAAGAGGGGATATTATAAAGGAAACATCTTTAGAAATTTTTAATACAAAAGATGCTGAAATCTGGAATCCTCAACCAATGGTATCATTGGATCACAAGGAGGTAGAGGCTACTAAGGTAGATTTATGGTCTTCATTTGATCGATCTGTCGGGCATCATTTTAATCTTTCTATAGATTTAAATTCTTGTACCGGTTGTGGTGCTTGTGTGATAGCATGTCATGCTGAAAATAACGTTCCTGTAGTAGGGAAAGCTGAAATTAGAAGAAGTCGTGATATGCACTGGTTGCGTATTGACAGGTATTATTCTTCCGAAAGTACTTTTGAAGGTGATAACGAAAGAAAAGAAAATATAGCAGGTTTATCAAGTTCATTATCTACATTTAATGAAATGGAAAAGGCAGGTGATAATCCTCAAGTTTCCTTTCAGCCGGTAATGTGTCAACATTGTAATCATGCACCTTGTGAAACAGTTTGCCCAGTAGCGGCAACTTCACATTCGCGTCAAGGTCAAAATCATATGGCTTATAACAGATGTGTTGGTACGCGTTATTGTGCTAACAACTGTCCATATAAAGTACGTCGTTTTAACTGGTTTTTATACAATAAAAACAGTGAATTTGATTATCATATGAATGATGATTTAGGACGTATGGTATTGAATCCGGATGTTAACGTTCGTTCTCGTGGAGTTATGGAGAAATGTTCAATGTGTATTCAAATGACGCAAGCGACTATTTTGAAAGCTAAAAACGAAGGAAGAGTAGTCATTGATGGTGAATTCCAAACGGCATGTTCAAATGCTTGTTCTAATGGAGCAATGAAATTTGGGGATATAAATGATAAAGATGCAGAAGTGGCTACTTTGGTTGCTGACGAAAGGATGTATCATTTATTGGAGCATGTTGGAACAAAACCTAATGTGATTTATCACGTTAAAGTTAGAAATACTTAGTACAAAAAAAGAATTAATTAAGAATCAATATAAAGGATTATGTCGTCTCACTACGAAGCAACCATTAGAAAACCCTTAGTTATAGGTGATAAGACTTATCATGATGTAACTGTAGATGTAGCAGCACCTGTTGAAGGTAAAGCAAATAAACATTGGTGGATTGTATTTTCAATTGCATTAATAGCCTTCCTTTGGGGTTTAGGCTGTATAATTTACACTGTTTCTACAGGTATTGGAACATGGGGGTTAAATAAAACTGTTGGATGGGCTTGGGATATCACGAACTTTGTTTGGTGGGTTGGTATTGGTCATGCTGGAACTTTAATTTCGGCAGTATTATTGCTTTTCCGTCAGCGTTGGAGAATGGCTATTAACCGTTCTGCTGAAGCAATGACAATTTTTTCTGTTATCCAGGCAGGTTTATTTCCAATTATTCACATGGGTCGTCCATGGCTAGCGTATTGGGTTTTACCAATTCCGAATCAATTTGGTTCTCTGTGGGTAAATTTTAACTCACCATTACTCTGGGATGTATTTGCAATTTCTACGTACCTTTCTGTTTCATTAGTATTTTGGTGGACTGGTTTATTACCTGATTTCGCTATGTTGCGTGACAGAGCAATAACTCCTTTTAATAAAAGAGTATATTCTATATTGAGTTTTGGTTGGAGCGGTAGAGCAAAAGACTGGCAACGTTTTGAAGAAGTTTCTTTAGTTCTTGCAGGTTTAGCAACGCCTCTTGTGCTATCTGTGCATACAATTGTATCAATGGATTTTGCTACGTCAGTAATTCCCGGTTGGCATACAACAATTTTCCCGCCTTACTTTGTTGCTGGAGCTGTTTTTTCAGGATTTGCAATGGTGAATACGTTGCTGATTATTATGAGAAAAGTTTCAAATTTAGAAGCATATATTACGGTTCAGCACATTGAGTTGATGAATATTGTTATCATGATAACGGGTTCAATTGTTGGAGTAGCTTACATTACAGAGTTATTTGTAGCGTGGTATTCCGGTGTAGAATATGAACAATATGCTTTCTTGAATAGAGCAACCGGTCCATATTGGTGGGCTTATTGGTCAATGATGACTTGTAATGTTTTTTCTCCGCAATTCATGTGGTTCAAAAAATTAAGAACAAGTATTATGTTTTCGTTTATAATTTCGATAGTCGTAAATATTGGAATGTGGTTTGAAAGATTTGTAATCATTGTAACTTCATTGCACAGGGATTATTTGCCATCTTCATGGACGATGTTCTCTCCTACATTTGTTGACATTGGAATATTCATCGGAACTATTGGTTTCTTCTTTGTATTGTTCTTATTGTATGCAAGGACATTCCCTGTAATAGCACAAGCAGAGGTAAAAACAATTTTGAAAGCAACTGGAGATAATTACAAAAGAGAAAGAGAAGCAAATAAAGATTCACACCATGAGTAATAAAGTAATATACGCCATTTATAATGACGATGATATATTGATGGACGCGGTTAAAAAAACTAGAGCAGCTCATCATCATATTGAAGAAGTTTTTACTCCATTCCCCGTACACGGTTTGGACAAGGCAATGGGAATTGCTCCTACACGATTAGCAATTTGTGCTTTTTTGTATGGTTGCGTTGGTATTTCGGTGGCAACAGCCATGATGAATTATATTATGATTCAAGATTGGCCGCAGGATATTGGTGGAAAACCAAGTTTTAGTTACATCGAAAATATGCCAGCTTTTGTTCCAATTATGTTTGAACTTACGGTGTTTTTTGCTGCCCATTTGATGGTTATAACTTTTTACATGAGAAGTAAATTGTGGCCATTTAAAGAAGCTGAGAATCCAGACGTAAGAACAACAGACGACCATTTTTTAATGGAAGTAGCTGTAAAAGATAATGAAGAAGAATTAGTTTCTTTTTTTCAAAGTACAGGGGCTGTAGAAGTTAAAGTAATAGAAAAGCATTAATTATAGATATGAAAAGCGTATATAAAATAACACTTTTATTTGGTCTAACTATTTTAGTTTCTGCCTGCCATAATAATGCGGCACCAAACTATCAGTATTTTCCAAATATGTATGAGTCAGTAGGGTATGAAACTTATGCTGAATCAAATGCATTTAAAAATGGTAAAGAAGGACAACTTCCTGCTCAAGGATCAATAAACAGAGGGTTTGAGCCTTTTGAATATGAAAATTCGACTGCCGGTTATGAGTTAGCTAAAGCTAATCTTAAATCGCCACTAGATTCATTAAGTAAAGAGCCTGAAAAGGCTAAGGAACTTTTTGAAATTTATTGTATCAGTTGTCACGGAGCTTCTGGAAACGGTAAAGGTGTACTGGTTGAAAGAGAAAAATTTCTTGGGGTTCCTAGTTACAAAGACAGAGTTATTACTGAGGGTAGTATTTATCATGTAATAACGTATGGTTTGAATTCTATGGGTGCGCATTCAAACCAGTTGAGTGCTCATGAACGTTGGTTGGTTACTGACTATGTTCTAAAACTAAAAAGCGAATTATAATTGTTGAACAAACTGATCGTAATAGATATGTATACATTTTCAAGTAAATTAAAAACTTTTTCTTTCCTCTTAATGGCCATGGGCGTATTAGGGATTGGTTATGGTTTTTGGAGTGCACCAAAGGATATTCAAGAAGTTGAAACTCTTCTTGCTGCTGAAAGCCATGTTAGTCATGGTGAAGTTAAACATGAAACTTCGAAATCTGTAGGAGCGTATGATGCTTCTAAAGGTCACGAGGAATCTGAAAGTACAAAAGAGGAAAGCAATCCAAAAGTATTGCATACCAACAGCACCTCGGAAGCTGTTACTGAAAGTCATGAGAGTTCATTGCATGCCGAAGTAGCAGAAAAAAAAGGGGGACATGAAATAAGTGAAGAAACGGAACATGCGGAACATCTGAATCATGTTTTGCATCAGTTGCAAAATAAGCCATGGGCTGCTTTTTATGTTGCCTGTATATTCTTTATGTTGGTTTCGTTAGGTGTTTTAGCTTTTTATGCCATTCAACAAGTTGCTCAGGCTGGTTGGTCTCCTGTGTTGTTCAGAGTTATGCAGGGTATAACCTCTTATTTGCCGGTGGGGTCTGTTGTCTTTTTTATAGTATTATTGCTTTGTGGTCTTCACTTTAATCATCTTTTTATTTGGTTAGATCCTGAAGTCGTTGCTACAGATAAATTAATTGCGAATAAAGCGGGGTATCTGAATTTTCCCTTTTGGATTGTTAGAGCGGCTATATTTTTAACAGGTTGGAGTTTATATCACTATTATTCAAGAAAAAATTGTTTAGCACAAGATGAAGCTAGTGATGATTTATTTTATAAGAAAAACTTTAAGTTATCGGCGATGTTTTTAGTTTTCTTTATTGTTACTGAATCGATAATGTCATGGGATTGGATTATGTCTATCGATCCACATTGGTTTAGTACCTTATTTGGGTGGTATGTTTTCTCAAGCTTCTTTGTTAGTGGAATCACCACGATAGCATTAGTTACTTTGTATTTGAAATCTAGAGGTTTTTTAGAGCACGTTAATACGAGTCATATTCATGATTTAGCAAAGTTCATGTTCGGTTTTAGTATATTTTGGACTTATTTATGGTTTTCACAATATATGCTTATTTGGTATGCTAATATCCCAGAAGAGGTAACTTATTACATAACAAGAATCGAGTTATATAATCTTCCGTTCTTTGGTGCTGTAGTTATGAATTTTGTATTTCCTTTGTTAATCTTAGTTAATACTGATTTTAAAAGAATTACATGGGTTTTAGTCATGGCAGGTGCTGTTATTTTGGTTGGACATTATATAGACTTTTTTAACATGATTATGCCAGGAACTGTTGGGGACAGATGGTTCATTGGGGTGTCAGAGATAGCTTCTGTTCTTTTCTTCCTTGGATTGTTTATTTATGTTGTTTTTACAGCATTGACTAAAGTTCCTTTATTGCCAAAAAGAAATCCATTTATCGAAGAAAGTAAACATTTTCATTATTAATATTTAAAGAAAAAAACAGATGACAAGTTTGTTGGTAATTATAGTTTTAGTTTTATTAGCTGTTGCTTTATGGCAATTGACTAAAATATTCGACCTGACGCAAGTTGGTTCCAATCCCGATAGCTCTGAAGTAGCTACAGATAATGATAATAACGTTCAAGGTTATTTAATGTTTGGTTTTTTAGCCTTCATTTATATTTTTTCAATTTATGGATTGTTTACTTGGGGGCCATTGGTTCTTCACACTCCGGCTTCTGCACATGGTGCGCAAGTAGATTATTTGATGAACATAACTTGGGTCCTTATATTTATTGTACAGGCTATTACTCAAGTATTATTGCATTATTTTGCTTTCAAATACAGAGGAAGACAAGATCAAAAGGCGCTTTATTTTGCTGATAATAATAAGTTAGAGGCTATCTGGAGTGTTATACCTGCGGTTGTTCTAGCAGGATTGATTCTTTACGGTCTCTATGCATGGAATAACATTATGTTTGTGGATGAAGATGAAGATACAATCGTAATTGAATTATATGCACAACAGTTTAACTGGAAAGCGAGGTATTCAGGTGAGGATAATGTATTGGGTAAAGCTAATGTTAGGTTTATTGAAGGTGCTAATGCTGTTGGTGTTGACTTATCTGATCCATACTCACAAGATGATATATTGGTTACTGAATTGCACATCCCAAAAGGGAAGAAAATTCATTTCAAAATGCGTTCTCAAGACGTTTTACATTCTGCATACATGCCTCACTTTAGAGCGCAAATGAATTGTGTTCCTGGTATGGTAACTGAGTTTGCTTTTGAGCCTGTTTATACCACTGTAGAATATAGAGAATTGCCTTACATGGTAGAAAAAGTTTCAAATATTAATGCTTTGAGGGCTAAGAAAAGTGTTGGTTTGGTGGCAAAAGGAGAGGCTGCTTTAGATCCTTACACATTTGATTATCTGCTTCTTTGTAATAAAATTTGTGGGGCGTCGCATTATAACATGCAAATGAAAATTATTGTAGATACGCCTGAAGACTATAAAGCTTGGTTGAAAGACAAGGCTACTATCGTTAATGAAGTTAAAGCATCTTTAGCTGCTCCAGCTCCTGCAGATGCTGAGGCAAGTACTGATACTGCTGCTGCTGTTGTAACAGTAATGAAATAATATTATTAAAAAAAATTTAAAGTAAACATATATGTCAGCAGAAGGTCACGATCACGCAATAGATCACGAACACGAACATCACCATAAAGACACTTTTATTACTAAATATATTTTTAGTATTGATCATAAGATGATTGCCAAACAGTACCTAATTACGGGTATCATTATGGGGATTATTGGTGTTGGGATGTCTATGCTTTTTAGAATGCAATTAGCATGGCCGGAAGAGTCTTTCCGAATATTTAATATTTTACTAGGGGACAAATTTGCTCCTAATGGAGTCATGGCTAATGATATTTATCTAGCATTGGTTACTATTCATGGAACAATAATGGTTTTCTTTGTTTTAACGGCTGCGCTCAGTGGTACTTTTAGTAACTTATTGATACCACTTCAAATTGGAGCTCGAGATATGGCATCCGGCTTTATGAATATGGTTTCGTATTGGTTATTTTTCTTATCTAGTGTAATCATGATCAGTTCTCTTTTTGTTGAGGCTGGGCCTGCTTCTTCAGGATGGACTATATATCCTCCTTTAAGTGCTTTACCACAAGCTATTCCTGGTTCAGGTATGGGTATGACATTATGGTTAATTTCGATGGCTATTTTTATTGCCTCTTCTTTAATGGGATCTTTGAACTATGTTGTTACGGTAATTAACTTAAGGACTAAGGGAATGTCTATGACTCGATTACCACTTACTATATGGGCTTTCTTTGTGACTGCTATTATTGGTATAGTATCTTTTCCTGTTCTTTTATCAGCTGCTTTATTATTGATTTTTGATAGAAGCTTTGGTACTTCATTTTTCCTATCTGATATTTATATCGCGGGGGAAGTGTTGCACTACCAAGGAGGTTCGCCAGTGTTGTTTGAGCATTTATTCTGGTTTTTAGGTCACCCTGAAGTTTATATTGTTTTGTTGCCTGCTTTGGGCATTACTTCTGAAGTGATTGCTACAAATTCGCGTAAACCAATTTTTGGATACAGAGCAATGATTATGTCAATTATTGCAATTGCATTCTTATCGACGATAGTGTGGGGACATCACATGTTTGTATCCGGGATGAATCCGTTTTTAGGATCTGTATTTACATTTACAACGTTGTTAATTGCGATACCTTCAGCGGTAAAAGCGTTTAATTATATTACAACGTTGTGGAAAGGAAATTTGCAATTGAATCCGGCTATGCTGTTTTCTATTGGTTTGGTTTCTACTTTTATTACCGGTGGTTTAACAGGTATCATTCTTGGAGATAGTACACTAGATATTAATGTACACGATACTTATTTTGTGGTAGCACACTTTCATTTGGTAATGGGTATTTCTGCTCTTTACGGAATGTTTGCAGGTATTTATCACTGGTTTCCAAGATTATTTGGAAGAATGTTAAACAAGAATCTTGGATATGTACACTTTTGGGTAACTGCAATTTGTGCCTACGGAGTTTTCTTTCCGATGCACTTTATTGGATTGGCAGGTTTGCCAAGACGTTACTATACAAACACCAACTTTCCGTTATTTGATGATTTGCAAAATGTTAATGTTTTGATCACAACATTTGCTTTAATTGGTGGTGCTTTTCAATTGGTTTTCTTGTACAATTTTTTCAGTAGTATCTTCTACGGTAAAAAGTCTGTAATGAATCCTTGGAAATCAAATACATTAGAGTGGACAGCTCCTGTGGAACACATCCACGGTAACTGGCCTGGTGAACTTCCTGAGGTTCATCGTTGGCCTTATGATTACAGTAATCCAGCTCATGATGTGGATTTTGTACCTCAAAATGTTCCAATGAAAGAAGGTGAAGAAGTTTTACATCACTAAAATATAAAAAAAGCCTCGCGAAAGTAGAGGCTTTTTTTTAGGACATTACTCAATTTTCATTCCTTTTGTAAGTGTATAGTCACCGTATTTATAGAAGGGTTCAATTGTCAATGCAGTGCATTCAATAACCATTGTGGCGTCTGGATTGAGTTTTAATGAGAAGAATAGCGGTCTGAAATAGTTTGCTTGATAGTATTGCTTTTTATTTATAGCATTTGAAATTTAAATTTATAATTCAATATTGCTTTGCTATCTTTGTTATATGAATGAAAATTTAGACCCAACAGCAAATGGTTACAATTCAGAAGAGCTAGATCTTGAAAAAAAATTGAGACCACTTTCTTTTGATGATTTTGCAGGACAAGACCAAATATTAGAAAATCTGAAAGTTTTTGTTCAGGCTGCAAATCAACGAAATGAAGCACTTGATCACACGCTGTTTCATGGTCCACCTGGCTTAGGAAAAACAACATTAGCCAATATTCTTGCTAATGAATTGCAAGTGGGAATCAAAATTACTTCCGGTCCGGTTTTGGACAAACCTGGAGATTTAGCGGGTTTACTGACTAATCTGGAAGAAAGAGACGTATTATTTATTGATGAAATTCATCGTTTGAGTCCAATAGTAGAAGAATATCTGTATTCTGCTATGGAGGATTTTAAGATTGATATCATGATTGAATCAGGACCTAATGCAAGAACTGTCCAAATCAATCTAAATCCATTTACCTTAATTGGAGCCACCACTCGTTCCGGTTTATTGACCGCTCCCATGAGAGCGCGTTTTGGAATTTCTTCCCGCTTACAATATTATACCACTGAGTTGCTCACCACAATCGTAGAAAGAAGTGCTACTATATTTAAAATGCCTATATCCATGGAGGCAGCTATAGAAATAGCGGGCAGAAGTCGTGGAACTCCTCGTATAGCGAATGCATTGTTACGGCGTGTTCGTGATTTTGCCCAGATAAAAGGGAATGGCACTATCGATATAGAAATTGCCCGTTACGCTTTAAAAGCACTTAATGTAGATGCTCATGGCCTGGACGAGATGGATAATAAAATACTAAATACAATCATCGATAAATTCAAAGGCGGACCTGTAGGTTTATCTACTTTGGCGACAGCCGTATCTGAAAGCAGTGAAACAATCGAGGAAGTCTATGAACCATTTTTGATTCAGGAAGGTTTTATTATGCGTACGCCAAGAGGTAGAGAAGTTACCGATAAAGCATATCAACATTTAGGGAAATTAAAAACAAACAATCAAGGCGGTTTATTCTGATTTTTAGGAGCTGTTTCCCGCTTTCCGCTGTATTTCCGATATAGAAAAACAAAGCTTTTTCAGCCGTAGTTTTTGTTAATCGGGAGACGCTGCTGCTATCAGGGCTTGGAATCCCGTTTATTAACCTCTATTTTTTAACTATTAATACAAAAACGACATACACGCAATTTATCAAATCTGAAGCGAAACGTCTCGGATTTTTATCCTGTGGAATAGCTAAAGCTGGTTTCTTGGAACAAGAAGCACCGCGGTTAGAAAACTGGTTGGAGAACAATAGAAATGGCCAAATGTCCTATATGGAAAACCATTTTGACAAGCGTTTAAATCCAACTTTACTTGTTGAGGAAGCTAAAAGTGTAGTTTCACTGTTGTTAAATTATTATCCAGAAGACCTGCAAAATACAGATTCTTATAAGATTTCAAAATACGCGTACGGTCAGGATTATCATTTTGTGATCAAGGAAAAACTCAAAGAATTTTTATTTTCTATTCAATCTACAATCGGAGATGTTTCTGGTCGGGCTTTTGTAGATTCGGCTCCAGTCCTTGACAAAGCTTGGGCTGCCAAAAGTGGTTTGGGTTGGATAGGTAAGAACAGTAATTTATTGACACAAAAAGTAGGGTCTTTTTACTTTATCGCGGAACTCATTATCGATTTAGATTTAGACTATGACAATCCTACAACCGATCATTGTGGTACGTGTACGGCTTGTATAGATGCGTGCCCTACAGCAGCAATAGTTGCGCCTTATGTAGTAGATGGCAGCAAATGCATTTCCTATTTTACAATTGAATTAAAAGAAAATATCCCTCAGGAGATGAAAGGTAAATTTGATGAATGGGCTTTTGGATGCGATGTATGTCAGGATGTCTGTCCTTGGAACAAGTTTTCAAAACCACACAGTGAACCTTTATTTGACCCAAATCCAGAATTACTCTCCTTGTCCAAAAAAGATTGGATAGAAATTACTGAAGAAACATTTAAAGCTGTTTTTAAAAACTCACCACTTAAAAGAGCTAATTTTCAAGGATTAAAAAGGAATATTGATTTTTTACAAGAACGAAATTTTGAAACTTAATTTATTTGAATTTTATAGAAGATTCTCTAACAATAATGCTTGTTTCTAATTCAATAATTCTTGGAATAAAAAGAATTCCTTCTTTATGACAATTCATTTCTTCTAACAATAAGTTAAAAGATGCAATTCCCATTTCATGGCTTGGCTGATCTACAGTACTAAGTTTTGGCGTCAGTACTTGCGATATAAACCAATTGCTGAAACCTATTACCGCTACTTGTTCCGGGACATTGATTTTGTTTTCATTAAAATAGGCTAATACTCCCACTGCTACCAGATCCGTTATAGCAAAAATGCCGTCTATATCAGCATGCTCTTCAATAATCTGTTTAGCAAAATCTCTTCCTTCTTCAAAAGTCACATTTTCACATGTAAAAACTAATTTTGTGTCAAAAGGAATATTATTTTTCTCTAATGCTTTTTTATATCCAATATATCGATCTATTGAATTTTGAGGATTTAGGGGTCCTCGAATGTGGGCTATTTTCCTGCAGCCGTTATCAATTAAGTGTTGCACTGCATTAAAGGCCGCTTTTTGGTCATCAATTATTACTTTCGAGCATTTAGAAAGCTTTGCTATTTTGTCAAACATAACAAAAGGAATATTTCTATTGATGATTTCTTTTATGTGATCGTCATTATTGGACTCATTTGATAAGGACATTATGATTCCGTCAACTCTTTTGTTTATTAGCAGTTCTACTTGTTTTTTTTCTAAAGCCAGTGTCTCATTTGATTGTAAAATGATTACTAAATAGCCGTTTTTTTCAGCTTCGTTGATGATAGCATTGACAACATTCGAAAAGAAATGATGTACAACTTCAGGAATAATTAGACCAATGGTTTTTGATTCTTTTGTTCTTAAATTTACTGCAAAACTATTAGGAGTGTAGTGTAATTGCTGGGCAAGTTCAATTACCGCTTTTTTAGTTTTTTCACTAACATCAGGGTAATTTTTAAGCGCTTTTGAAACAGTCGTTATTGAAATTCCCAGTTTTGTTGCAATTTCCTTAAGAGTAATGTCTTTCATGAATCGAATTTCTACGTATTTAATTTTAAGAAAAGGTCTTTATAGTAACTTTGCTGTGCGATCTTTTTCAGTCTTTGACATAGGTATAAAAAAGACTATAAGTTCAAATATTCCTTACCAAGGTATTGATTTTTATCGTATTTCTGTAATTTTTTAATAATAAAACAAATTATTACACATTCGTTACATAAACTAATTGGATCTGCCATTTTTAGTAAAGGCGGGAACATCCTAGGTTGACGTTCTTTCATTTATACGTGTTCCGATCTTAATGTACTTAAAACCAGAAGGGAATTGTTTTCTTTAATAGATTTCGGCATTCCTTCAATGACTCTGAAACGTGGGTTTTAGAAATCCGTAATTGAGTGGCTATTTCGTTGATAATGGGATTTTTCAAAGTTCAATACTTTTGTTTAAAACCCTAAAAAAAGTTCAATAACTTTGTTGTTATCCCAAAAAGTTTCGGTAAATCAATCTTTTCATGATTGATTTACTAATACATAGGTTTTTTTTGGGTCGTTGTAATTGTTAAAGATCAGTTTCGCTAAACTAGCATGGATTCATAAAGGCACTAATTTCTTTATTTGAAATTTTGGGATTGGCTCCTTCATTTTTGGCTACAATGGCTCCTATTGCGCAAGCGAAATCAATTGCTTCTTGAGGATTGGCATCCTTTAATAGTTTAGAAAGCAATCCAGCTAAAAAAGAATCTCCGGAACCCACGGTATCTACAACATTTATTTTATAGCCACTATTGTAGTACATTTTTTCATTGTAACACAACACCGCACCATGATTTCCTTTTGTAACGCAAATGTGTTTTGTATTCGTTTGTGTGGCAATAAAAAGAATATTTTGCTCTAATGAATGGTATGGTGAATTCATAAAAGCACTTATTTCATACAATTCCTCATCATTAAATTTTATAAAATCTGACTGCATCATCAAATTAATCAGTAGTTCCTTAGTGTAAAAAGGAGCACGTAAATTAACATCGAAAACAGCATATTTTGCATAGTTAATTATTTCTAATAGGGAATCCTGTGAAACAGAATCTCTACATGCAAGACTCCCAAAAACTAGTGCATCTGCTTTTTTGACCATTATTTCGTCTTCCGGAATACATATAATTTTGTCCCAAGCAACCGGATAATTGATTGTGTATGAAGCAGTTCCTTTCTCATTTAATTGAACAATAACTTGTCCGGTAGAAGCGTTTTTATCAACTTGAATCGTATCGGTAACAACTCCATTTTTTTTAACAAAGGCAAGGAGTTCTTTTCCAATTTCATCATTTCCTACTCGGCTTATTATTTGAGCATCAATACCAAGTGATGCTAAACGCAGCGCCACGTTCAATGGCGCTCCTCCGATTTTTTGGTGCGTTGGGAAAACGTCAAATAAAACTTCCCCGAAACAGATTATTTTTTTGGTCATAATTATTCTTTTTTTGACAAACTTTCAGATAGTTCTTCTAATGTTCTCCCTTTGGTTTCCGGCATTTTTGTAAATACCCAAAGCAATTGAAAAACCATCATTATGCAGAAGACGGCAAAAACGGTTGTTGTTCCAATCTCTTTAAACAAAAACGGAATGAATGATGGGATTAATGCTGCTAAAATCCAATGTACAGAAGTGCCAAAAGAGGTTCCGGCAGCTCGAAGTTTATTAGGGAACAATTCAGAGATAAATACCCAAATGACAGCTCCTTGACCTATGGCGTGTGAGGCTATAAACAAAAAGAAAAATAACGGAACAGCCATTCCTTTCCATTCAAAATAAAAGGCGGTTGTCACTAATCCTAGAGAAATAATGTATCCTACCGAACCCAAATACATGAGCGTTTTTCGGCCATATTTATCTATTAGCGAGATTCCAATCATGGTAAATATTAAATTGATTATCCCAATTCCGATACTACTCAAAAAAGAGGCAGATTTTTCTAATCCTGCCAATTCAAAAATTCGAGGGGCATAATATAAAAAAGCATTAATTCCGGAGAGCTGATTGAAAAAGGCAATAAAAAACGCTAAGAGCAATGGTTTTCTATATTTAGCCATGAAAATAGATTCGTTTTTCCCCTCCTGAACAGTTTCTTTTTCTATAGCAGCAATTTCCGCTTCTACTGCTGCGTCACTATTGATTTGCTTCAAAATAGCGACTGCTTTTTGTCTGTCTTTTTTGTATTCTAAAATCCAACGCGGACTTTCCGGGATTCCAAATACCAGAAGTGTGTAAATGAAAGATGGAAACGCTTGTATTCCTAACATCCATCGCCAGGCATTTTCTCCTATATCTTGCAAATAGTAGTTGGATGTAAAGGCGATTAAAATTCCAAAAACAATATTGAATTGGTACAAAGCAACCAGTTTTCCACGGTCTTTTGCAGGAGCAATTTCAGAAACATAGGTTGGAGCAGCAATGGTTGAAGCGCCAATACCAATTCCGCCAAGAAATCTAAAAACGGAAAAGAAAATGGGATCATTTGCGAATGCAGTTCCAATGGAAGAAACCAAAAACAGTAATCCTATAATTATTAGAGTCTTTTTCCGACCTAAAATATTCGTTGGAAACGCACCAAAAATAGCGCCAATAACCGTTCCCCATAATGCGGATGACATGACTACTAATCCATGAAACAAATCAGAAGAACCCCATAGTTGTTGCAATTGTTTATCTGCTCCTGAAATTACGACGGTGTCAAATCCAAATAGAAATCCAGCAAAGGCAACGATAATGGACCAATAGAGTATTTTTTTGTTATTCATTATTCTGTTTTTTTTAGTTAGTGGTTTTGGTTATTATAAATGAATTTTATTACCAGATTCCTTTTATTTCAGCAATACTAAAATTTTTAATTTCTTGATTTTCATCGGATTGAATGGTTAGTTTGGTATATGGTTTGTTAGGAAAAATTTGTTCTGTGAAACTGTAAACGCCACCGTTGAGGAAAATTTCTATTGAGGACCAATCTACTATGATTTGATAATCAATAGCCTCAGAAATTATATTTGGAATTTTGGTGTTGTGTATTTCTTCTCCAAAACTTTTTTCAAAATTGACTACGCCGGAATGTCTTCTGTCAACAGAAAAAGTCTTTTGTTTGGCATCGTAATTCATGACCAAAGAATCCTTTACATCATTGGAAAAAACCAATTTTAAATTTTCATTTTTGGCGTTAAATTGAACTGCTGACTGATTCAAATATTGGTAATTAAATGTAGTTTTTTGATTCGCTTTTAGGATAATTTCATCTTTAGAAAAGGCTATGGCCTCTTGTTTTTTGAATTGTTCCACAGCAACGTTTTTTAGGACATAATTGCCCTTGATTTTTGCAAGCGAAAGTTCTCTTGGCAACGTCATGGCGCTTCTCCAGTTTTTGGTAGGCGTGTTTCGCGCATAAGACCAATTGCTCATCCATCCTATGAATATCCGTTTGTTTTCTGGCGCATTATTGTACGTGACTCCGGCATAGTTATCAGCTCCGTTGTCAATCCATTTGATGGATTTTTGAGTTGTTTTAAAACTTTTTCCATCAAAATCACCAATGAAATATTGTGTTCCTGAACCACCAAGTGGTGCACCGGGATTGATGCTGATGAGTAGAACCCATTTTTCTTCATTGGAACCGGCAATTTTTAATTTGAAAAGATCAGGACATTCCCAAACACCGCCATGAGCTCCTATATTTTTACCAAATTCACTTTCGAATTTCCAATCAATTAAATTCTTGGAAGTATAAAATTGTGCATGATCTCCTGCTACTAATACCATATTCCAAAGATTAGTTTCGGTATTCCAGAACATTTTAGGATCTCTAAAATCTTTCTGATCAACATTTCCTATGATTGGATTTCCATTGTATTTGAGCCAAGTTTCGCCTTCGTCTAAGCTATATGCCAATCCTTGCGTTTGATAATTTCTTTTGCCCGCTTTTTCGCCTGCCATGTCGTGATAGGTAAAAATGGCAATCATTGGTGGATTTTCTTTTGTTCCCAAACCAGAAGTATTTTTTAAATCTACAACGGCACTTCCTGAAAATATCATTCCTAATTTGTCAGGAAACAAAGCGATTTTTTGTTGTGTCCAATGGATTAAATCTTTACTTGTGGCGTGTCCCCAATGCATTGGTCCCCAAACGATATCATCTGGGTAATATTGGTAAAATAAATGATAAATCCCTTTATAGAAAACCATTCCGTTAGGATCATTCATCCATTTTTTTTCCGGAGAAAAATGAAATTGCGGTCTAAAAGGTTCTTTGTATTTTTTAGAGGAATCTACTGCTAATTTTCCAGAAGCAACAATGGTGATAACATCATTTTTAGTTTCTTTTATGCAGGAAAATAGAATTAAAGAGACTGCAAATAGTATTAAAATAGAGGGGATTTTATTTGTGGACTTCATTAAAAAAAAGATTAATTAGTATAGTAAGTAAGTCGAAAGTTTAAAAGTCGTAAAGTCAAAAGAATTAACTTTAAGTAAAACAGCTTTAAATCATATTGTTACATAATTTTATCCTGATTTTAAAATACGATATTATACCATGGTTATTACTTATCTTCATAAAAATAGAATTATAATTTGTAATTGTTGATTTGGAATCGACCAAAAACGTTTTTGATGAGTCGAAAACGTTTTCGATTTGTATTTCACCTACTATCTGGATCGATGTACATTTTTAACGAATAATTTGTATATGTTTGAAAATATTATTAAAATATTATATGATGAATTCAACAGTTAAAATATTGGTTTTCATGCTTTTAGTTAGTGTTGGGGTTTGTGGTCAAGCCCAATCAGACGAATGGCACTTATATGCTAATTCCAGAGAGAATTATTTTGGAGTTGCCATGGCCAATGGTCAAATAGGAATCGTGACTGACGACACACCTCTCAAAACAAAAGAAATTATCCTGAATGGCGTGTATGACGGAAGTCCTGAAAATGGGATCAGCAGAATAGTACGCGGAATAGAGTTTTTGAATCTGCATTTGAATATCAATAATCAAGAAATCAAATCAGACAATATCGATAATTGGAGTCAAGTGGTTTCAATGAAAGAAGGAACGAGTAGCACTTCCTTTTCGTTTAAAGATTTGGCCACAATTAATTATACGATTTTGGCGAATAGAGCTGTTCCTTTTTCAGCGATGGCAATTGTCGAAATTACTCCTATTAAGGATATAGAAATTACCGCTAACAATTACATGGTTGTTCCTGATGAACTGAAAGAGGCAAAAAGTCAGTTTCGGGTCTTAAAGGACAATCAGTATTTAATGCCGGTTTTTGGCACTACAGCTAAAACGCTAACCGGTAAGTATACAGTGGCCGCTTCAACAACTTTTCTTTTTGATGGTGAAAGCGAAACCTTAAAACAAACCGGAAATGAAGTTGGGTTTACTAAAAAATTGATCAAAGGCCAAAAATACCGTTTTGCAGTGGCAGGAGGAATTTGCACTTCCAAGGATGTTACGGATCCTTTGAATGAATCCGAAAGACAACCTATTTATGCGCTGCAGGAAGGAATCGATAAATTATTGAACCGTCACAAGCAAGCTTGGGCCGAATTATGGAAAACCGGGGACATACAAATTGAAGGCGATCTGGATGCGCAACAACGGGTGCGTTTTGCGTTGTATAACTTGTATTCTTATATACGTCCGGGAACCAGACAAAGTATTGCGCCTATGGGGTTGTCGTCTCAAGGCTATAACGGACATATTTTTTGGGATACGGAACTTTGGATGTATCCAACGCTTTTGGCACTGCAACCTGATATGGCAAAATCATGTTTGGATTATCGCTCAGATCGTTTGCAAAAAGCAAAACAAAAAGCCTTTATTTATGGGTACAAAGGAGCAATGTATCCTTGGGAATCTGATGATACAGGAGAAGAAGCAACACCAACTTGGGCCTTGACAGGTATTTTTGAACAGCACATCACAGCAGATGTTTCGATAGCTTTTTGGAATTATTACGCCTATACACAAGACATTTCTTGGTTGAAAAAAGAATGGGCGGTTCTTAAAGAAACAGCCGATTTCTGGGTAAGCAGAGTAGTTAAAAATCAAGACGGAAGTTTTTCTATTTTGAATGTAGTTGGTGCCGATGAGTATGCGCAACATGTAGATGACAATGCCTTTACCAATGCATCAGCGATCGAGTCTTTAAAAAATACGATTAAAGCAGCGACACTTTTAAACGAGCCAATCAATCCAGAATGGATAGCAGTATCAGAGAAATTAGTGATTCATAAAAAGGATGGGATTACTCAAAATTATAAAGGATATCAAGGGCAAATGATAAAACAGGCAGATGTCAACTTATTAGCATATCCTTTGCATACAATCACTGACAAAGAACAAATAAAAAGAGATTTGGAATATTACGCCGAAAAAATTGATAAAAAAGATGGTCCAGCTATGGCTTCCGGAGTTTTATCGGTTCTATATGCTCGATTGGGCGATAGAGATAAAGCCTATAGTTATTTTGTGAAATCGTATTTACCTAACAGTCGGCCTCCTTTTGGCGTATTTTCGGAATCAGCCAATAGTAATAACCCTTATTTTGCTACTGGAGCCGGAGCAATGCTTCAGGCCGTTATTTATGGTTTTGGCGGAGTGGAACAAACGGATATGGGATTGAAATACAACAAGGGACTGCTGCCAAAACAATGGAAATCACTTAAGATTATTGGAGTGGGAGTGGATAATAAGACAATTGTTATCAAATAATACAGTAACCCGTTGGGTGTAATTACACCAAACGGGTTACTTTAAATAATTTTTGCCACGAATATACAAGCAATCTATTTTGAAGATTGTTATAGTATTCGTGGTTTTTGTTTTTAGAAGCCATTGGGTTTTATTCAATTTAAATTTTCTATAGAAAAAGAGGTATGATTGCTTTTATTATTGTAGGACTGATTGTTTAGATAGAATAAATAGGATAAAGTGATAAATGATGTAATTACGTAATTTCTTCCAAATTTATATTTTAAAGGAGATTACAATTTAGTTATAATACGTCTTGTAAATATGATATTTTTAGCCGTTGAAACAGTGAGTGAAAATTAAATAGGGTATTTATGGCGTACTATTTTTAGACATTTGACGCGGCTTATTTTGGATTATCGATTTGGTATAAAAAACTTCATTATGATGAGTAATTCGTAATCTTAGTTTGTAAAAAGCTTTTCTATTGAGTAATATACAATTGATTTGAAGTGAAAAAGCCACTAAATTATAATAATATGTTTTTTAGTCTCTTTTTTTTATATTTAGTATAATTTTAGTATTAAATTTTTAAAGGATTAATTTTAAAATCGAAAACGTTTTCGGCGTAACGAAAACGTTATAGTTTAGTAATATCTTAATATTATCATAAATTTATAATTATGTTTGGTGTTAATATTTAAACAAACCAATAAAAAAAATTATTAACCAACTTATTTATTACGTATGAAAAATAGTCTAATTAAAGGCTTGATGGTGTTTCTAACGATGCTGTGTACAAGCTTGACTTATTCGCAAGATGTGTCTGGTACAGTATCTGATGGCAGCGGTCCGCTTCCAGGGGCTTCTGTCTTAGTTAAAGGAACAACAAATGGAGCACAAACTGATTTCGATGGAAAATTTACTATCAAAAATGTAGGCTCAAATGCAGTTTTAGTATTCAGCTACATTGGTCTTAAATCGCAAGAGTTAAATGTTGCAGGTAAGAGCACTATTAGTGTAGTCTTAAAAGAAGATTCTGCAGAACTGAAAGAAGTAATCGTCATTGGTTACGGAACGGTTAAAAAGAAAGATGCAACTGGAGCAGTAGATCAAATTAGCTCTAAAAAATTTGATAACGTAGCCTCTCCTTCCCCAGCGCAATTATTAAGAGGTAAAGTAGCAGGTGTTCAAGTTACTCAATCTAGTGGAGAACCAGGTGGCGCGATTTCTATTAGAGTTCGTGGTAATACTTCTGTTCGTTCAGGAAATGGACCGTTGATAGTTATTGATGGTGTTCCGTTAGATGGAGGAAATGTTTCTGCCGGAGGTGATGGCTTATTGGGTGGTTCAACTCCAAGAAATCCGTTGAACTTTGTTAATCAGAATGATATTGAAAGTATGACTGTGTTGAAAGATGCGTCTTCTACAGCTATCTATGGTTCTCGTGGAGCAAATGGAGTTATTGTTATAACGACTAAAAAAGGGAAATCTGCAGAGCCAGAATTAGCTTATTCAACATCTGTTCAGTTTAGTAAAATCGCAGGAGATTTTGGGGTAATGACAGCAGATCAGTTTGTTGCGGCAGGTGGTGATGACCAAAAATCGAGATCATACGATTGGAAAAAGGCAGTTCTTAGATCAGGGATTACTAAAAATCATGATTTATCCTTCAGTAAATCAACAGCTAATTCTAATACTAGATTGTCACTTAGTGCGACAGATACTGATGGTATTGTCAGAAATACTGGAATAGGAAAATACACTGCGTCACTTTATAATTCAAATGACTTTTTTGGTGGTGCTTTGAAAGTGGAAACTAGATTGGTTTACGCAGGTATTAAAGATCAAACAACGCTTATTTCCAATGACGCTGGATTTATAGGTAATATAATTGGTTCCGCTTTGTATTGGAATCCAACATCTCCAATCTACAACACAGATGGTTCTTATAATGTAATAAGTAATACTTTTTTGAATCCAGTACAATTATTGAATTCTTACACAGATTATACCAATACAAGTAAATTATTCGGTAGTGTCGCAGCTACTTATAAAATCAATAGCAACTTTAGCTATAAATTTTTATTCGGTATTGAAAATTCAACTTCTACTAGAAAAAGTCAATTGTTGCCAACAATTGATATACAAGGACCTCAATTTCAAGCAGTAGATCCTATTGATAACACTGTAAAGAGAGGTACTGCTTTTATTTCAACACAAAATAAATTTAACAGAACTTTTGAGCATACTCTGAATTATAACAAAGAATTTAACGAAAATTTTGTTTTTGACGCTTTAGCAGGATATTCCTTCTATGAATATAATTATGACGGTTTTGGCGTCAGTGCAAAAGGATTTAATAGCGACCAATTAAACTTGATTGATAACATAGAAGGTGCTCTTAGTAGAGAGTATCGTCCATCATCGGGTAGAAATAAGGTGGACTTGCAATCATATTTTACAAGGGTTAATGCTACTTTGTTCAAGAAGTTGTTATTGACTGGTACCGTTCGTATTGATGGTTCTAGTAAATTTGGAGAAAATAATAAATACGGTACATTTCCTTCTTTAGGTGTTGGTTATAAGGTGGTTGAAAGCGGGGCAGGTTTAGTGAATGATGTCAAAATTAGAGGAAGTTATGGTATAACTGGGAATCAAGAATTTGCTCCTAACTCAGCTATTTCTGCAGGTCAATTTGGCTTAAATGGTACTCCAGTAACGGTTAATAACGCCAATCCAGATTTGAAATGGGAAACTACCACTTCTTCCGGAGTAGGTGTTGATTTTGAATTGATTAACAATAGATTGACAGGTTCTCTTGATTATTATAATAAAAACACTACTGACTTGATATTTCCGAATCAACCAGATGGATCTCAACCAGGGACTTATTTTCCTCGCTTGCTGAATGCAAAAGGAAATTTAATTAACAAAGGGTATGAAATTTCATTAAACTACAAAGTAATTGATTCAGGAGATTTTACTTGGGATGTATCGGGTAATGCCTCTTTTAACTCAAATAAATTTACAAATTTTGCTGGATTCGTTCAAACGGGAGGTTTAAATGGTCAAGGATTATCAGGGGCTTATGCCCAAATTATAACGAATGATAGACCTTTATATTCTTACAATTTGTATGAATGGAGAGGATATGATGCTAATGGGATGTCTATATATGCGGATGCTGCGGGTAATGATACAGGTTTAGGGACAGCTGCTAAAAAGATATTAGACAAGCAGCCGTTGCCAAAAGTTAATGTTGGTTTTTCTACAAGTTTTACTTACAAAAACTTTGATGCAAGTGCTTCTTTTTACGGTGCCTTCGGTCATTATATTTATAACAATACAACGAATGCCTATTTCTTTAAAGGTTCATTCTTAGGAGGAAGAAATACAACTGAAGAAGCTGCAACTTCACCTCAGGCACAAGGTGATCCAAATTCACCATCGACTAAATATCTTGAAAAAGGTGATTTTCTTAGAATGGGTAACTTAACTTTTGGTTATACATTTACAGGAAGTTCATTAGAAAAATTAAGAATAAAATCTGCCCGTTTGTTTGTTAATGGTTCTAACTTATTTATTATCACTAAATATTCTGGGACAGATCCGGAGGTTGATACTGATAAATCATTAAATGGTGTGCCATCTGCGGGTATGGAGTATTTATCATATCCAAGAGAGAAAAGTCTAGGAGTTGGACTAAACGTAACATTTTAATAAAAATAACAATGAAAAAAATAAATATAATTAAAGGTATTTTCTTCGTTAGTACTCTTGCGCTTGGCGTAAGTTGTACGAATCTTGAAGAAGAAGTTTTAGATGGGTATGTAGTTCCTGAAAAAGCAGCAGGTGGAGCCATCAATCCTGTGCAATTCTTATCAACAGCTTATGAGGGATTAAGAAATTTTCAAGGGCAGGGAACAATGTTTGCTTTAAATGAAATGTCTACTGATGCCTTAGTCGGACCTACACGTGGTGGTGACTGGGATGACGCGGGAGTTTGGAGACAGATTCACGTACATACCTGGGGGCCAGATCACAATGAGGTAAGAGGGGCGTGGAACCAGTTGTTATCACAAGTTAATAACTGTAACCTAGTAATTTTTAGCGGCAGTGGGACAGCATCTCAAAAAGCACAAGCACGTTTTTTAAGAGCCTTCTATTATTATCATGTAATTGACTTATTTGGTCAAGTTCCTTACAGAGAGGCGGGAAGTTCTTCTTTAGCAGACCCGAAAGTATGGACTAGATCTGAAGCAACTACTTTTGTAATTAGCGAAGTAGAAGCTGTTCTTGCAGACTTACCAGCTAGAATTGTTGGTGATCCTGGAACTGCTAACAAAGACGCGGCTAATTTTTTATTAGCAAAATTGTATTTGAATAAAGGTGTTTTTACAGCAGCTGATGCTGCAGGTCCTTACACATTTGCTGCCGCTGATATGACAAAAGTTGTTCAGCATGTGAATGCTATTAACAGTAGTTTAGCAACAGACTATTGGGATAATTTTAAGCCAACAAATAATACATCTCCTGAGATTTTATTTGCGTCAAGAAACAGTCCAGGAAACGGAGGGAATATTCAATGTTTCTGGAGAATGGGTATGCATTACAATCAAACTCCTGATGGATGGAACGGTTTTGCTACTGTAGCTGAATACTATGACAAATTTAAATCGACTGATAGACGTGCTAAAAACGATGATGCTTCAATTATTGCTGCTTTCGGAAATCCTGTTGGTTTCCAAATAGGTCAGATATACAAGCCAGGAGGAACTCAAATTGTGCGGGATAGAATCAAAACAGATGCTAATCCTCTTGGTCAACCTTTAAAATATACACGCGAATTGACATTAATTACTAGCGGAGCAACATTAGAGTCTGCAGGTATTAGAGCTCAAAAGTACATTCCGGATGTCGCTAGTTTGGGTTCGCCAGAAAATGATTTTGTTTTAATGCGTTATTCTGATGCTTTATTGATGAAAGCTGAAGCTATCTTACGTGGTGGATCAGGAACAGCTCCTAATATGACCGCATATTTTGCAAGAACTAACAGTGCTGCTGTAACTTTAGATCTAGAAGGTATTTATGCTGAGAGAGGTCGTGAGTTATGGTTTGAAGAGTACAGAAGGAATGATATGATTCGTTTTGGAAAATTTCTTCAGGAAAGAGAGCTTAAAAAGTATGTATCAGATAAGAGGTATGCATTGTATCCAATCCCATCTGCGGCTTTATTTAATGTAAATTTAAAACAAAACCCAGGCTACTAAAAAGTTATTTAAAATCAATTATTTTTGAGTTAGTTATAAAGAGGGTATTTATTACCCTCTTTATTTTTTTATAATACACCAAAATGCATTTTAATTTAATCTTGAGTTCTTAATCAATGTTAAATAGTAGTCTTCAAATAATTATAGAAATAAGGAACGTTTTTTTAACTGTTAAGCCTCTATTTTATCTATTTTTAATTTTTTTATATAATGTTTATTATATAAATTAGGCATTTCTAATTACATAATCAAATAGTTTGTAAATATGTTTAATCGTATTTTTTTATTTATTCCTTTAATAATTATTTTTTCTAACTGTTCTAAAAATAACCCTGGAAACAACGATACTTTGTTCTCTAAATTAGATGCCTCCCAAACCGGAATTAATTTTATCAATGAAGTGAAGAATGGTGCGGATATGAACATATTCAAGTACAGGAATTTTTATAATGGTGGTGGTGTGGCTATTGGTGATATCAATAATGATGGTCTTTCGGATGTATATTTCACTTCTAATCTTGGAACCAACAAACTTTACTTAAACAAAGGGAATTTTAAATTTGAAGATATATCTAAAAAAGCCGGAATCGAGGGAACTAAAACCTGGTCAACCGGCGTCGTAATGGTCGATATCAATGCTGATGGGTTTCTGGATATTTATGTCTGTAATGCCGGAAACAGTATGGGTGACTCGCAACAAAACGAACTTTTTATTAATAATGGTGACAATACTTTCACGGAAAAGGCAGCCGAATACAATCTTGCGGATACGGGCATAACAACTCATGCCGCTTTTTTTGATTATGATAAAGATGGCGATCTAGATGTTTATATTTTAAATAATAGTTTTATACCGGTAAGTAGTCTTAATTATTCTAACAAAAGAGATTTAAGAGACAAAGACTGGGATGTGGCTGAAATCCTAAAAGGAGGAGGCGATAAATTAATGCGCAATGACAACGGAAAATTTGTTGATGTCAGTAAAGAAGCAGGCATTTATGGAAGTCTGATTGGCTTTGGTTTAGGCGTTACCGTAGGAGATGTAAACGGAGATTTGTATCCGGATATTTATATTTCTAATGATTTTTATGAAAGAGATTATTTATACATAAACAATAAAAACGGAACCTTTACCGAACAAATTCAGGGATGGACGTCTCATATCAGTCAATCTTCTATGGGTGCTGACATGGCCGATGTAAACAATGACGGGAAAGCCGATATTTTTGTAACCGATATGTTGCCGGAACCGGACGAACGCTTAAAAACGACTACTAATTTTGAAAATTATGATTTATTTACCCGAAAAGTAAATCTCGATTTTTATACGCAGTATATGCAGAACACCCTGCAAATTAATAATGGGAATAATCAATTTCTTGAAATAGCAAATCATGCTGGCGTAGCCAAAACGGATTGGAGTTGGGGCGCATTATTATTTGACATGGATAATGACGGATACAAAGATATTTATGTTTGTAACGGAATTTATAACGATTTAACCAATCAGGATTTTGTAGATTTCTTTGCCAACGAATTCATGCAGAAAATGGTCGTTACGGGCAAAAAAGAAGAAATTCAAACCATTATCAGTAAAATGCCAAGTACTCCAATACCTAATTATGCCTTCAAGAATAACAAAAATCTGACCTTTACGAATGAAGCTTTGAAATGGGGATTAGATACACCAAGTTTTTCTAATGGGGCAGCGTACGGCGATTTAGATAACGATGGCGACCTCGATTTAATTGTCAATAACGTCAATATGGAGGCTTTTATTTATCGAAATAATTCCGAAAAAAGCAAAAATAATCATTTCCTAAAAGTAAAACTAAAAGGCGAAGGACAAAATACATTTGCGGTAGGAAGTGTCGTGGAATTGTTCTCAGGCAAAGAAATTCTCAGACAAGAATTAATTCCTTCCAGAGGATTTCAGTCTTCGGTAGATTATGTGATGACTTTTGGAATAGGTACCAAAAAAATTGACTCTTTGCAGGTAATTTGGCCAAATGGAAAGTTTGAAATGATTAAAAAAGTGGTAAATAATACCACGATGAATTTAAATATTGCAACAGCTAAATTGAATTATGTTCCAAAAAACAAGGTGCTCAAGCCATTATTTTCTGAAAAGAAAGCGCCGTTTTTAGCCCACAAAGAAAATAATTATGTCGATTTTGATCATGAAGGATTAATTTCTAAAATGCTTTCACAAGAAGGACCTGCATTTGCGGTGGCTGATATTAACGGTGACGGAAATGAAGATGTTTTTATTGGCGGAGCCAAAGGACAAGCCGGAAAAATATATGTGAACAAAGGAAATGGTAATTTCACTCTTTTGGCTCAAAAAGACTTGGAGTCAGATGCCGGTTTTGAAGATACTGCCGCTAGTTTTTTTGATGCCAATAATGACGGACACGTTGATTTATTAGTTGGTTCAGGAGGAAATGAGAAATCAGATCAGGCCAATTATAAAAACCGTTTGTATTTGAATGATGGAAACGGATTTTTTGTGAAAAGCAAAACCAATATCCCAACAACGAACAATAATGTTTCCGTAATTGCACCCTATGATTTTGATGATGATGGTGATATTGATGTGTTTATTGGAAGCCGAAGTGTTCCTGGCGTATATGGTATAGATCCAAAACATCTTTTGTTAGAAAATGACGGAAAAGGAAATTTTGTGAATGTAACAGATAAAAAAGCTTTCAAAATAAATACGGTGGGAATGATAACCGATGCCGTTTGGGAAGATATTGATAACGATGCTAAAAAAGATTTAATTCTGGTTGGTGATTGGACCGCACCAATGATTTTTAAAAATACAGGAAGGCGTTTGACAACATACAAAACGAACCTCAGTGGCTACACTGGTTTTTGGAATGCCGTGGCTTGTGTAGACTTAAATAAAGATGGAAAAAAAGATTTAATTCTGGGCAATAGGGGCACTAATATGCCTTATAAACCTACCAAAGGGAATCCTTTGAAATTATTTACCAATGATTTTGACAACAACGGAACCATTGAGCAAATAGCCACCCGATCCGTTAATGGAAAGGATTTGCCAATCCATTTAAAACAAGAATTAGCCAGGCAAATTCCTTCTATAAAGAAGAAAAATTTAAGTTATGCCGATTATTCTAAGAAAACGTTTCAGGAACTTTTCACTCCGGAGATCGTCACTAATTCGATTCAGAAAATCGTTGCTATTCAAGAAAGCGTGATTGCCATTAATAAAGGCAATGGAAAATTTGAAATACAAATGCTTCCAAAAGAAGTACAGTTCTCCAGCGTAAACACTATTTGTGCGATGGATGTAAATAATGACGGAATACTAGACCTGATCTTAGGAGGAAATCAATATGAATTTAAACCTCAGTTTTCCAGATTAGATGCTAATTTTGGGAGTGTCCTCTTAGGAAATAAAAAAGGCACTTTCTCATGGACTCCTTATGACAAATCTGGTTTTTTCATAAAAGGCGAAGTAAAACAACTCAAGGCAATCAAAGACAAAAACAATACGATTTCAATACTAGCCGTCGTAAATGATAATACCCCTAAACTATTTAGACCCAATGAATAATTTTATTAGAATAGGACTCGCATCACTTCTATTTATGGGATGTTCCAAAAAAGAAGGACAGTTGTTTGAAAAATTGTCTTCGGAGGAAAGTAATGTTACATTCAATAATCAATTATTAGAGTCCAAAAACATTTCCATTTTAGATTACCTCTATTACTATAATGGCGGTGGTGTAGCGCTTGGCGACGTCAATAACGATGGTTTGGTCGATATCTATTTTACTTCTAATCAGGGCAAAAACAAACTGTACCTGAATAAGGGCAACAATAAATTTGAAGATATTTCCGCTACAGCCGGAGTAGAGGGACAAAGTGATTGGAATGCGGGAACGGTGATGGCTGATGTAAATGGAGATGGATATTTAGACATTTACGTATGTGCCGTAGTAGGAATTAATGGTTTCGAGGGACAGAATGAACTGTTTATCAATAATAAAGACAATACATTTACCGAAAGTGCGGCTGAATACGGATTAGATCTTGATAATTACAGCTCTTCGGCAGCATTTTTTGATTATGATCTGGACGGGGATTTAGACATGTATTTGTTGAATCATGCGGTTCACTCCGAATTGTCTTTTGGAAATGCCGCTACAAGAAATAAAAGAAGTTACGAATGCGGGGATAAATTATTCCGCAATGACAATGGAAAATTTGTAGATGTTAGCGAACAGGCAGGAATTTTTGGAGGTGCCAATGGCTATGGTTTAGGATTAGCCGTTTCTGATTTTAATTTAGATGGGTATCCGGATATTTATGTGGGGAATGATTTTCATGAAGATGATTATTATTATCTCAATAACGGAGACGGAACTTTTACGGAAAGTTTAAAACAATATTTTGGGCACACCAGCAGGTTCTCTATGGGACTGGACGTTGCGGATGTCAATCATGACGGATTTCCGGATATTATGAGCCTTGATATGCTTCCTGAAGATGAAAAAGTATTAAAATCTTCCTTAGGAGATGATAATCCTCAAATGCTGAAAATGAGAACCGAAAAATTAGGCTATCATTATCAATATGCTAGGAACATGCTGCAATTGAACCAAGCAGGCAATCATTTTACAGAAACCGCATTGTTAAGTGGCCTTGCAGCTACGGATTGGAGTTGGAGCACTTTATTTGGCGATTATGACCAAGATGGAGAGCTGGATATTTTTGTGAGTAACGGAATTACTAAGAGGCCTAACGATTTAGATTATGTAAAATATTATTCAAATGATCAGATAAAGAATAAAATTAGTACTACCAAGTTATTGGATAAAGAGGCGTTGAAGCGAATGCCAAAAGGAAATGTAACAAATTATATTTTTCAAGGATCATCTGATTTGCATTATAAAAACAGATCAGCAGATTGGATAGAAAACGACTCTATTATTTCAAACGGAAGTGGTTATGCCGATATTGATAATGATGGTGATTTAGACGTGATTACTAATAATACGAATAGTATCGCTACCGTCTACATTAATAAAACGGACGGAAAAGCAAACTACCTGAAATTGAAATTGCGGTTTATAGGAAAAAACACCTTTGGGATTGGAGCCAAAGTGATTTCCTATGCCAAAGGAAAAAAACAATTCAAAGAACTGCAAACTACCAGAGGATTTCAGTCCTCATCAGAGCCAATAATTCATTTTGGATACGGAAAAACGACTAAAATAGATTCCTTAGTGGTAATTTGGCCTGATAAAACCTATCAAACTCTGAAGAATTTAAAAACGAATCAAACCCTCACTGTAAAAGCAAATACAAACAGAAAAGCGTTTGATTACAGAAAATTACACCCTGCTGTTTTGCCCATTTTCAAAAAGGTGGAAACAGGATTGGGAATTGATTTTATACATAAGGAAAATGATTATATTGATTTCTTAGTTCAAAAACTGATTCCATATCAACGTTCTGATCGCGGTCCGGCTACTGCAGTAGGGGATTTAAATGGAGATGGAAAAGAGGATGTCTTCTTTGGTGGTTCCAAAGATAAAAAAGCGACAATCTACTTTCAAAATCAAAATGGATTTACCAAGAAAGGTTTTGCTGCCATCGAAAAGGATTCTGTTTATGAAGATGCTTCAGCAGTGATCGGGGATTTCAATGCAGATAAAAGGAATGATTTAGTAGTGGTTTCTGGTGGGGGCGAAAATGCATCCAATCTGGAAGACCGGCTATATCTAAGCAAAGACAATCAATTTCTAAAAGCAACCTTGCCTAAGCTGGCTCAAAACGCATCCGTTGTCAAGGCTTTTGATTACGATAAAGATGGTGATCTCGATATTTTTGTTGGGAATAATTCAATAAATAATAGATTTGGAAGCGTGCCTGATTGTTATTTATTAAACAACAATAAAGGGGTGTTCACTATTGTTCAAAACAAAATTTTTGAAAAAATAGGAATGGTTACGGATGCTATTTTTACGGACTTCAACAAAGACGGTCAAACAGATTTAATTGTGGTAGGTGAATGGATGAAGCCTACTTTTTATGCGAATAAAAACGGTAAATTCTCGGATGTCACAACAACTGTTTTTCCTGAAAAAAGCAATGGACTATGGCAGTCAATACTTTCTTTTGATATTGATCAGGACGGTGACGAAGATTATTTGGTTGGTAATTGGGGAATGAATTCTAAATTTAAAGCCTCGCAGGAATTTCCCATGAAAATGTATTACGGAGATTTTGATGCGAACGGATCTTTTGAAACTATTGTGGCAATAGAAAAAAACGCAAAATATTATACCACTTTAGGTCTGGACGAATTAGTAGAGCAATTCAGTGGCATGCTAAAAAAGAAGTTCAATAGTTACAAATCATTTGCAGGAAAAACTCTCGAGGAAGTTTTTGATCCAAAAATGCTTGCGACAGGAAAATTATTTGAAGTTCATAATTTAAAATCCGGTTATTTAAGAAACGATAAGGGAACCTTTACTTTTATGCCCTTTTCGAATAAAATGCAAGTAGCGCCTATCACCAGTTTTGTGAAATCTAATTTTGATTCAGATGCTAGGGAAGAAGTTTTTGCTGCGGGAAATTATTTTGGCGTTGCTCCATACCACAGTAGATTTGATGGGTTTTCCGGTGCTTTAATCAAGAACGAAAAAACCATCTTGCTAGGACATCAAATTGGTATTGATCTGACTCAAAAAGCAGTTAAGCATTTGGGGATTATCAATTTTAAAGGCAAAAGATATTTACTAATTACCATCAATAATAAAAAGGCAGAGCTGTACGAAATGCCTTCAGCTAAGAACTAATTTAATAAAAAAAACACACTTAAACCTAGTAAAATGAACTCTAAAATTTATCTTTTAGGACTTATAATGCTCTTTTTGACCTCTTGTGGCAAAGAGATGCCAATTAAAGTATCATCAGCTGATTTTTGTGCTGCAGTTGATACAGTAACAGGAATTATGGTTCATGACATATTTTCGCCGCCAGTAGCGAGTAGAATTTATGTTTATCCCAATGTTGCAGCTTACGAGATTATGGCACAAAATAGCACGAAATACGAAAGTTTACAAGGGCAGTTAAAAGGACTGGATTCTATTCCTAAACTAGATCCTAAAAGTGGGGTGAATAAAAATTTAGCGGCGCTTATTGCCCATATTGAAGTGAGTAAAGAATTGATTTTTTCTGAGGAAGCTATAGAAAAATATAGAGATAGTTTGTATGAAAAATGGAGCGCTGAAAATCAAAAAGAATTTGATGTTTCCAAAGCGTACGCTTTAAGAGTGGTAGACAGAATAAAAATGTGGATGGGGAAAGATAATTATAAACAAACGCGTACTTTTTCTAAGTTTTCAGTGTATGCAGATCAACCCGGTCGATGGCAGCCAACGCCACCCTCTTATATGGATGGTGTGGAGCCGCATTGGGGCGAAATAAGAACTTTGGTTATGGATTCAGCCTCTCAATTTAAAGCCATCCCACCTTATCCTTATTCTACGGATAAAAATTCTGCTTTTTATAAAGAGGCAAAAGAAACCTATGATGTCGGAAATTTAATTTCTGAAAAATTAATTGAAGTCGAAAAAAATCCAAGCAAACCAATTCCTGAGGAATCGGCTATAGCTTCCTTTTGGGATTGTAATCCCTATGCTACAGTCATACAGGGACACATGATGTTTGCAAAGAAGAAAAATACACCGGATGCACATTGGATTAATATCACTAAAATAGCCTTGAAAAAATCGAAATCAGATTTTGAAACTACTGTTTTTGCTTACACTATAACATCTATCGGAATTTTTGAGAGCTTCATTAGTTGTTGGGATGAAAAGTATAGGAGTAATGTTGTGCGTCCTGAAACGTATATCAATCAAAACATAGATGAAAACTGGAGACCACAATTACAAACACCTCCTTTTCCGGAATATGTGAGTGGACACTCTGTGGTTTCGTCGTGTTCGGCAATTATTCTAACCTCGATTTTTGGAGATAATTTTAGTTATATCGATGACTCAGAAGTTTCTTTTGGGTTGCCTAAAAGACCTTTTAAATCATTCAAGCAAGCTGCGGCAGAAGCTTCAATAAGTAGGCTTTATGGAGGAATTCATTACAGAGCCGCTATTGAGAATGGTGTTGTACAAGGCAACAATATAGGACATTACATTAATAATACATTAAAAATGAGTAAAAAATAATGACAGTTAGAAAAAAAAGTATAGTAGTATTAAGCGTTGTGTTGTCCTTGTTTTTAGTTTGGTATTTTTTTCTAAAGCAGGCCGATTATTGTATTTCTTTTAAAGTAAAAGCTGCTACAGGAACCGTATTTCAAGGGATTCAGGAATGGTCAATCCTTCAATTGGAAAATGAAAAAGAAAATTACACTATTCTCGAAAAAAGAAATTTTGATTTTATCAAACAAGAAATGAAAAAAGGAGCTGCCCAAATGGAATATACTTGGGATATTAAGTTTGTAAACGATTCAGTTACAAAAGTAAGTGTTGGAATACACGATTTGAATCACAGTTGGTACAATAAAATAACCGTTCCTTTTTTTAATACGAGTTTCAAAGAGGATCAAATCAAGAAAATAACGAATTTTAAAAATGGTTTAACAGAACATCTAAAAAATTTCAAGGTCAGAATTGACGGGGAAGGTTCCTCCGAAGAAACATTTGTGGCCTATATTAGTTTAAAAAGTGTTTTACAGGAAAAAGCACAAAATATGATTGCGAATGACGCTGTAATTACCGGATTTTTATTTCAAAACAAAATAGAAATAGTTGGAAAGCCGTATGTAGAAATTACAAAATGGGATTTGGATAAAGAAATAATCGATTTTAATTATTGTTTTCCAATTAATAAAAAGACAAAAGTCATTGAAAATGAAGCGGTTAAATTTAAAACCTTACCTGCACGCAAAGGATTAAAAGCGACTTACTATGGTAATTTCAGAACTTCAGACAGAGGTTGGTTTGCCTTGATTGATTATGCAAAAAATCACAACCTTAAATTAGAAAATACCGTTTTGGAACATTACATGGACAATCCTTTTAATGGGGGTGTAGAATCAGAATGGGAAACAAAAATCATCATTCCTTTTGCTTCAAAATAAAGGTTGATTGTCGTTGATTTAAAATAATCGAAAACGTTTTCGGGTCTTCCGAAAACGTTTTTGTTTTTAATCTGTTTTTAATTGGCAATATTAAAATTATTTTTAGATAAAATTAACAAATCAACCAACCAAAATGAGCTTGAAAGTAAAATTAAAATTTTGGCAGATAATCAATATGAATGTTGGTTTTTTCGGCATACAATACAGTTTTGGCTTGCAACAAAGTGCCGTAAATCCTATTTATGATTTTTTACATGCAAGTCCGGATCAAATTCCTATTTTAAATCTTGCCGGACCCTTAACGGGCTTATTGATTCAACCCATTATTGGCGCGATGAGTGATAAAACGTGGCATCCAAGGTGGGGAAGGCGCAAACCGTACTTTTTTATCGGAGCCATAATTTGTAGTATCGCCTTATTTCTATTCCCATTTAGCAGTTCCTTATGGATGGCTGCAGGTTTGCTCTGGATTCTGGATGTTGGTAACAATACTGCTATGGAACCGTATCGGGCTTTTATTGCGGATACGCTGGATGAAGAACAACAACCAACAGGTTTCCAGGCGCAAAGTTTTTTTACTGGTTTCGGACAGTTTCTGGCTTATATTTCCCTTTTTCTGTTTCCAATTATTTTTGTAGGATATACAGGATCGCTACCAACGTGGATTTATGCCTCCTTTTTTTTAGGAGCAATTCTCTCAGTAACTTCCATTTGGTGGAGTATGGGTAAAACTACAGAAATCCCGCCAACAGCAGAAGAATTAGCTATTTTAAAAGCAGAACCTCTAAATGTTTTTTCGCCTTTTATCGATATTTATAAAGCAGTTTTAGAAATGCCAACGGTCATGTGGCAACTGTTTCTGGTGTATTTGTTTCAATGGTATGCCATGATGTGCTATTGGCAAAATAATTCGAAAAGTATTGCTTTGTCCGTATGGAATGTAACACCGATGAATGCAATAGGTTATGAAAAAGCGGTAGAATGGAATGGATTAATCGGTGCTTTTGGATTTATAGTTACTTTTTCAATTGCTTTTTATTTAGCGAAATTAGCCAAAAAACATGGAGCTAAAATGATTCATTTTGTCTGTCTTTTATTTGGAGCCGTTTCTTTTTTATGGTTTCCAATGGTGCAAAATCAATACATATTTTTTGCAGTAATTATTGGTTACGGAATTGCTTGGGCCAGTATGATGGGAATACCGTATTTAATGGTCGTTGCTGTTATTCCAAAAGAGCGTTATGGAGTGTACATGGGTATTATTAATATGATGATTGTTATTCCAATGATTATCCAAAACCTCTCTTTTGGTTATATTTTAAAGAATTTCTTAGACAATGATGCTCGCCAAGCCATTACTTTTGCGGGTGTATTGTTAGTTATGGCTGCGGTTTGCACATTATTAATAAAAATAAAAAAAACGAAATAAAGTGTATATTACAACAAATAATAATTGCGATAAAATAGATATTCTTTGTGTTGGTGAAGTATTAGTAGATTTTATTGGTCATCAAGAAGAGGTACTTATTAATGATACTAGAGATTATCATAGGTATTTAGGAGGTTCACCGACCAACGTTGCTATGAATTCAACGCGATTAGGGTTAAATACTATAATGGTTGCGACGGTAGGGAACGATGGTTTTGGTTCCTATATTTCGGAACGGTTAGCGAGTGTTGGCGTGAATACTAACCACCTTAAAGTCCTGAATAATAAATCAACTAGTGTGATTTTTGTTTCAAGATCTCAGGGAACGCCAGATTTCATCCCGTATCGTTCAGCGGATTGTTGTATTTATGAGGAACAAATTTCAACAGAAATATTATCCAATACCAAGATATTTCATACTACTTGTTTTGCATTAAGTAAAAATCCTGCACAAAAAACGATCTTAAAGAAAGCACAAGAAGCGTACGATTTAGGCTGTAAGCTCAGTATTGATGTCAACTATGCAAGAAAGCTGTGGAAAAGTGAAAAGAAGGCTTTTAAAGTGATCAATGCGTATTGTAAGTTCAATCCATTAATAAAAATTAGTGAGGATGATATGTTGCGTCTTTTTGAGAAGGAGCTTCCACATGAAGAAATATTTGAGTTTTTTCACCATCAAGGAGTAGATACTGTTTGCTTAACATTAGGGAGCAAAGGAGTAAAATTATCTCAAAAAGGAAAAGATGTCATACAAATGCCAGCAATAAAAATTGATAAAGTTATGGACTCTACGGGAGCAGGTGATGCTTTTTGGTCTGGATTTTTATTCGCTTATATTAAGGAAAAATCAATTAATGAATGTTTGGACATCGCTCTAAAATTAGCAGCTTTGAAATTGCAAAATGTAGGACGATTACCGGATAACATCAATATCCTTTCTAAACTTTTATAAGATACGATGCAAGAAAATAATAAAAAGATCAGTAATGGGGTTATGCTTAATATTTATCCGGATAGTATTGGAGAAAAATTAACGGACGCTGTAAGCATGCTTAAAATGTCTGAATTCAAAGATGTTTTTTCTTTATTGTATGTTCTTCCCACTTTTTTCAATAGCGATTTAGATAGAGGATTTTCAATTATTGATTATAATATCAATACAGATTTAGTTGGCACAAAAGATTTACTCGATTTAAAAGAACTCAATGTAAATTTAAAGTTTGATATCGTATTAAATCACCTTTCTGTAACTTCCCCCCAATTTAAAGACATACTGCAATACGGTAATGAATCAAAATTTAAAGATTTTTTTATAAATTGGAACGAATTCTGGCACGGAAACGGGATAATGAATGAAGATGGAATTGTAATTCCAGAACCAGAGTTTCTCAACAAATTGTTTATGAGAAAGTTAGGTTTACCTGTCTTGAAAGTACGTTTTCCGGATGGTACAGAACAGCCTTATTGGAATACTTTTTATCAGCAAATAACCTACAATCCAATTACTGTAGTTGATTTACAAAAACTAAAAGGGCTAACGGAAGAGAAAAGTCAGTTTATTGTTGCCGTAATTAATACCGCAATAAAGGATAATCAGGATTTAAACAGCATTGATTTTGAAGATTGTACTCCTTTGAAATCAGAAATTTTACAAATCGTTGAACAAAAGCGTTCCTATTTAGGACAAATGGATGTCAATGCGGCATCACCTTTAGTCTGGGATTTTTATGAAGAGACTCTGAAAAAATTAAACGGTTATGGCTGTAATATCCTTCGATTAGACGCTTTTGCCTATTTGCACAAACAAGTAGGGGAATCTAACTTTTTTAATAAACCGGGAACGTGGGAATATTTAGCGCGTATTAAGAAAATAGCAGCACAAAATAATTTGATGTTACTGCCAGAAATCCACGCAGAATATGGTTTGCATTTGCATGATGAGGTAGCTAATGAAGGGTATTATATTTACGACTTTTTCTTACCTGGTTTAACGATACATACCATCGAAAATAAAACCAGTAAAGCCATATTGAGTTGGGCTAAGGAAATTATTGCTAAAGGATATAAAACAGTAAACATGCTTGGTTGCCATGATGGAATACCTGTTTTGGACTTGAAAGGCAAGGAAGTAAATGGTGTTTATAATAAAGGATTGTTAGAAGATACCGAGATTGAATGTATCATGAATAAAATCATGGAACGTGGTGGTCGGGTAAAAAATATTTATGATCCATCAGGGAATAAAATTTCTTATTATCAAATAAATGCTACTTTTTTTAGTGCATTAGGTGAAAACGAACAGAAGTTGCTTCTTGCAAGAGCTATTCAAATGTTTATGCCGGGTATACCGCAGGTTTGGTATTTAGATATTTTTGCAGGTAAAAATAATTATGAAGCAGCAGATAATGGCGGTAGTGCTGGACATAAGGAAATTAATCGCACTACATTGACAATGTTGGATGTTGAGCACGGTTTGAAAACAGGAGTTGTTAGTAAACAGTTAGACATTATTCGGCTAAGGAATACTTCGAATGCATTTTCAGGTCAAGTAGAAATCAATGATGCTGTGGATGAAATTGTAGATATTAAATGGGTAAACGGAACTACAATTGCGCATTTAAAAGCAAACCTTCAAACCAATGGATTTACAATTGACCATACTGAAAACGGTTTGAAAAGCACTATGAGTTGTTAGATTTGATATCGAATCAAAATGGGGTATCAAAATATAAAAATTAAAGTTGTCCTATCCAAAGGGATTGAAAAACACTAATTATACAACTAATGAAAATATGAAAAAAAGTACTATAAAATTAGCCATGTATCTCAACTATTTTGTATTTGCAATTCTGCTGAACAGCGTGGGAATTGTGATATTAAAGGCGCAAAAAAATTATGGTGTAGATGAATTTCAAGCCAGCGTTCTGGAAGCGTACAAGGATTTGCCCATTGCTATAGTTTCGTTTTTAATCGCTTCGTTTTTACCCAGAATTGGATATAAGAAAGCTATGCTTATTGGTTTGGCTTTGGTTTCCGCAGCTTGCGTCAGTATGTATTATGGAAATTCTTTTGGAACGGCCAAATTGCTTTTTGCTACCGTGGGCGTTTCTTTTGCATTGATAAAAGTATCGGTGTATTCACTTATTGGAACCATAACAACCAATCAACACGAACACAATAGTTTAATGAGTAGCATTGAAGGCGTGTTCATGATAGGGATTGCATTAGCATATTTCTTGTTTCCAGCTTTTAATTCAGATGCGAATCCAGATGCTTGGTTGAACGTGTATTGGTTATTGGCTGGTATTTCGTTATTATCTTTTGGTTTTTTATTTTTTACTAAATTCGAAAATAAAATTGAAATTCCTGGCGTTGATCTAGCTGATGACTTCAAACAAATGTTCAAATTATTTGCAAAACTGTTAACCATCGTTTTTGTAATCAGCGCATTCCTATTTGTAATGATTGAGCAGGGAATTATGTCTTGGTTGCCTACTTTCAATAATAAGGTGTTGCATCTTCCGGAGAATATCAGTATCATGATGGCGAGTATTTTGGCTATTTCATTGGCTGTAGGCCGACTTGTTGCTGGGGTAATTACTAAAAGGGTCAATTGGATTTGGGTACTCAGTTTTTGTATTGTAGCAGCTATGCTCATTGTGATTTTTGTACTCCCTAAAACAGTTGGATTGAATGTCAAAGAAATCAATTCATTAAGCGATATTCCTTTGATAGGATTTGCATTTCCGTTAGTAGGACTTTTTATTGCACCGATTTATCCGCTTTTAAATTCAGTAGTTTTAAGTGCCTTGCCAAAAAAATTACACAGTTCTATGACTGGTTTAATTGTGGTTTTCTCAGCACTTGGTGGCACTTTGGGATCAAGAGTTATAGGTTATTTGTTTAAAAATGAAGGGCCGGAAAATGCCTTTTATTATACTTTAATTCCAATGTCATTACTGCTTGTTTCTTTCTTTATTTTAAAAAAACTTACCGCTAAACAATGAAATTCATACTTAACATAGACAAAGTATTCCAGGAACTATTGCTTCAAGAGGATACAGATCAGGATAAAAAAATTACGAAAGACGACAATGGGCCTAAAAAATTTGTTTTGGTTGACGAAAACACCAAACAGGAAGTGGCTATCATAGGTACATATCATTTGTCCAATTTATTACAGGAATTAGCGCAGCTTAAGGAAGCGAATTCAGTATTGGGTGAAGTCGATTTGAGTCGCATTCAAGAGAATCCAGTTCACCGAATTTCAAGAAAAATCAAGGATGATTATTGGGAGGAACTGACTCGTACCATTGATAAAAGAGGGTTGAAACAAATTATTGAAGATGAAAAAACGTCCAGTGATGTGGCAACACTTTATGTTGCTGCCAAAGACAAAACGGGAGTTGCTTATTTTCAAGAATTAGAAAAAGAATTGCCAAATTTTAAAGTTGAAATTCTGCCTGAGAATTATTCGGTGGAATATGTGGAAACTTTAAATGAAAAACCAGGAATTCTGGCTTTGGCTCTGGAACAAAAATTATACAGTCTGCAAGGTGTGCCTTTTGTGGTTCCTGGTGGAAGATTCAACGAAATGTATGGTTGGGACAGCTATTTTATTGGCGTTGGCTTGTTAATAGATGGTCAATTAGACAAAGCAATCGCAATTGCTGAAAATTTTAAATACCAAATTATTCAGTATGGTAAAATTCTGAATGCGAATAGAAGTTATTATTTGACCAGAACACAACCGCCTTTGTATTCTTCTTTGCTAATCGAAATTGCAAAAAAGAAAACACCAAGTGTAGACTGGTTAACAAGTCATTTGGGAACGGTCATTTTGGAGTACAATACAGTTTGGATGGTGCAAGGAAATCGCTTGACCCCAACAGGTTTAAACAGGTATAAAGCTGATGGAATTGGAATGCCATTTGAAGTAGAACCGGGGCATTTTGATGATGTTTTAGAGCCGTATGCTAAAAAATACAATTTACCTATTCGAGAATTTGAAAAACAATATTTACAGCGAACGCTTGTTGATGACGAACTTGACATTTATTTTGTTCATGATCGAAGCATGAGAGAAAGCGGGCATGATACAACAAACCGCCTGATAAATACGTGTACGAATTTGAATTCAATAGATGTCAATAGTTTTCTTTACAAATATGAAAAAGATGTCGCTTACTTGATAAAAGAATATTTTAGTAATGCTTTTCAAAGTGGCGAGATCCTTTACACTTCAGAAGAATGGGAACAAAAGGCACTTTCCAGAAAAACAAAAATGAATGAATTGTGCTGGAACGAGGACGCAGGTATGTATTTTGATTATGATTTTGTGAATCACAAACAATTTCCTTTTGAAGCTGCAACAACCTTTTTTCCTCTGTGGGCTGGGTTATGTGATGAAAATCAGGCCAAAAAATTAGTAGAAGTAGCCCTGCCGCAATTTGTGAAAACAGGTGGAATTACAGGAAGCACTAAGGCGAGTATTGCAAATGTTTCAAAAGAGGCACCGCCACGACAATGGGATTATCCTTTTGGCTGGGCGCCACACCAAATGTTGCTGTGGGAAGGATTGATTAACTATAATTATCTAGATAAAGCACAAGAAATGGTGTACCGATGGTTGTGGTTGATTACTAGAAATGCAGTGGATTATAATGGAACAATCCCGGAAAAATTTGATTTGGGAATCAGTTCTCATAAAGTTTTTGCCGAATATGGTAATGTAGGGACTGAATTTGATTACATCGCAAAGGAAGGTTTTGGCTGGGTGAATGCGTCCTATCAATATGGATTACAAATTTTGAATGAAGAATTAAAAGCTAAATTAGGAGCGTTGGTTTCTCCTGATGCTATATTTTAGAGCTTAAAAAAAGTTTTTGTTGTTTGAATGCATATTTTTTTTAACTTTATGATTCACTAAATGAATCAATTATGACAGTTAATCAAATTTTAAGTACTAAAGGGAAGGAAGTGTATTCCATACTTTCCACTAACACTGTTTACGAAGCATTGTCTGTGATGAGTGAAAAAAACATCGGAGCAATTCTTATTATTGAAGATACGATTTTGAAAGGTGTGCTGTCTGAAAGAGATTATGCTCGGAAAATTGTTCTGAAAGCAAAATCTTCAAAGAAAGCCTTTGTTCATGAAATCATGGAGACTGATGTGGTTACAGTAAGTCCATCGGATAATTTGGAGTACTGCATGGAGTTAATGAGTGCCAAAAGAGTGCGTCACCTGCCCGTTCTGGAAAATGAAATTGTAATTGGAATTATCTCAATAAGTGATGTGGTAAAGGCTATAATCGAGATCCAAAAAGAGACTATTCAACATTTAAACTCCTACATTACCCAATAAATAAGATTCAAAAAAAATATAATTATTTAAAGCTGCATTACGTGTAGCTTTTTTTTTGGAATCAAATCAGGTCTTTTTATGCAAAAGAATGGGAGAAAAGTCCTCTCTTTTTAAATCTAGACCCCTATCTTTACACGCTAGAATAAAATCTAAAAACAATGGAAAAGAATAGCAAAAGAAGAGAAGCATTATTATACCACGCAAAGCCGACTCCTGGTAAAATTCAAGTAGTTCCCACCAAGAAATATGCAACACAAAGAGATTTGTCTTTGGCCTATTCTCCTGGTGTAGCTGAGCCGTGTTTAGAAATTGCTAAAGACGTAAACAACGTTTATAAATATACTGCAAAAGGAAATTTAGTTGCAGTGATTACTAATGGAACTGCAGTTTTAGGATTGGGAGACATTGGTCCGGAAGCGTCAAAACCAGTAATGGAAGGAAAAGGGTTGTTGTTTAAAATTTTCGCCAATATCGACGTATTTGATATTGAAATTGGGACAAAAGATATAGAAGAATTTATCCAGACGGTAAAGAACATAGCGCCAACTTTTGGGGGTATTAATTTGGAAGATATCAAAGCACCGGAATCTTTCGAAATAGAAAGACGGCTTGTAGAAGAGCTTAATATACCCGTGATGCACGATGATCAGCATGGTACAGCCATCATTTCTTCGGCAGCATTGCTAAATGCCCTTGAGCTGGCCGGCAAAAATGTAGAAGATGTAAAATTGGTAGTTTCAGGAGCAGGTTCAGCCGCTCTTGCTTGTGCAAATTTATATATTTTACTGGGTGTAAAACTAGAAAATATCCTAATGTATAACAGCAAAGGATTGTTGACCAAAGACAATCCGAAATTGTCTGATTTACAATTAAAATATGCCAAAGACATTTTACCTATCAGTCTTGAAGAAGCTTTAGTTGGTGCTGATGTCTTTTTAGGGTTATCATCAGGAGATATTATGACTCCTAAAATGTTACAGGGAATGGCTATAAATCCTATCGTTTTCGCTATGGCAAATCCAGATCCGGAGATTGATTATAATTTAGCCATTGCGACTCGAAAAGATGTGATTATGGCTACTGGAAGGTCTGATTACCCTAATCAAGTGAATAATGTTCTTGGATTCCCTTATATTTTTAGGGGTGCCTTAGACGTGCGTGCGACCAAAATAAATGAAGCCATGAAAATGGCTGCAGTCAGAGCGCTGGCAGCTTTAGCTAAAGAGTCCGTTCCTGAACAAGTAAATATCGCTTACGGGGCTAAAAAGTTAACATTTGGACGGGATTATATTATACCTTCTCCTTTTGACCCAAGATTGATTATAGTTGTTGCTCCGGCGGTAGCGAAAGCAGCAATGGATTCTGGGGTTGCATTGAATCCTATAACGGATTGGGTCAAGTATGAAGAGGAACTTTTAGAGCGTTTAGGGAATGATAATAAAATGGTTCGATTGATTACCAATAGAGCTAAAATGGATCCTAAAAAAATCGTTTTTGCCGAGGCAGATCACTTAGATGTTTTGAAAGCAGCCCAGATAGTATTGGAAGAAGGAATAGGTTTTCCAGTTTTATTGGGGAATAAAGAAATTATTTTAGAATTGAAAGCTGAAATTGGCTTTGATGCCGATGTTGAAATTATTGATCCGAAAATCACTGAAGAAGAAGATCGAAGAAATAAGTTTGCCACAACATACTGGGCCTCCAGACAAAGACGAGGAATCTCATTATTAGATGCTCAGAAGCTGATGCGCGAAAGAAATTATTTTGCAGCTATGATGGTCAATGAAGGCGAAGCTGATGCATTGGTAACAGGATATTCCAGAAGCTATCCTACGGTGGTAAAACCTATTTTACAGCTTATCGAGAAAGCACCTGGCGCTTCGCTGGTGGCTACTACTAATATGATGATGACGGCTCGTGGGCCAATGTTTTTATCTGATACGGCTATAAATATTAATCCATCAGCAGATGATTTGGCAAAAATTGCAGTTATGACAGCTAAAACCGCCAGAATGTTTGGAGTAGAGCCAGTCATTGCCATGATTTCCTATTCTAATTTTGGATCTTCCTCAAATGAAAGTGCCACTAAAGTAAGACAAGCGGTTGCTTATTTGCATGAAAATCATCCGGAAATGATTATTGATGGAGAGCTTCAGGCTGATTTTGCCCTTAATCCAGAAATGCTGAAAGAGAAATTTCCGTTTTCTAAATTGGCAGGCAAAAAAGTAAACACCCTTATTTTTCCCAATTTGGAATCGGCTAATATCACCTATAAACTATTGAAAGAACTAAATAAAGTAGATTCTATTGGGCCAATCATGTTAGGGATGGGAAAACCTGTTCACATATTTCAATTGGGAGCCAGTGTTGAGGAAATGGTAAACATGGCAGCTATTGCTGTGATTGATGCTCAGGAAAAACAAAAGAAAAAATAAATTAAATTCAGAGAAGCGTCAAGAAGCTAACAAAGTTAAATTAATGAATTTACTAAAATAGTATGCTAATTTTGTTATATTTGTTAACATATTGTTAATTCATGATAGCACACTTACAAGGGAAACTAGTTGAGAAATCACCCACTCACATAATTATTGATTGTGGTGGCGTAGGTTACCACGTAAACATTTCCTTACATACTTATTCGTTACTTCCAAGCACAGATTTTATAAAAGTGTATACGTATCTTCAGATAAAAGAAGATGCGCATACACTTTTTGGTTTTATGGAAAAGTCAGAAAGAGAAATATTCAAAATGTTATTGTCCGTTTCAGGAATAGGAGCGAGCATAGCAAGAACAATGCTTTCCTCACTAGATCCTAAACAAATCATACAAGCAATTGCGACTGCGGATGTAATTACTATTCAGTCTATAAAAGGAATTGGAAGTAAAACAGCACAAAGAGTAATACTGGATCTAAAAGAGAAAGTATTAAAATTATACGACTTAGATGAAGTTTCTATGTCACAGAACAATACAAATCGAGATGAAGCGTTATCAGCTTTGGAAGTTTTAGGTTTTGTACGAAAAAATTCAGAAAAAATTATAGAAAAAATTGTTAAAGAGGATCCGGACGCCACAGTGGAAACAATCATCAAAAAAGCATTAAAAAATCTATAAAACAGGGATTCAAGAAACATGAGTTGTATGCATAAAATTTGTATTTTTTCGCTTGTTTTATTTTGCGGTTTTATGTCAAACGCGCAAGTAACTCAGGCAGTTCAGGATACCGTAAAAACCGGATTTTCTATAGGAAAGGTACAGTTAAAAAATCCTCAAAGTATCCTTTCGGCATATACCTACGATCCTGTAACTGACAGGTATATCTATACAAATTCCGTGGATGGTTTTTCTATTAATTACCCGATTATTTTAACACCAAAAGAGTATGAAAATCTTGTTTTGAAGGAATCCATGCGGGACTATTTCAAGAAAAAAGTAGATGCTATTGATGGAAAAAAAGAAGGAAGTGAAATTGCTAAAAGAGATTTATTACCTCGATATTACGTAAAATCAGGGCTTTTTGAATCTGTTTTTGGTAGCAATACCATTGATGTAAAACCTACCGGATCTGTTGAAATGGATTTAGGAATGCGGTATACCAAACAAGACAATCCCTCATTTTCCCCGAGAAACAGGACTACTACTTCATTTGATTTTGATCAAAGAATTAGCATGAGTTTGATGGGAAAGGTAGGGACTCGGCTCAATGTAAATGTAAATTATGATACGCAGTCAACATTTGCTTTTCAAAACCTGATCAAGCTGGAATATGCACCATCAGAGGACGATATTATTCAAAAAATAGAAGTGGGTAATGTCAGCATGCCATTGAATAGTTCCTTGATCCGGGGAGCACAAAGTCTATTTGGTGTAAAAACACAATTACAGTTTGGGAAAACGACAGTCACCGGTGTTTTTTCGGAACAAAAATCGCAGACTAAAAGTTTAATCGCTCAAGGTGGAGGCACAATTGAAGATTTTGAGATGTTTGCCTTAGATTATGATAGTGACAGGCATTTTTTCTTATCCCAATATTTTAGAAACAGGTATGATAAATCCCTGGCAAATTATCCTTTTATTGATAGTAGAGTTCAGATCTCCCGGATCGAAATTTGGGTAACCAATAAGCAAAACCGTGTCACGACCACGAATAATAACCTTAGAAATATTATTGCACTTCAGGATTTAGGGGAAGGACAATTATCGGGTTTGGCAGACAACGAAGTGGTTGTTTTAGATCCATCAACAGGCATTTTTAATAATCCCTTAGATTCTCCTGCTGACAATTCAAATAATGATTATGATCCTGCACAAATTACTACAGGAGGAGGTTTGCTGAATCCCAATATACGTGAAATTGTAACAGCAAACTCCGGTTTTAATGTGACAGTAAGTGAAGCACAGGATTATTCTAAACTAGAAAATGCTCGAAAACTGAATCCAAATGAATATACTTTTAATTCGCAATTAGGATATATTTCATTGCAACAACGACTGGCAAATGATGAGGTTCTGGCAGTGGCGTATCAATATACCATCGGCGATCAGGTCTATCAAGTGGGGGAATTTGGTAATGATGGAGTAGATGCAACGGTGGTTACGGGAAATGGTTCCTCAAATCAAGCGGTTATCTCGCAAAGTTTGATATTGAAAATGCTGAAAAGTAATTTGACTAACGTTAGAAACCCTATTTGGAACCTGATGATGAAAAACATCTATCAGATTCAAGGAGGCTATCAATTGAAACAAGAAGATTTCAGATTTAATATTCTCTATACGGATCCTTCGCCTCTAAACTATATTACGGAAGTATCCGGAAGTCCTTTTCCGGATGCTAACAATAAAAATGAAATTCCCTCAAAAGATTATACTGTTACCAGCACACCATTGTTGAAAGTTTTTAATTTAGACAAATTAAATTTCAATAATGATCCGCAAGCCGGAGGTGATGGTTTTTTTGACTTTATGCCAGGGCTGACTATAGATGCTCAGAACGGAAGAATTATTTTTACCACAAAAGAACCGTTTGGAGAATTATTGTTTTCTAAATTAGCAAACCCCGCTTTAATAGAAAATTATAACAATGTAAGTTCTTATAATGAGAATCAGAAAAAATATGTGTTCCGCAATATGTACCGCAACACCCAATCAGGGGCTTTGCAGGATAGTGAGAAAAATAAGTTCTTATTAAGAGGGAAATACAAATCTACAGGTGGTGATGGAATACCAATTGGCGCTTTTAATGTTCCTAGAGGTTCTGTTGTAGTGACCGCAGCAGGAAGGGTTCTGGTAGAAGGAATTGACTACAGTGTCAATTATCAATTGGGTCGCGTACAGATTTTAGATGCTTCACTTCAGGCCTCTAATACGCCTATTGAGGTGTCATTGGAAAACAACTCTGTTTTTGGCCAGCAAACCAGACGGTTTATGGGTGTAAATGTAGAGCATAAAATTGCTGATAATTTTGTGGTTGGAGCCACTTTTTTGAAAATGAGCGAAAGGCCATTTACTCAAAAATCGAGTTTTGGACAGGAATCGGTCAACAATACTATTTTTGGATTTAATACTAATTTTTCAACCGAAGTGCCATTCTTGACTCGATTGGTAAATAAATTACCCAATCTGGATACGGATGTGCCTTCCAATCTTTCTATACGAGGCGAAGTTGCTTTCTTAAAACCGGATTCGCCTAAAGCAGATCAATTTCAGGGTGAATCTACGATTTATGTAGATGATTTTGAAGGAACTCAATCTACTATTGATATGCGAAGCCCATATTCTTGGAGTCTTGCATCAACCCCAGAAAAAAACACAACTAGTACGTATGATTTTAATGCCAGTGCCAATGATCTAAGTTATGGGTTTAGAAGAGCCAAATTATCATGGTACTCTATTGATCCAATATTTTATACGCAAAAGCCCTCCGGTATTTCTAACGAAGACCTTTCATTTAATTCTACCCGAAGAATCTTTAGTCAGGAATTGTATCCCCTGACAGATATCGCCCAAGGGCAATCACAAGTGATAAACACATTAGATTTAAGTTATTATCCTTTAGAACGGGGGCCATATAACAACAGCCTAAATGTTGGTGCAAATTCCAGAGACAATTTTGGTGGAATCATGCGAGCATTAAATTCGACTAATTTCGAACAAGGAAATGTGGAATACATCCAGTTTTGGATTTTAGATCCGTACGTAGGAAATGGTCAGGCAGCACAAACAAATACGGGTAAAATATACTTCAACTTAGGAGAGATATCAGAGGATGTCCTGAAAGATGGAAGAAAACAATATGAAAACGGATTAGGACCGGATCAGATTGTAGTGAATCCACAGCCAATATGGGGCAATGTCCCGGCTTCTCAATCATTGATTTATGCTTTTGACACAAATGTTGATAATAGAAAAAATCAAGACATTGGTTTAGATGGTTTGTCTAATGCTAATGAAGGATCAGTATATACTAATTTTGCTTCTGAGCTGGATCCAGCGGCAGATGACTATACTTTTTACTTGAATGCATCAGGCGGCATTATTGATCGATACAAAATGTACAACGGTACTGATGGCAACTCAACAGTAGATATCAATGATCCTAACAGAGGGTCTACCACTCTTCCTGATGTCGAGGATATCAATAAGGATAATACGATGAATACCATTAATGCGTATTATGAATACAGCATTACTGTCCAGCCCAATATGGCCGTGGGACAAAATTACATTACGGATATTAGAAATACGCAAGTGACCTTGCCCGATGGTTCAAATACAGAGGCCCGATGGCTGCAGTTTAAAATTCCGGTTTCGCAACCTGAAAACACAATAGGAAATATTTCCGACTTTAGATCCATACGGTTCATGAGAATGTTTATGACCGGTTTTGAAGATCAAGTAACGGTTCGTTTTGGAGCCTTAGATTTAGTTCGAGGAGAATGGAGACGCTATACCAATACCCTTGATTTTAATGATACTAACATAGACGATGACAATACTAATTTAGATGTTTTAGCCGTAAATGTTCAGGAAAACAACCAAAGATGTCCTGTTAATTACATTACTCCACCGGGCGTAACGCGTGAACAGCTGTTTAATAACAACACGGTAATTAATCAAAACGAACAATCATTAGCCTTGCGGGTATCCGGAAACGGACTGGAACCATTAGACTCCAGAGCCGTTTTTAAAAATGTTAGTATTGATATGCGCCAATTCAAGAAATTAAAAATGTTTTTGCATGCAGAATCGTTACCAAACGAAATTGCACTTCAAGAAAATCAAATGGTAGGTTTCATTCGTTTTGGAAATGATTTTACCCAGAATTTTTACCAAATTGAAATTCCTTTAAAAGTCACCACGCCATCATCAGCATCTAATTCTGATTGCTCGCCTTTGAGTGCCGAAACAGTTTGGCCCGCAGAGAATGAAATTGATTTGTCACTTGCTTTATTAACGCAATTGAAGATTCTGGCTATGAGTATCGATCCTGCCACACTGCCAGTAGATGGGATTTATTATCAAAATGAAGATGAATTGGATTCCTCCCTGGGCAATAAAATAAATAAATTAAGAATAGGAGTTAAGGGTAATCCTAATTTTGGGTTAGTACGAACCTTGATGGTTGGGGTCAAAAATAATGATGCCCGCAACGATATTAAAGGAGAAGTTTGGTTTAACGAACTTCGCCTGGCAGATATGGATAATAAAGGCGGAATGGCCGCAGTGTTGAATATTGATTCAAATTTAGCTGATTTCGCTACTGTTTCAGCTTCCGGTAGAAAAAGCACTATTGGTTTTGGAGCATTGGAGCAAGGCCCAAATGAAAGAAGCAGAGAAGATACGCAACAGTATACTATTGTTGCAAATGTGAATTTAGGAAAATTACTGCCTCCAAAATGGCAGATTAACCTGCCTTTTAATTACGCTATAGGCGAAGAAACAATAACGCCGGAATACGATCCTTTTAATCAAGATATAAAACTAAAACAGTTACTGGATAAAACCACGGATCAAAATCAAAGAGATAATATTGCCAGTAGAGCTATTGATTATACAAAACGCAAAAGCATAAACTTTATCGGGGTTAGAAAAGAACGCGGTCCGGAACAAAAACAGCATGTTTACGACCCGGAAAACTTTACTTTTTCGCAATCTTTTAATGAAGTAGAAAGACATGATTTTGAAATCGAAGATTATATCGATCAACAGGTAAACTCTTCTGTAGATTATGCATACACATTTCAGCCAAAATCAGTGGAGCCGTTCAAGAAAACTAAGTTCATGAAAAAAAGTAATTATTGGAAGTTACTGAGTGATTTTAATTTTAATTATTTGCCTTCAAATATTTCGTTTAACAGCAATATTATTAGACAATACAACCGTCAGCAATTCAGACAGGTTGAGGTGGAAGGCATAGGACTTGATCCGTTGTATCGCAGAAATTTTGCTTTTAATTACCAATATGGATTTAATTATAATTTGACAAAATCACTGAAATTAAACTATACCGCTTCATCCAGCAATATTGTAAAAAGCTATTTGAACGAGAATAACGAACCTATTGATACGTTTACAATTTGGGATAGTTATTGGGACATGGGAGATCCAAATCAACACATGCAACAACTGGTTTTGAATTATGAAATTCCAATTAATAAAATTCCGTTGTTCAGTTTTGTAAAAGCAACGTATTCTTATACCGGTGATTACAGCTGGCAGCGTACTAGTAATGCTTTGTCAGAAATACAAATTGAAGGCACTAATTATAATCTGGGAAATACCGTTCAAAATGCAAATTCCAATAATTTGAATGCAACATTTAATATGGATTTGTTGTATAAATATTTAGGACTTGCCAAAAACAGTACTAAGACCGTACCTAAACCTAGAATGACTGCTCCAAAACCGGGAGAAAAAATAGTAAATAGGAATGCAAACCAAGCTCCAAAAAACAATCCATTTGTAGATGGTTTGATTGGGATGTTGACCAGTGTCAAAAATATTCAGATGACCTATACACACAATAGCGGTACCGTTTTACCGGGATACACACCAAGCGTGGGGTTTCTGGGTTCTTCAAGACCATCGTTGGGATTTATTTTTGGAAGTCAGGATGATGTTCGCTTTGAAGCAGCAAAAAATGGATGGCTGACCAATTATCCGGATTTCAACCAAAATTTTTCCCGAGTGACAAATAAATTATTTAAAGCTACAGCAAATGTAGATTTACTGCCGGATTTAAAAATTGATTTGACTTTAGATCGGGCCTACTCTGAAAATTTTTCGGAACAATATGACGTCACCGATGGCGTTTATAACGCAAGATCTCCCTACACTGCGGGTATTTTCTCGATATCGACCGTTCTGATAAAAACTTCCTTTTCGGGTAGTGATGAAAATATATCAGCTGCATTTGATGACTTTAGATCAAACAGGCTTACTGTGGCAAATAGACTGGCAACACAGCGCGGCATCGACATTAATAATCCGAGTAACCTGGATCCGGAAGGATTCCCTTTGGGTTATGGAAAAAATAATCAGGCCGTATTGTTACCAGCGTTTTTAGCTGCTTATTCTGGGGGAGATGCTTCTGCTGTTTCGCTGGGAATTTTTAGAAGCTTTCCAATCCCAAACTGGGCTGTGAAATATAACGGACTGATGCGTTATGAAGTTTTTAAAAAGAATTTCAAACGATTCTCCCTGCAGCATAATTACAGGGCTTCATATACGATAAATGCATTCAGATCAAATTTTGAATACGATAAAACACCCGACGGAACTGATGCAAGTGGTAATTTTTTTAATCAAACCATCATGTCTAATATCAATTTAGTAGAGCAATTTAATCCGTTGTTGCGAATGGATTTTGAACTGAAAAGTTCCTTGAAAGTATTGGCCGAAATCAAAAAAGACAGAGCGTTATCCATGAGTTTTGATAATAATTTATTGACCGAAGTCAAAGGAATTGAATATGTGGTGGGGCTAGGCTACCGTTTCAAAGATGTTATTTTTTCTTCCAGACTCGCAGATAATCCCACAGGAATAATAAAAAGCGATATTAATTTGAAAGCAGATTTGTCCTATCGCAACAATCAAACCATTGTAAGGTACTTGGATTATAACAACAATCAGCTGGCAGGCGGTCAAAATTTGTGGTCACTTACCGTAAAAGCTGATTATTCCTTTAGTAAAAACCTTACGGCTATTTTCTATTACGATCATTCTTTTTCTAAAGCAGTAATCTCGACTTCTTTTCCACTGACAAATGTTCGTTCCGGGTTTACACTTCGGTATAATTTTGGGAATTAATTTTCTTTAAATCTAAACCAGATTTGAATTGAGATTGCTACATTTGTCACATAAAATTCAAATTATCATTTAATAATTATCAATTACAATAATATGAACATACCAGCAAATTTAAAGTACACAAAAGATCACGAATGGGTAAGCCTTGAAGGGGATATTGCAACAGTAGGAATCACTGATTTTGCGCAAAAAGAATTAGGTGATATCGTGTATGTTGAGGTGGAAACTTTAGATCAGACTTTAGAGAAAGATGAGGTTTTTGGGACTGTGGAAGCGGTTAAAACGGTTTCTGATTTGTTTCTTCCTCTCTCAGGAGAAATTATCGCTTTTAACGACGCACTAGAGAACACTCCGGAAAGTGTCAACTCAGATCCTTATGGCGCAGGATGGATGGTAAAAATTAAAGTAACTAATGTTGCTGAATTTGATTCGCTTCTTTCGAGTGATTCGTATAAAGAAATTATTGGTGCATAAGCAACTATTTTTGTGGGCAGCTATTGTATGGGCTGGAATTATTGCCTTTTTTTGTTTAATACAATTGAACAATGTCCCTCTTGGGAATGTGTCCAATATAGATAAATATGTCCATGCTTTTTTTCATTTTGTACTAACGTCCTTTTGTTATTTGTTTTTAAAAAAACAGATAAGCAGTTCGAATAGTTTAAAACCGTTAGTGTTTTCTTTTTTGTTTTCCTTTTTTTTTGGAATAGTAATCGAGATTTCACAAGAGTTGTTTACCCTTTCCAGACATGCAGACATATATGATGTTTCAGCAAATACATCCGGTGCGGTGCTGGCAGTAGCAATCGCGGTGCTGTTTAAGAAATAAAAACACAAAGATAAAGTCCCACTTCTTGTGGGATTTTATGTTTTAGGCACTAGAAGAGTTGCGGTTTTACGGAACAGGATTTTTACTATTTTTAAGGTAGTGAAAGTATCAGTTGTAGTATCAAAAATAATTAAATTGTACGATCTAGCACTAAGCTCATGTGCATATAAAATGTATTTTTGTCAGTCAGAGTTCACTATAATTATGAAATCAAAATAGCTATGGATATCAAGCAATATTTAGACTCAACCTATTTGAAAACTGCGGTACAAGCGGGTCTCAGTCATGAAGAAAATACGCTTGTGGCTCAGGGATTTATTCAGGAAGCCATTGAGGAACGCTTTAAACTCATTATGATACGACCCGAGATGGTTCCTTTAGCTAGAAAAATGATTCTTTCGGCACATTCAAATTTGGAAATAGGAACGGTAATTGATTTTCCGCAGGGCAGATCTTCAATTGAACAGAAGTTGATTGAGGCCGGACAGGCTATAGATAATGGGGCTGATGATCTGGATTTTGTTTGTAATTATGAAGCCTTCAAAAATGGTGAAATTGACTTGGTCAAAGATGAAATTCTAAAGTGTACGCAATTGGGATTGGCCAATAAGAAAGTTGTAAAGTGGATTATTGAAGTTGCAGCGCTCAATGATAAAGAAATCATCCAATTATCAAGTTTGATTAAAAATGTTATTGTCTCTAATTTTCAGCAAGAGTTGTTCGCTACGATTTTTGTGAAGTCTTCAACCGGATTTTATAAAACGGAAAATAATCTGCCCAATGGCGCTACGATTCCTGCTATAAAAATGATGCTCGAAAATGCGTCGCCTTTACCGGTAAAAGCTGCCGGAGGAGTGCGGACGTATGAGGAAGCTGTTGAAATGATCCGATTAGGCGTAAGACGAATAGGAACTTCGGGAGCTAAAATGATTGCTAACGGTCAAAATTCACATAATGAATATTAGATTTATAAAGGAAATTGAGGTAAAAAAAACAGTGTTTGTAATGCTTTTGTTCCTGTCTTCTTTCTATACAAACGCTCAGCAGATTAATAGTTTACTGCAAGAGTCAGGAAATTCAGCCGAACGATTTCCTGTTTTTCCAGATTGTGTAAACTTGCAATCCGAAGCATTAGAAAGCTGTTTCTATAATCAGGTTCAGGATTTTGTTTTTCAAAACTTTGAAATTCCAGAGCACCTAGTCCAAAGCGATTTTCAAGGAGCGGTAAAAGTGCTCTTTGAAGTAGACAACACGGGGGTTTTTAAAGTGATTTATGTTGATGCCATAGATCAGGAATTAATAAAAGAAACTAGAAGAGTATTTGCAGAATTGCCTAAAATTCAACCTTCAACCTACAACGGTATCCCCACCTATAATAAGTTTACAATGACGATTGCAATTCCTTTAAAAAGCAGGGAAGAAGTTGTTGCTGAAACTTTGGAGAAAGCCGAATTCCTGCCTAGTAGCAATAAAAAGGTAACAGAACTGGATAGCATCGTGTATAAAAAATTTAATAACCCTGAATTTGATAGCCATTTGAATGTGCCCTTTTCACACAGTTATTATGCGCAATTTGATGCTTCGTTAAATCAAGTGGGGAGCAATAATCATACGGCATCAAAACCATATACGTATACGGAGGTGTCAAAATACTATGACTTAAGAGGAGCCAATGAAAAGCTGAAAAAGAATGTTTCCGGCTGGTGGGCCAGAAAATTATGGAATGAGAGTACAGTTGCAATTCAAGGGGAAGACTATTGGTTTACAGTTAACCCTATTTTTGACCTGCAGCTTGGGAAGGCCACCCAAACGGAGGCTTCTTATACTTATGTAAATACACGAGGGATAAATTTTCGTGGTGGTATAGGAAAACAACTCAATTTTACCACAACCATTTTTGAAAGTCAGGGTCGTTTTGCGGATTATTACAATCGGTATGCTGAGTCAATCAAACCGGATGGAGGCAATCCTGCGATTATTCCGGGAATCGGAATTGCAAAAGATTTCAAAACGGATTCGTATGATTTTCCTTTGGCCGAAGCCAATTTGACTTTTGCGCCCAGCAAACATATTGATATGCAATTGGGTTACGGAAGAAATTTTATTGGGGATGGTTATCGCTCTTTGTTAGAAAGTGATGGCGCCAGTCCTTATCCTTATTTTAAATTGAATACTAATTTTTGGAAGATAAAATACACAAATACTTATATGTGGCTTAAAGATGTTCGCCCGGACGCTACGCTGGAAAGAACCTACGCTACGAAGTTTATGGCCAACCATTATTTGAGTTGGAATGTTTCGAACAGGCTCAATCTAGGTTTCTTCGAATCTGTGATTTGGACAAATACCAATGAGCGAGGATTTGACATGAGTTTTGTAAATCCCATAATTTTTTATCGTGCGGTCGAATTTGCTTCATCAGCAAGAACCGGAAATGCGCTTTTAGGATTGACTTATAAATACAAATGGAGCAACAAAATTAACCTGTACGGACAATTTGTTCTCGATGAATTTTCGCTTGGGGATGTAAAAAAGCGTGATAACAGTTGGAAAAATAAATACGGATACCAACTTGGAATTAAATATTTTGATGCTTTCAAAGTGGATAATTTACTATTGCAGCTAGAGTACAATCATGTTCGTCCGTATGTATATTCTCATAGTGCTCCAATCACAAATTATGGACATAATAATCAAAGTATAGGACATCAGTGGGGCGGAAATTTTAAGGAATTTATTGCAATTGCCCGATACCATAAAGGAAGGTATTTTGCTGACGCAAAAATAACTATGGGGACTCGAGGCCTGGATTTTGACAGCGCAGATGATGGTTTTAATTATGGAGGAAATATTTACAAGGATTATGATGAAAATAGGCCGTTTGACAGTGGTGTAAAAGTGGGTCAAGGAAACAAAACAGCTGTTTTTATTGCGGACTTTCAGGGCGGCTATTTAGTTAATCCGGCAACCAACTTAAAGCTTTTTGGAAGCTATATTTACAGGACTTTTGATCCTTCAAAAAATACGGCAACTGCATTTAATGAAAGTACTACTTGGTTTACTCTAGGGCTGAGGGCGGACATTTTTAACTGGTATTTTGACTATTAGTTTTCATTTTCATTTTAAAAAGTTTTTTATGAATTGTTTTTTGTCAAATCCCTTTTGATACCTTACTTTTGCAAAAGTTTTTACAAAGCAAATCATCTTTAGCATTGAGCGCAACACAAAGTACCATTTCATTAAAATCTATTTATGTCGATTTCCGCGAAATCACTAAGGCACGTTTAGCCGTTAGTGTCGTGTTTTCGTCTATTGCAGGATTTATGCTTGGGATTTATGATCTACACTCTTTAGATTGGATGGTATTGTTTAAATTAGCTGTAGGCGGTTATTGTATGGTGGGTGCTTCAAATGCCTTTAATCAGGTAATCGAAAAAGATCTAGATGCTTTGATGGACAGGACCAAAAATCGTCCGGTTCCAACAGGAAGAATGTCTCTACGCACTGCATTGCTGGTAGCAAGTTTGCTTGTCGTTATAGGACTTACATTGCTTTATACGATCAACCCGAAAACAGCCATGTTTGGGGCTGTTTCCATATTTTTATATACAAGTGTTTATACACCATTAAAAACAATGACTTCGCTGTCCGTTTTTGTGGGGGCATTTCCTGGAGCAATTCCTTTTATGTTGGGCTGGGTTGCGGCAACGGGAGAATTTGGAATAGAGGCAGGAACCTTGTTTTTGATTCAGTTTTTTTGGCAATTTCCGCATTTTTGGGCTATTGGTTGGTTTCTTTATGAAGATTATGAAAAAGCAGGCTTCTTTATGTTGCCAACAGGCAAGAAAGACAAAGGAACCGCTTTGCAGGTTATTCTCTATACAGTTTGGCTTATTTTGGCTTCCTTATTGCCGGTTTTAGGGTATACAGGCCGGTTTTTTATCACGCCAATTGCAGCGATTTTTGTATTTTTACTGGGTATTTGGATGCTTTTTTATGCCGTTCGATTGTATAAATTACGAACCGCAAATGCGGCTAAAACTTTGATGTTAGTTAGTGTGGCGTATATTACTTTGTTACAATTAGTTTATATATTTGATAAATTTTTAAGATAAATTATGGAAATGATAATGACAGCAGCCGAGCAAAAATCAAGAACGGCAAGATCCTATAAATTGATTTTGTTGTTTGCTATGGTGAGTATGACTATGATGTTTGCAGGACTAACCAGTGCTTTTGTGGTGAGTAAATCAAGAGCCGACTGGTTGAAGGATTTTCAATTGCCAATTGCTTTTTACTACAGCACTGCAGTAATTATAGGATGTAGTGTGACTTTTTATCTAGCCAAGAAAGCGATTCAAAAAGACAATCAAACACAAACTACACTGTTTCTTTTAGCTACTTTAGCATTAGGAATATTGTTTGTTTTTTTGCAGTTTGCAGGTTTTGGAGAAATAGTCGAAAACGGGTATTATTTCACGGGAAGTGGAAGCTCAATAACGACTACTTTTTTATATGTTGTAACGGTTGTGCACCTGATTCACCTTGCTGGTGGTGTGATTTCACTACTGATTATAATTTATAATCATTTTAAACAAAAATACAATTCATCTCAAACCCTTGGTATAGAACTAGGTGCAATGTACTGGCACTTTTTGGATCTATTGTGGGTTTATTTGTTTTTGTTTTTATATTTCTTTAAATAAGAAAAAAACGTAAATTTGGGAACTTTTTAACGAATAACTTTTATGGAAGCGACAGTTACTACTGCAAATAGTGAAGAGAAAACTTGGGGAGGCGGCAATGAGCCAATGAGAGCAAGTTATGGCAAATTGATGATGTGGTTTTTTATCCTATCAGATGCTTTAACGTTCTCTGGATTTTTAGCCGCGTACGGTTTTTCTAGATTTAAATTTATTGAGACATGGCCTTTGGCCGATGAAGTGTTTACGCACTTTCCGTTTATGCATGGTGTTCCTGCTCCAATGTATTATGTAGCATTAATGACTTTTATTTTGATATTTTCCTCTGTGACAATGGTTTTGGCCGTTGATGCAGGGCATCAAATGAAAAAAAACAAAGTGATCCTTTACATGTTTTTGACCATTATAGGAGGGTTGATTTTCGTAGGGTCTCAGGCTTGGGAATGGAAAAATTTTATCAAAGGCGAATACGGCGCTATTGAAACAAAAGGAGGTAGTTTGCTTCAGTTTGTTGATAAAGATGGAAACCGAGTAGCTTTAGCTGACTTTGCTGCTGATCTGCATGAAGAAAGAGAGCAATTAACGCCGAATAAAGCCAAATGGTTTATGAGTGGACCAACATTGCCTTCCTATTCTGTAGCCGAGGTACAAGCCGGTTTCAAAGCTCACCCTGAACTTTTGATTCGAACAGAAGTGTTGACAGCTACCAAACAGAAAACAATTCTTTCTAGAGAAGAATCCGTATCTCGATTGGGACAGGCACATTATGTTGTGGAGGGCGCAAATCTGGTCAGAAATGAATATGGAAGTAAATTATTTGCTAATTTCTTTTTCTTTATCACAGGGTTTCACGGTTTTCACGTTCTTTCAGGAATAATAATTAATATTATTATCTTTTTTAATGTATTAATTGGAACCTATGAAAAAAGAGGAAGCTATGAAATGGTAGAAAAAGTGGGGCTCTATTGGCACTTTGTCGATTTAGTTTGGGTGTTTGTATTCACCGTTTTCTATCTTGTTTAATTTTCAAAAAAAGTAATTATCATGTCACACGTACACGTATCTAACATCGGCAGAATCTGGAAAGTTTTCGGAATATTATCTGCTGTTACCATAATAGAAGTTATTCTTGGGATTTTGAAACCTGAAGTTCTTCACATGAATAATTTTATGGGTATGAATTTGCTTAACTGGATATTTTATGGTCTTACAATTTATAAGGCGTACTATATAGTTTGGGCCTTCATGCACATGGAGGGAGAAAAAAGTAGTTTAAGAAGTGCAGTTGTTTTGCCTTTAATTTTCTTGATCATTTATTTGCTTTTCATTCTTTTAACGGAAGGGGATTACATTCATGAGGTTTTTAAAAATTCCACCATTAAATGGAATTTTTAACACGATATTAATTCAAAAAAGGGTGCGCATTGCGTGCCTTTTTTTATTTTTGTACTTTAATAAATAGCATTGTCACAATGAAAAAAAATAGTGTTCTTTTTGTTCTTTTTATTTTACCCATCGTTGCGTACCTCTTTTTTGCTTCTGGTGTAAACAGTTTTACAAAACTTCCTATCGTAACCCCGAAAACAGCTGATTTTGGAGATTGGTCTACTTTAGACGGAGGAAAAATCAGTTTAAATGATAAGGTTACCGTTCTGGGGTTTTCAGGGACAGATCTTTTAATAAACAGAGGGAACCTTTTTAACCTAAATCAGAAAATTTATCAAACGTATCATAAGTTTAAAGATGTCCAGTTTGTGGTAATTTGTCCTACAGGGACTGAGACAGATGCGAAGAAAGTAGTTGATGCCTTGTCCGCTTTTACAGATATGGCGCAATGGCGTTTTGTGTTTGCTACAGCTGAAGAAATTCAAGCGTATCACAAGCAATTAAAACTGATCGAGAATCTTGACCAAAAGTTAGGGACGCCCAAAGTGTATATCATCGATAAAGAACGCAATCTTCGAGGGAGGAAATTAGTAAAAGATACCAAAGAGGGGTATAATACGTTTCACCCAGCTGAGTTAAGCAATGAAATGCTGGATGATTTTAAAGTCATTTTGTATGAATATCGTGCTGCTCTGAAGAAAAATAAGAATGCCAGCAGAAAAATTTAAATTTATAGTTTATGTTTAAGAATAAATCATATATCGGTATTTCGTTTATTATCTTGATTTTTGGTATCTATGCGATTCCAAAAATTGTAGATAGAATTAAAAATGACAAAGTGGTTCAGGGCGACCGTCTGGACAGTGTGAGACCAGCAGTTATAGAAGGTGAGAAGCTAACTAAAATTGGTCCAGCCCCACAATTCGAATTGACAAATCAAGACAATAAAAAAATAACGAATGAAACCTACAAAGGAAAGGTCTATGTTTTAGAGTTTTTCTTTTCAACGTGTCCTACGATTTGTCCAAAGATGAATGAAAGTATGCTTCTTATTGAAAAAAGTTTTTTCGGCAATCCTAATTTTGGGATCGTTTCTATTACTATAGATCCGGAGCACGATACTGTAGAAGTATTAAAAGAGCATGCAGACTTTTTAGGAGTAAAATCTACGAATTGGAATTTTTTGACCGGTGATAAAGCCTATATTTTTAATCTGGCCAATAAGGGATTTAATCTTTATGCTGGGGAAAATAAGAAAGCAGCAGGTGGATTCGAGCATTCAGGATTGTTTGCCTTGATTGATAAGAATGGAAATATTCGTTGTAGAAAAGATGATTTTGGGAATCCGATTTTATATTACGATGGTTTAGATAAAAAAGGAGTAAGGAACATTCAGCAGGATATTAATATTTTATTAAAAGAGTAAATGGAAAACAGTTCTTTAGAAAAAAAATACAATACGATAATTATAGCGGTATCAATCTTAATACCAGTGGTTGTGGCTATACTTTTTGGGGTCAAATTAAAAGATTTGGGATATGATGTAGCGCCTCTTTCTTTTTTGCCACCCATTTATGCTACTACTAATGGGGTTACTGCGATTTTGTTAGTAGCAGCCGTAATAGCAATTAAAAACGGAAAAAGGAAACTTCACGAAAGGTTGATGACAGGAGCTATTGCGTTGTCTATCGCCTTCTTGGTAATGTATGTTGCCTATCACATGACGTCCGTTTCTGCTATTTTTGGAGATTCTAACCATAATCTTATATTAGAGGATTCTGAAAGAGTAGCTATAGGATCATTACGAATCGTTTATTTATTGATTTTAATCACGCATATTATTTTATCGATTGCGATTATTCCAATGGTTTTGATTACATACGTTAGAGCATTAGCACAAAATTTTGAAAGTCATAAAAAGATCTCCAAAATCACTTTTCCAATCTGGTTGTATGTCGCCGTTACCGGAGTAATTGTTTATTTAATGATTTCCCCTTATTATGTATATTAAAAGTAAAAGTCAGATTTCAAAAACCAAGAGTATTATCAGAAAGTGGTCTGCATCTATATTTGTACTAATTTGTTTTCTTTTTTCGTCTTCTGTAAAGGCTCAATGTGCAATGTGTCGCGCGGCATTGACGAGTGAAGGAAATACCACTACAGCAGCAGCAGTTAATGATGGAATTGTATATTTAATGGTAATTCCTTATCTTCTGGTCGCGGGGATTGGTTACGCTATTTATCGAATGAAAAAAAACAAATCCAGTTAAACTGCACTTTTTATTTTTTTAAAATGGAAAAATTATTTCAGGCCGTTTATAGCGACATTGATGGTTCCTTTTATTTTTATAAAGGCTAAGATGGCTTGATTTGTCAATTGGATTCTTTGAAATTGAATGTTTTCCATTTTTCCATTGATGAACACGCCTTGCATTGGAGAATAATTTTTTAGATAAGGCAGTATATTTTTTTGACTCTCTTCAAGATTTGGTATCAAGGAATATCGGCAAGATTGTTCCATTTTTCGCAATACAAATCCTTGTGCAAGCCAACTAGCAGTGCGCATCAATTTATTTTTGGTATCCAAAGCATAGGTCAATTGATCAAAATAGATCTCTTTTGTTTGTTCATTATATTTGGGTAATCCGGACAAATAGAGTGTTCCGTTTACAGATCCTGTTATTTCTAGCGCAATAATCATTTTTCCGGTTTTGTGCCAAATTGCTACATTTTGCACTTTTACTTTCTTTGATCCTGAGCTAAATTCTTGGCCTGCAAAATTCCTGGTCATTATTTTTGAAGCCTCCTGATAGGTCGAAACAGCAATGATATTTGCAGTGATGGCTTCTGGAATTTTAGTAACTGGTTTTAAAATAATTTTTGAACCATCAAATTTAGAATTAGGTTCTTGTCCTATTATGGTTTCCATGTTGCATTTCATCCCCATTTGCAACGCAAAAGTGTCTTTTTTTAGTTGGGCATTTGTAGAATAAATTTCAATAGGAACAATACGAAGCCAACTGTTGTAAGTTGTACTCATTTGAAAAGGGATGCAAATTTTTTCTAAAGCGGTCAACACATTTGGCTTGAAATCCATTGATTTCGCAATAGCGGCATCAATTTTATTTTCGATTTTGGATTTAAATAATTGGATAGCAGGATTGATTAAATAGGTAACTGGAACATTTTTTCCAAAAACACGCATCGTTGGGCTTTCATTCCAGTCCAATGATTGCAGTTGGGTTTTGGTATTCAATTTCCAATTGGTTAAGCTGATTTCGCTTACTAAAGTGATCACGCCATTCAGGTTGAATTCCCGCGTATCATACAATTCAATACCCATTTTTTTAGTGCCAATTCGGTATTTCACAACCGCTTTTAAGGGTAAAATAGTTTTTATTTTTTCTCCTGAGTTCTCCGGGTCATTCACGATACTTATTGGTGCCAATTTCCAAACTTTCATTTCAATGCCATCATCGTCAATGTTGTTGTCTTCGTAAATCAAGCCGTTCATTAGAGTGTTGGTTTGGTTTTGAATTTCTTTCAGTTTGATACTGATGGGCAAGTTGATAAAGGACGGAGTATTTTCATAGACTAATGGTGTTGCGTCGTCAGGCTCAGGTTTCAAAGCTTCAATTTGATTTGTTGACGAACAGCTAAAAAATAAAATTATAGAACAGAGTGTAAGCAGGGTTGATAGCGTTTTTGGCATTTAATTCGGGTTTAAAGCAGTAAAATTAATAAAACTATTCTTTTTTAAGATTAAAGTGTAACATTTTATCTGCAACGAAGTCTTATGGTTAAAATCCTTGAAGTTTTTTTTTATTTCCGTATAATTTACTGTTGAAACTAATCAAATAGTGTTTTAAAATCGCCAGATTATGATTGAAATTAAAGACCTGTACAAATCGTATAAAATATGAAGTTCTGAACTATATGTTTTAAAAGGGATTAATTTTAATATCAAGGAAGGCGAGCTAGTGGCCATTATGGGTTCCTCTGGTTCAGGGAAATTAACACTATTAAACATACTTGGAATTCTTGATGAGGCAGATTTCGGGAATTACAATTTAGATACTGTTCACGTAAAAGTAGGGAATCAGGTTATTGAAAGTAATAACTTCAATGAAGGGAAAACAATTGCAAGTGTTGCAGATGTAGGCCGAATGATATTTGTGGGAAAAATTGACGAGTTAGAAGTGGACAAAATAAAAAAAATTACCCATCGAAATTACCATTGGCGCTATCGAAAACAAAAAATTTGACGGCGTATTGCAATACATTGCTCCAAAAGGTAAAACTGAAAATGGTGCCATTCAATTTGAAATCAAAACATCATTAGCCAATAGTTTGAACACTTTTATTCGCGCTGGTTTCAGCGCAAATGCATCAATTATACTTGAAAAATTGTATAAGGTATTGACGCTGAAAGAGGCGCTGATTCAACTTGATAAGAAGACACAAAAACCATACGTAGAGATTCAAACGGGGACGCAGAAATTTATATGAAAGGACTTAGTCTTGGGTGACAGCGATGGTATTTATGTTTAAATCAAAAGTGGAACTAAAGCTTCCGATACGATTAAAGTTTGGAATCAAGGCTTAAAAAGCGAAGAAGTAAAACACTAAATCTGTACTTAAAAAAGAAATTCAGTTTTTAAAAAAATGTTAAATATGTGTAGTACCTTTGTTACACTTTCATCTAAAATATATGAAAAAAAATAGTTATATCAGTTTCGTTTTTATCACGCTGTTCAGTTTATCTATTCAGGCGCAATCCAAAAAATGGACCCTCGAGGAATGCGTGAAATATGCCATTCAAAACAATATTTCCATCAAGCAATCAGAATTAGATAGTAAAACAGCTCTTATTGATAAAAAAGGAGCAATCGGAAATTTTCTGCCGTCTTTAAATGCAAATGCATCACATTCTTGGAATATTGGTTTGAATCAGGACATTACAACAGGGCTTTTGCAGAACCAAACGACGCAATTTACTTCGGCTGGAGCCAATGTTGGAGTGGATATTTATAAAGGACTGCAAAATCAAAATACACTTCGAAGAGCTAATCTTTCAATTGTGGCGGCTAAATACCAATTGCTCAAAATGCAGGAGGATATTGCCCTGAATGTTGCCAACGCTTTCTTACAGATTCTTTTTAATAAAGAAAATCTAAAAGTACAAAAAGAACAGTTGGGAATTAATGAAAAACAATATGTACGCTCTGAAGAATTAGTTAAAGCAGGTTCAATTCCTCGTGGGGATTTATTAGATATCAAAGCTACAGTAGCATTGAACAATCAAAATGTTATTGCTGCAGATAATGCTTTATTAATTTCTAAATTAAGTTTAGCGCAGTTGTTGCAATTAAAAGAGTTTGAAGATTTTGATGTAGTAGATGATACTGACATTAGAGATAAAAATAATATAATGGTACAAACTCCAGCTGCTATTTATGACAAAGCAGTAGAAAACAGAACTGAACTGAAAATTGCCAGAACAAATCTGGAGATTGCACAGAAAGATCTAGAGATTGCCAAAGGAGCTTTTCAGCCCACTTTACAAGGTTTTTACGGCTTTAATAGTAGAGTTTCTTATGCTGATGTCCCTTTCTTTGATAGTATGAGGAATCTAATTGGCACTAAAAATTCAGCCCCGTTTTTCGAACAGTTTAATAGTAATAAAGGACAGTCTTTTGGAGCACAATTGTCGATTCCGATATTCAATGGGTTTTCGGTGAGGAACAATGTAGAACGTTCAAAAGTAAGTTTAGAACGGTCAAAAATTGCAGTGGAACAGCAGGATTTAGATTTGCAGCGTAATGTTTTTACTGCCTTTACAGATGCTAAAGGCGCACTAAATGCCTATGAATCCTCAGTTGTGGCACTTGAGGCGAGACAAGGCGCTTACGATTATGCCAAAGAAAAATATGATGTAGGTTTGATGAATTCATTTGATTTTAATCAATCACAAACCTTACTGACGAATGCACAATCAGAAATTATTAGAACCAAATACGATTATATTTTTAAAATCAAAATACTAGAATTCTATTTTGGAATTCCAATTATCAAATACTAATTTATCATGTCAAAAAAAACAATTTATATTGTATTAGGTGTTTCAGTAGCAGCTATTGTATTGTTAGTAACGCTTTCAAAAGCAGGTGTTATAGGAAATAAAGACGAGGGAACAGAAATTGAAATCGCCCAGGTCAATCCCTCAACTATTATTGAAACCGTATCGGCTACCGGGAAAATTCAACCAGAAATTGAAGTTAAAATTTCATCGGAGGTTTCAGGCGAAATTATTTCTTTGAATGTAAAAGAAGGACAAGCCGTTAAAAAAGGCGATTTATTGGTCAAGATAAATCCGGATTTGTATACTTCAGGATACAATCGTTCCGTTTCTAATTTATCAGGTACACGAGCTGCTTTGAGTCAGGCGGAGGCCTCTTTTAAAGAATCCAAATCAAATTATGAGAGAAACAAAATATTATTTGAGAAAGGCATTATCTCAAAATCAGATTGGGATAAAGCAGTTGCTTCTTATGAAGTTGCTAAAGCATCAAAACAAACGGCTTACTTTAATGTTCAAAGTGCTGCGGCAACCGTAAATGAGGCTAAAGATAATCTAGGGCGTACCACCATTTATGCACCCGCTGACGGGACCATTTCAGTACTGAATGTAGAGCTGGGCGAGCGCGTTTTGGGTACGCAACAAATGACCGGAACGGAGATTTTAAGAGTGGCTAATTTAAATAATATGGAAGTGGAAGTGGATGTCAATGAAAATGATATTGTAAAAATTAAAGTAGGAGATGAAGCAAATGTGGAGGTGGATGCCTATTTAAAAAAACAATTTAAAGGGACGGTAACTAGTATTTCTAATTCAGCCAGTTCCGCTTTGACAGCTGATCAGGTCACTAATTTTAAAGTAAAAGTTAGAATTTTGAAGGAATCTTATCAAGATTTACTTAAAGGGAGACCAGAAACATATTCCCCTTTTAGACCTGGAATGACCGCAACGGTTGATATTATTACCGATACAAAAACAAATATACTGATAGTGCCTATAAGTGCTGTTGTTATAAAGTCAGATACGGCTTCAGTCAAAGAGATTAAAGTGGCAGATCCAGCTGAAGAACAAAAAGAAGCAGCGCCTAAAAGTGATAAAAAATACGAATGTGTGTTCGTAAAAGTAGGGGATAAAGCAAAAATTAGAGTTATTAAAACCGGAATTCAGGATGATACTAATATTGAAGTTTTGACAGGTCTTAAAAAAGGTGATGTGGTCATTACCGGGCCATACTCTACAGTCGCTAAGGAACTGAATTCAGGAGATAAAGTGATGCTGAAAAAGGACAAGGAAATTAAGAAAAAATAAAAGCGAAAAACAGGATAAATAATGCGAATTTTGTAATTCAAAAATAAAACAAATTAAAGGTTTCGAGAGGAACTTTAAACTTTAAACTTTAAACGGCTTGTCTTACTTATTAAATATTGAAACCGCCACTAAAAATTGCTCGGTAGCTCTTGCAAAAGAAGGAAAAACGATTCTCTGTAAAGAAATAGCAGAAGAAGGATATTCCCACGCGGAACGATTGCATGTTTTTATTGAGGAAATTATCAAAGAAGCCGGAATTACGCTTCAGGATTTATCTGCTGTTGCCGTAAGTCAAGGACCGGGTTCTTATACTGGATTGCGAATTGGGGTTTCGGCAGCAAAAGGGCTTTGCTATGCACTGAACATCCCATTGATTGCTATTGATACTTTGCAAGCGTTGGCATCGCAGGTTACAGTTTCCAGCGGATTGATTATTCCCATGATTGATGCGCGAAGAATGGAAGTATATAGTGCTGTTTTTAACCCGAATTTAGAAAAAAAACGAGAAGTTCTTGCCGAAATAATTACGGAGAATTCATTTGAAGATTTGCAGGAATCCATCTATTTTGTTGGAGATTGTGCCGAGAAATGCAAGCTGGTTTTAACTAAAAAAAACCATATATTTTTAGAGGGGATTAAATATCCTTCTGCCAAAGAAATGAGCGCTTTGAGTTATGAGAAATTCAAAGTAAGTGACACCGTTGATGTTGCGTACTTTGAGCCTTATTATTTGAAAGATTTTTTGATTACGACTTCAAAAAAATAGTTATTGCTTTTGTGGAATCTGGGTTTTAAAATAATAGTGTCGTAACTTCTGCCTTTCTTATTGTAGGAATGCGGTTTTAATAAAGAAATTAAGGGTTTGGCAGTACAGCTAAACCCTTAATTTCTTTATTATTATATTTCATTACTCTCCGTGTTATTCTTTTTTGACGACTCCTTAACATAAGGCTGAATAATAATTCCAGCAGTATCAAACGCTTGTTTGCAGTTTTCCAATGTATCGGCATAAACACCCCAAAAATCTTCATTTGTAGCCCAAGGTCTTACCGCTATTTGGATGGCGCTGTCGGTGAGGTTTTTTACGGATACTTCAGCAGCAGGTGTTTCAAGCACTTTTGGATTGTTCTTTAGAACTGCCGTGATCATTTCGCGTGCTTTTTTAATATCCGTATCATAAGAAATAGCAATTGTCAAATCAGCTCTTCTGATCTTTTGCAACGAATAATTAGTAATATTCCCATTTGATAAAGATCCATTGGGTATAAAAATAGTTTGATTGTTAGCGGTTATTAATTTGGTTACAAATATTTGTATCTCGTTAACAGTTCCGATGACCCCTTGGGCTTCAATTGTATGGCCAACCTTAAAGGGTTTAAAGAGAATAATCAACATGCCGCCTGCAAAATTGGAGAGTGATCCCTGAAGTGATAGGCCTACCGCAAGTCCCATTGCACCGAGAATGGCCACAAAGGAAGATGTTTCAATCCCTAGTTTCGAAATAAAGGATACAAATAAAATTATTCGTAAGACCCAAACTAAAATATCTGCCAGAAATTTTGTCAGTGTAGGGTCTAGATTCCTTTTCACCATTATTCTTCTGATAAACCTATTGATGAGACGGATGATATAAAGTCCAGCAAATAGAATTATAAAGGCAGAAATTAATTTTGGAGAATAATCTATCAATACTTTTAAAAAAGTATCAGCGTAATTAGTAAGTTGGTCTGGATCTAAATTCATTTTTATATAATAAAAAACCTTCTCAAAAGGAGAAGGTTAAGTTTGAAGGACAAAAATACGATTAAATTAATCGGCATCTTCTTCTATTTTATTTATGGTTTCTTTTTTGCTCTGTTTTAGTTCTTCCTCGCCATCATGTGCAAGGGAACTTGCTTTTTCTTTTAGAGTGTCAACAACCTCAGAAGTGGTTGTTTGTGCATCACTGGCTAAGTTTTCTGCTTTGTCAGCAGTTTCGCTTGCTTTTTCTTTTAGGGTGTCAACAACTTCAGATGCGGTTGTTTTTCCCTCAATTGCCATATCTGCTGCTTTGTCAGCAGTTGCATCAGTTTTTTCTTTTATACTATTTACTAAATCCCCAAGAGCTTCTCCGGTTTTGGCTGAATACTCGCTTAATACTTCTCTAGTATTGCTGGCAAAGTGTTCTGCTTTTTCTATAATTGGCGCTGCCGTTTCTTTTGCTTTTTCAAAAGTATCTTCAGCAAAAAGTTCTGCTTTTTCAAAATAGGGTGTTGCGCTTTCTTTTGTTTTTTCAAATGTTTCTGCTATAAAACTCTCCGCTTTTTCTAAGTAAGGCGCCGCTGTTTCTTTGGCGTGTTCAAAACTAGTTTCGGCTTTGTCCGCTAATTCACTGGTCGTTTCTTTGGCTGAGCCAAATAATTTTTTTAAAAATGATGCTAGTCCCATGGTATTTCTATTTGATTGGTCTTACAATAGTAGTGATTTTTTTCTATGATTACTTTATTAAATCATTAATAATTTGTTGATAATCAGTATTTGGCAGTAGACAGGTTTTATTTTGAATCAAGTATTACAGTTTTTCTTGGCTTGAGAAGCCTGCCTGAAAAAAAGAGAATTTGATAGTTTTGTATTTCTGTCATTGCTGCCTTAGTGCCATTCAGGTTGGTTGTTAATGGCTGGGAAATTAGCGGTGTTTATAATGTTGGGTTTGTCTTTTTCTAGGGTTGGTGCCAATGATATTGAAATCAGTGTTTTCCGGTCTACTGGATTTTTGGGGTGTTGTTATAAATAGGGACTGGTTTTAAAATGGAATTTATTCATGGGAATTTTTTTAGCCCCGGTAGAAGTGGAAATCCTTTTTCTTTTTTCTTTAAAAAGAAAAAGATTGTAACGGATGACGGGAAATTGCTCCTAAAAAAAAGCGCTTCTGATGAAACGCTTTGATTTTTTTAGCTACTCTATTCGTGTTCGAAAGTTAATTTTAGATTTATTCGAAATTCTATTATAAAAACCAATACTGACGGTTGCGCTTTGGTCATGGACATAGACGGACCGCACGTGTTTTACAGATTTCCAGGCTTTGGCTATTCCTTTTTGAGCTCCATCTTGCCAACTTGTTTTAGAACTGCAAAGAATTTCAATTACTTTTAATATTGACATGATTTCTAGGTGTTAAGATAAAATTAAAATTCGCCAATTTTTTTAACGTAACTATTTTTATGTCAATATTTTAAATGTTTTTCCTTTTATGCATTTATCGCCTCTACTTTGATGCTTTCGTCATTTAACATGCTTTTTAACATGTTTTCTATCCCGCTTTTTAAAGTAAATGTAGAGGAAGGACAGCCGCTACAAGCACCCTGTAAAATCACTTTTACGGTTTTGTCGGCTTCGTTATAGGAATCGAAGGCTATATTTCCACCATCAGCTTGTACTGCGGGTTTTACATATTCTTCTAATATATTGATGATTTGTTGCGAAGTGACATCCAGTGTATCAAATTCTTTTACTTTTATTTTTTCTTGTGCAGCTACCGTGGCAATATAATTTTCATCTAAAACAGTTCCGCCGTTTTCTATGTATTGCTTGATGAAACTTCTTAGTTCTAAGGTTATTTCTTGCCATTCATTGACTTCATATTTGGTTACGGAAATGTAATTTTCATCGATAAAAATTTCTTTAACGTAAGGGAATTTAAACAGCTCTTTTGCCAATGGAGAAGCGCCAGTTTGATCGATATTTTTGAATTCAATAGCTTTTTTGGTAAGCATTTTGCTAACAACAAATTTCAAAGCTGACGGATTAGGAGTTGTTTCGCCATATACGGTTACTGGTTGTTTTTTATGCTTGTTTTCTTCTATAGCGATGATTGTTCCACCATCATTTACAAATTTGTCTATTTGTTCCGCCACAGCATCTTTGACATCATGCCATTCTACAATATTATATTTTTCAATAGCAATAAAATTCCCGGAAATATAAATTGTTTTTACGAAAGGCAGGTAAAATAATTGTTGTGCTAAAGGGGATGTTTTTGCCTCGTCTATATTTTTGAATTCAAAACTTTCATTTTGAGTGATAAAATCGTTAAATTCAAATTTTAATATCGTCGGATTTTGGGTCTCTTTTATGGTAACTTTGTTCATCAGTTTTGAATTTTTTACGAATTTACTAAAGTTATTTTCTACGAATACCTATATTTGATTTTTTAATGAATAAATTAACTTTAGTTTACGTTTTTGATTCTGCCTTTGCTTTTTTTTAATAAATTTATATTGTTTTTTGATCGAATCCGTTTTACTAAAAAGTATTTAAATGCATAATAAGATTAGATTTCTAGCCATTATTTTTTTGATGTCTCTTTATTCCTTTTCTCAGGAAGGAATACCTGTGTACTCAGATTATTTATCAGATAATTATTACTTGATACATCCTTCTATGGCTGGTGCGGCAAATTGCGCTAAAATTAGGTTAACCGGTCGTAAGCAATGGTTCGATCAGAAGGACGCGCCTGAATTACAAACACTCAGTTTTAATGGTAAAGTAGGTGAAAAAGCAGGAGCGGGTTTTATACTTTTTAATGATAAAAACGGGTATCATTCTCAAAAAGGAATAAAATTGACGTATGCGTATCACCTTATGTTTTCTAGAGATGAAATTGATTTAAATCAATTGTCTTTCGGGATTAGTGGTGGATTGATACAAAGTCAATTAGATGAGACCGCTTTTTTGCAGTCAGGTGATTTTGATCCAATAATTGATGGAACGGTGGTTCAAAAAGATTCGTATTTTAATGTGGACTTTGGAATATCCTATAATTTTTTAGATTTTTACGCGCATGCTACAGTAAAAAATGCAATTGAAATTAGAAGAAATATTTACACGGAATATGAAAGTGATAACTTAAGAAAATTTTTATTCAGTGCAGGGTACGTTTTTGGTAATTCAGATCAAATTTTATGGGAGCCTTCTGTTTTATTCCAATTGGTGGATCAAACGAAAGAGAAGTCAATTGACCTTAATTTGAAAGCATATAAAAATTTAGATTTTGGTAGAGTTTGGGGAGGATTGTCCTATCGAAGAAGTTTTGATGGTGCAGAGTATCTTGTTGGCAATACAATTTCGAAACAAAAACTACAATATATAACACCAATTGTGGGTGTAAATTTTGATCAATTTATGGTCGCTTATACGTATTCTCAATTGTCTGGTGCGGTAAAATTTGATAATGGTGGTTACCACCAAATTACCCTTGGGATTGATTTGTTTTGTAAACCTGTTAAATACGATTGCAATTGTCCGGCAATTAACTAATTTATCTTATCATGCTAATAAAATCTGTCAACGGTAAATCACCTTCTATTCCGAAGGATTGTTATGTTGCTGAAAATGCCACTATTGTTGGCGATGTTACTTTTGGAACCAACTGTAGTGTATGGTTTAATGCAGTTATCAGAGGAGATGTTAATTGTATTAAAATTGGGAACAAAGTCAACATTCAAGATGGTGCTATTATTCATTGTACGTACAAAAAACACCCTACGCTCATAGGAAATAATGTTTCTATTGGACATAATGCAATCGTTCATGGTTGTGTGGTTCACGATAATGTATTGATTGGAATGGGGGCGATAGTAATGGACAATTGTGTTATCGAAAGTAATTCTATTGTAGCTGCTGGTGCTGTTGTTACTCAGAACACTGTTGTAGGCTCAGGGACAATCTGGGCAGGAGTTCCCGCTAGAAAAGTTAAGGATATAGATCAGTCCGATTTTGCAGGAGAAATTGAACGCATTTCGAATAATTATGTTATGTATTCCAGTTGGTTCCAGAAGGAGTAATATTCAGCCGTTTTAGAAATTTTCCTGCTCTACCGTATACTTGTTTTCTAAAATTTCAGTCAATACTTTTGGATTGGTGTTCGTATAAAAAATAGGTTCGTTGCTTTGTGATGATGCTAAACCTATATTTTTCCGCAATATGTTTTGAGTTTGTTTGGCAACTGCTTCACCGGAATCTATAATGTGAATGTGTTTAGGAAGTATTTTTTTTATTTGAGGAATCAGATACGGATAGTGACTGCAACCTAAGACTAAATAATCAATATTGGCATTAATCATAGGAATCAGGTAGGCTTGAAGTAATGTGGTCATTTCGGGCGAGTTGATCTCTCCATTTTCAATTAATTGCACCAATCCATGTCCCACTTGCTCAATTATTTTAGTATCTTGATACTTCTCAGTGGTTTTATTGAAAAGTTCACTGTTTAGTGTGCCTTGTGTAGCCAGAATTCCTATTATTTGTGTTTTTGAATGAGTGACTGCTGGTTTTATTGCAGGTTCAATTCCTATGAAAGGAACATTGTATTTAGCTCTTAATTCTTGAATGGCATTAGTTGTTGCCGTATTGCAGGCAACTACAATTAATTTACATTTCATATCAAGCAGGAATTCGGTATTTTTCATGCTTAATGCAACAATTTCCTTTTTTGTTTTTTGTCCGTAGGGTGCATTGCTGCTATCGGCTAGGTATATGGTTTTCTCGTTTGGAAGTAGTTTGTGAATTGCTTTCCAGATGGAGGTGCCACCTATTCCTGAGTCAAAAATCCCTATAGGTTGATCGTTGTTGTCCATAGAAACAAAGTTACGCGCTGAAATTTTAATTTCCTAGAATATTTGTTAAACAAAAAAAACTGCTCTGTCCTAATATAAGGTGAGCAGTTTTTTTGAACTTTGTTCTTTTTTTAGAAACCTAAATCTTTTTTTACATCCATAGTCAAGTTTGGACCATCAGCAAGTAAAAGAGTTGAACCGTCTAAAACATATTGATACCCTTTTGCTTTACCCACTTTTTGGATCGAAGCTCTTACTTTTTCCATTAATGGTTTTACGATATCAGATTCTTTTTGTTGCAATTCTTTTTGAGCATTGTCTCTGTAATCAACAATTCTTTTTTGCATGTCCTGAACCTCTTTAGAACGTTCTGTGTTAATAACTTCAGTAACTGTTGCAGCTTCTGCTTCGTATTTTTTTAATTTAGCTTGGTATTCTTCAACCATTTTTTTGTAATCAGCATCATACGTAGTACTCAACTTATCTAATTGTTTTTGAGCATCTAACATTGCAGGCATTTTTGTCATAATTTCACTTACATCTACATGTGCCGTTTTTGTTTGCGCAGTAAGTGTTTGATTTGCTCCTAAAATAACAAGGGCAGCAATTAATAGGGTTTTGATTTGTTTCATCGTTTTTAAAATATTTAGTAATTAATTATTGTTTGTATTTTCTTTTATTTTTTCCTCTTTAGCTTTTTTGATAGCTTCTCTGTCTTCCAGTATTTTTTTTCTTCTTTCTTCTAAAGCTTTCCTGCGATCTTCAATGACTTTTTTACGATCTTCCAATGTTTTAGTTCTGGCGTCAGCTTGTTTATTTTTGGCTAATTCAACAGTCTCTTTAGCATTGTCTTTTTTTAAGTCACTTACTGATGGTGCTGTAACGGTGTCAGTTATTTTAATATTTGCAGAAACCGTGCCATTTTTTTTAGCTTCTCTGTCAGCTATTATTTGTTTTCTCTTGTCATTAAATTCTTTTTTTCTTTGTTCTTGAAGTAATTTTCGATCTTCGAGCAGTTTGTCTCGGGCTATTTTTTTATCGTTCAGGATTTTTTGTCTATCGGCTAATGCAGGATTTTCATCTGACGCATCTTCCTTGCTTTCTCTAGCTTCTTCTTCCTGAAGTTGTTTTTTTGTCAGTTGTTCTCTTTTTTCTGTACGGTTCAAAATGCGTAATACTTGCTCACTGATATCAAATCTTTTTGCGGCAAACAGCATGGTAAGATCAGAGGCTTTATCAAAGATAAAATCATATTTTTTTGCTTCAGCAATATCCTGAACGGCAGTAAAAATTTGATCCTGTATTGGTTTTACCAAAATAGATTTTTGTAGGATCAAATCGCCACTGGGTCCAAATCTTTTTTGTTGATAGTCTAAATTTTCATTTTCGAGGAAACTAATTTCTGTTTCTCTTTCGCTAATGAGTTCTTTGGTTAATAGTGCTTTTTCGGCTTTTAACGCATCTTTTAATTTATTGATTTCAATTTTTTTAGTTTCAATTTCTAGTTTCCATTTTTGGGTTTTTTGCTCTAATTGAACTTTTGCTTCGGTATAATTTGGAACATTCTGTAAAATGTATTCCATGTCAATATAGCCCAGTTTGGTTCCTCTAGTCTGCGCCTTCATCGTCTGCGCAACTGCTAAGATTAAAAATAGATATAAAAATTGTTTTCTCATAAATAGTGACGTATTAGAAAAATCTTAAATCAATTTTTTAGAATTGTTGTCCAATAATAAAGTGAGTTTCCCATCCGTTTGGTTCTGCTTCTCCTGGCAGAGCGTCAAAACCATGGCCAAAATCAATTCCCAATAAACCAAATGCAGGCATGAATACACGCAACCCAACTCCTGCAGAACGACTTAAAGCAAAAGGGTTATAGCTTTTGAAATCACTAAATGATGAACCTGCTTCCATGAATGCCAAAGCATAAATTGATGCGGATGATTTTAATGTTATCGGATAGCGTAACTCCATTGAGAATTTGTTAAAAACTGTAGCTCCAATTTGATCTTCTGTGCTGTTTACGGGTGTCAATGAATTATTAGGATACCCTCTTAGCTGTATGGTTTCTCTACCATCCATAGAAAAGTTAGCCAGTCCGTCGCCCCCAAGATAAAATCGTTCAAATGGAACTGAACCTCTATCTTGATTGTATGCTCCGAGAAAACCAAATTCAGTCAACGTTCTAAGGACTAATTTTCCGTAAATCTTAGTATACCAGTCTGCTTTAAACTTTATTTTATAATATTCCAACCATTTAAATCGCTCTTGATCTACTTTACTGATGTTTGTTGCTGCAAGGTTAAAATCAGTCACTTTGTTTCCGTTAGTGTCAATATAATCTCCAATTTGAACAATATTCCCATTTCCATCAGGTTCATTTTGTCGGTCAACAGTATTTTTTAATTTATATTCTTCTTTATCGCCTAGTGTGGCATAATCTATACCATTCAACAATGAATAGGGTGGTGTAAATTTTGCGGATAAACTAAATTCGGACCCATATGTTGGAAATATAGGATTGAATCCTTTATTGGTATGCGTTAGTCCTATGGTGTACGCTAAGTTTCTGGAAGACCCGTCTCCAAAAGTAAATAATCCAGTGTTGTAATTATTTAAATCATAATGTTGGTAACTTACCGATTGAGATAAATACGTGTTGTCATCCGGAACCGTTAATCTTTTTGACAAGCCAACGGATAATGTAATGATATTAAAACTCTTAGTTCTATCGGCTCTTTGTGTTATAAAATTATTCAAAAATTGTTTGCTGTATGACAATGAGGTGCTAAAAGACACGGGTTTTTTACCTCCAAACCAAGGCTCGGAAAACGAGACGCTATACGTTTGAAAAAAGGTGCTGGCCTGTAAACGTAGCGATACTTTTTGGCCATCTCCCATTGGTAGTGGTTTGTAGGCTTCTTTATTGAGTAAGTTTCTGGCTGAAAAGTTATTAAAAGAAAGTCCCAATGTTCCAATGAAACCACCACCACCATAACCACCTTGAAGTTCGATTTGGCTGGATCCTTTCTCTGTTAGATTGTATTCAATATCAACAGTTCCTGCTCCTGAATCAACATTCTTGAACTTTGGATCGATAGTTTCCGGATCAAAAAATCCTAATTGTCCAATCTCTCTAATGGTTCGTACTAACTCTTCTTTGCTGTATTTTTCTCCTGGTTTGGTTCTTAATTCCCGGTAAATTACTCGGTCATTGGTCTTGTCGTTTCCTACAACTGTAATTTTATTGAAGTATGCAATTGGTCCTTCAGTAACTCTGATTTCAAAGTCAATGGTATCATTTGCGGTTCTTACCTCTACAGCATTGATATTAGAAAACAAATAACCGCTGTTTTGGTATAAATTCGTGATGTCCTCTCCGTCAGGTTTTGATTTGTCTGCAATTCTTTTCTCCAGAAGCACTCCGTTGTAGGTTTCCCCTTTTTTGACACCTAAAATTCTGTTTAGATATTGATCAGGATAAACGGTATTTCCTAAAAATTTAATGTTTCCAAAAAAGTATTTATTTCCTTCTTCGACATTTATTTTAATCATCAAGGCATTTTTGTCTTTGTCATAGGTAACAGAATCCGAAAGTATTCTGGCATCTCTATAGCCTTTCTCTTTGTAAGAAGCGATCACGTTTTCTAAATCCGATTTGTATTTTTCTTTTATAAATTTAGAGCCTTTTAAAACACGCAGGAAGTTTTTTTGTTTGGTGTCCTTCATTGCTTTACGCAATACTTTGTCGGATATTTTCGTGTTACCCACAAAATCAATATTTTGTATTTTTACTTTATTTCCTTTGTCTACATTGACAACCATGTTGACTTGGTTTATCGTTGTTGTGTCTTTGGCAGTGTTTATGTTTACTTTGGTGTTGTAATACCCATCTTTTTTATACTTGTTCTCGATGTAATTTTTTGTCGTGGTAATTAAGTTTTCATTGACTACTTTCCCTTTATTAAGGCTGTTGTCTTTAATTAAACCTTCCGTTTTCGACTTTTTTACACCTACAAATTTTACACCACTCAATTTTGGTAATTCCACGATATTCAAATCAAGATAGATGCTGTCATTTTCTATTCTATTGATATAAAATGAAATTTCATCGAACAATCCTAGTTTCCCTAGTTTTTTTATGGCGCTGCTTATTTGTTCACCAGGAATAGTTATCGATTGTCCTTTTTGTAGACCAGCAAAAGTAACTACAGTTTGAGTATTGAAAGTGATATCGCCAACAACTGTTACATCTCCTAGGATGTATTTTTTTCCTTGATCAAAAGGAACTCTTTCTTGTGCTTTAACTTGTGTAAAACTTCCGAAAATTAAAACGGTGAGGGCTATTCTGATGCTTTTATTTAACACTAAATAATTATTTAATTTGTTCACTTGTTTTTCCAAATCTACGTTCTCTTTTTTGATAACTAATGATAGCCTCATATAAATCTTGTTCTTTAAAGTCTGGCCACAATACATCAGTAAAATATAATTCTGCATAAGCAATTTGCCATAACAAAAAGTTACTTATTCTATGCTCTCCACTAGTTCGTATTAATAAATCTACATCAGGTAAATTTTGCGTGTAAAGATGCTCATTAATAATGGAATCGTCAATAGCGTCTATTGAAATTATATTATTTTTAACTTTACTGCAAATGTTTTTTACAGCAGTGACAATTTCCTCCCTGGAACCGTAGCTTAACGCTAGGGTTAGTGTCATTTGCGTATTGTTTTTTGTCTTATTAATAACGTCGAGGAGTTCTTTTTGTGCAGATTTTGGTAATTTTTCTAAATTACCAATTGCATTCAGTTTTATATTGTTCTCCTGTAAGGTTTTTAATTCCTTTTTTAAGGAGTTGATGAGTACCTTCATTAAGGTTTCTACTTCCAGTTTGGGTCTGTTCCAGTTTTCGGTAGAAAAAGCATAGAGTGTTAGAAAATCAATGCCTAGTTTAGCACTGGCTTCAATTATTTTTTTTACTGATTTTGTCCCGCTTTCATGACCTAAAGCTCGTAAGAGCCCTTTTTGTTTTGCCCAACGGCCATTACCATCCATTATGATAGCCAAATGGTTTGGTAGGTTAGTCGCATCTATAGTGTCTAGTAAATTCATTTTTTTATTCTGCACAATAACAGGGTTTGTTTCCAAAAGTATACGTTAGCGTAACGCCAGTGAAGACATACCAATCATTATTATTTATATTCCCAAAATTTCCATTATAACTTCCGTCTATATTATCTGTCAGCGTATACCGTGCTCCGGTTTCTAATCCCAATATTAAAGTGGGAGATAATGTTGATTTGATTCCTAAAACCATTGGGATCGCTATTGATTTTCTTCTTTCAGTTATGCCTTCGGCTGTTGTACCTGCTTGCGTGTCTGTCAATTTGTACCTGCTCAGGAAATAACTGAGTCCTGAAAACACATAAGGTGTAATTTTAGTTCGAGAATCGTGAAGATTAAAATCAAAAAAGTTGAATTCAAGCCCTAAAGAGACTTCTTTTAAATTGTTTTCAAAACGATATTCTCTTTGGTTTCTTGCTGCTTCTTTTGAATCTGAATCATCTGAATTTATGTTTGACTGCATGTATGAAAAGCGATAAGCATGTCTTGGACTTTTGTTCCATTTGTACAACAACCCAAAAGCAGGTTCGTTTGGCGCAAGGTAGGTCGTAGGACCAACATCGCCTACAAAGTTACTTCCACCCGCAAAAACACCAATTTCGTGGATCTGAGCTTGGGTGTTCATCAATGGGTGTAAGCAAAACAATAAATAGAAAATCTTGTTCATTCAATCAAAAATTGCGTGCAAATATAATAATAATCAATACGATTCAATACTCAATCAGTTAAATGTGTGTTTTTTTGATTAATTGACAAGTAAATTGCGCAAAGTGAGTGTTTTATTTATTCAAACGAAAAAAAAACGTAGAATCGTATATTATTTATTAAAATGATTTAGTTGCGCTTATCTTGTCCCCAAAGTAATTTGCTTCGAAGGGTTTTCAAAAAAGTTTCTTCGGGTATTTCTACCATATTAATTTGAAAGGGGGTTTTTTTTAAGGTCAGTATGGATTCGTTCTTTACCGAGGTAACTCTGGAGTCTAAGGATACTAAATAATTTTCCTCTCGTCCGGAAACTTTTAGTCTAATTTCTGTTTCATCCGGAACAACAAGAGGCCTGGCCGTTAGATTGTGGGGGGCAATTGGGGTGATGACAATACTTTTTACATCAGGTGTCAAGATTGGACCGCCACAACTTAAGGAATACCCGGTAGATCCTGTTGGTGTTGATATAATTAACCCATCGGCCCAATATGAATTTAAAAATTCGTTATTCAAGTACGTGTCTATCGTAATCATCGATGTAGTGTCTTTTCTACTGACCGTAATTTCATTCATGGCAAAATCCATTTTTTGGATGGATTCATTTGGTGGCGTGCAGGTCACGCTCAGTAATGTTCTTTTTGAGAGGGTGTATTTTTTGTCAATGACAAATTGCATGAATGTTGCGATATTCTCTTTTTGGACGGTAGCAAGGAAACCTAGTCTTCCCGCATTTATTCCTAAAATAGGAACTCCGGAATCCTGTACCAAAGTGGCCGCTCTTAAAATAGTTCCATCTCCTCCAATGCTGATGAGCATATCAAAACTAGAATCAAGCTCAGTATGGGATGTGAAGGTTTTGTATTTTTTTTCTACAATTTTTCTTTCGTTGAGCATCAGCAAAAAATGAGACTCAATAATCATCTCTACATTATTTTTGTTAAAAAAAACAAAGATATCATTTATAATAGGTTCGGTACTGTTTTGATAATATTGGCCGTAGATCGCTACTTTCATCTTTTTGTGTAATCGTTTAATGTTGATATGTTTGTTTTAGTATTTAATCGATTAAACAAATAATCGGTTAAACGAGCACTATATATTAAGGTACTTGTCTAAATAATCAGAGCGTTCCTTTAAATTATTGATGTAATTGTCTTCTTGATGCTCGGATATAATTTCATAATCATATCTTCTGAAAGTTTGTATAATTTCATTTATAGCGCCTAACGTTATTTTTAAGGTAACTTCGACACTCTCAACATCCAATTCGGAGACGAATACACCTAAAAGTTTACCATTGTTGCTTTCGACTATTTGGGTAATTTGACTCATCGAATAATCTAAAGCGGCTTTCTTGACAACGATAACGCCGCCGGGTTCCTTTAAAAAAGGAGTTTCATGAAAAAACTTCATGATGTCTTCTATTTGATAATAACCCACGTAGGTGTTGTTTTCGTCTAAAACCGGAACTAAATTAGTCTGATTTTTTGCAAAAACTTCTAGCACATCAAGCCATATTGTATTAGTTCTTGTGAAAAAACCTTCGAGTGAATAACGAAAATCAGATACTTTTTTAGTGCTGTCAAAAGTTTCTAGATCTTCGCGGGCAATACTGCCCAGATACACCCCTTCTTCGATTATTGGGAAATGTGAAAAGTGGACGTCATTGAAGAATTCTTGAACAACCGCAATAGTATCTTGGTTGTTAATCGCTTTAAAATCATTGGTTATATAGTCTGTAATTCCGATCATAAATAAGGCAAAAATATTTCATGCAAAATAATCAAAAATAAGCAAAAACTCCTAAGTTTTACTTTGTATTTTTGCTTCAAGAAATAGTACTGGTTTAATCAAAAAGGGTTCCAATGACAAAATTAAGTGTAAACATCAATAAAATAGCTACTTTACGTAATGCTCGTGGAGGAAATGTTCCTGATTTATTAAAAGTAGCTGCCGACATTCAAAAGTTCGGAGCGCAAGGAATTACCATACATCCTCGTCCGGATGAGCGCCACATTCGCTATCAGGATGCACGGGATTTAAAAACGACTGTTTATACGGAATATAATATAGAAGGAAATCCAGAAAAAACCTTTATAGATCTTGTTCTGGAAATAAAACCGACTCAGGTAACTCTCGTTCCGGATGCTGTTGATGCCATAACATCTAATGCTGGTTGGGATACCATAAAACACGCTTCTTATTTGACTGAAATTGTTCAGGAGTTGCAACGAAACGGAATTAGAACGTCCATTTTTGTAGATCCTGTTCTCGAAATGATTGAAGGTGCAAAAAAAATTGGAACCGAAAGAATTGAATTGTATACCGAAGCATTCGCACACCAATACAGTTTAGGAAATCAAAACGGAATTGTGCCATACACACACGCTGCTATCCTAGCCAATGAGCTTGGATTAGGGATCAATGCAGGTCATGATTTGAGTTTGGATAATCTTCAGTTTTTTAAACAAAATATCCCGGGATTACTCGAAGTTTCTATTGGTCATGCACTGATTTCCGAAGCTATTTATCTGGGATTAGACAATGTGGTGAATATGTATTTGCAAAAATTAAAATAGTTTTTTTAACCATTAAGAAATTATGATGGATTAAGTTTTAAGCTTAATAGCTTTACTTTCTTAATGGTTTTTAATTTAAATCATTGTCCCGTCCTGAAATAGCGATACACAAAAAGTATCCTAATGGAAAAACATGAAGAAACACGCTATGTGAAGCGG